>CAZNCQ010000579.1:0-2606 GCA_964571275.1 uncultured Myxococcales bacterium
TACCGTCGGAATTCTTCCTGAGCCCAGGGCGGGATGAAATTGGACCGGCGCATGGTTTCCGCTCTCGGACGCACGTTCAAGAGCCGCACGAGCATTGAGAGCGTTGACCTCGTCGATTCGAGCGCGTTGATTATTCGGCCGCAACGAAAGAGGCGGTCACAAGAGCCTGGAACGAAAAGAGGAAGGAGCATGAGACTTCGAAGCCACGAGATCATCGGGATGGTCGGCATCGCCGGCATGTTGGGGTCCTGCCAGGGGAAGGGTCTGACCTCGACCGCAAGCGCTGGAGAGGCGCAACACGTTGCGGCCCCCGCACCGGCTCCCGCCGCCGCGATGCCGGCGGCGGCGGCCGTCACACCGCGCACGCAGCCGTCCGATGTAGCGAAGAGCCTCTCCAAGGCGTTCGCAGCGACGGCCAAGGCCATCGCGCCCAGCGTCGTTCGGATCGACGTGCGGGCGGGGCGCCCGCCGCTCGCGCAGGGAGAGCGCTTTCCTCAGGGCAATCCCTTCTCCAACAACGCGACGCCGTTCTTTCGGCGCTTCTTCGATTTCGGCGAACGGCCCGACTCTCCAGGTCCGGGCCTGCCTGGGCCTGTCTCCGGAACGGGGTCCGGCATCATCATCGACGGCGCCGGCAATGTCGTAACGAACAGCCACGTGGTGGATGGCTCCGCCGAGATTAAGGTGACGCTCTCGGATGGGCAGGAGATCCCCGCGAAGCTGATCGGACGGGACAAGCGGACGGACGTTGCCGTCGTCCGCCTGGAACGAGTCCCTAAGAACCTGGTGTCGGCGCGCCTCGGTGATTCCGACGGGATCGAGGTGGGTGAGTGGGTCCTCGCGATAGGCAGCCCGCTCGGTCTCGAGCAGACCGTGACGGCTGGCATCGTCAGCGGTAAGGGCCACGTCGGCCGGCTCGTGCAGATGTCCGGCGATCGCGTGCGCCATTACATCCAGACCGACGCCAAGATCAACCCGGGTAACTCGGGCGGGCCGCTCGTGAACCTGGATGGCGACGTCGTCGGGCTCAACACGCTGATCAGGACGGGCGCGGGTGGTGCGTATGGGTTCGCCGTGCCGATCAACGAGGTGCGGCGAGTTGCGGAGGCGCTGATCAAGGATGGTCGGGTGCGCTATCCGTTCTTGGGGGTCAGCGTTCGCGATCTGGACAGCCTCGATGACGCAGGCAAGCAAGCGCTCGGACGAGGCATGCCCGCCCAAGGAGCTTACGTCGCGGAGGTGACCCCGGGCAGTCCAGCGGCGGTCGCCGGAGTCAAACCGGGCGATGTGATCACGAAGCTCGACGCTGAGGGGATCAAGGCCAGCGCCGATGTGGTCGACTACGTCTCGTCCCGCACCATTGGCGCTCGTGTCGACGTCACCGTTTTTCGAGACGGAAGCTCGAGGCCGCTCCGGGCCACCCTCACTCCTTCGCCTGGCGACGCCGACGAGCGAAAGGAAGCGCCAAAGCTCGGGCTGTCGCTTCAAACCCTGACGCCGGAGCTCTCCGGTTCACTCGGCCTACCGCCCGGGGCTCGGGGCGCCGCCATCACCGACGTGGCCGCCAACAGCCCGGGAGGCCGCGCCGGCCTGCTGCCAGGCGAGGTGATTCTCGACGTCGACCGCCGTCCGGTGGTCTCGGCCGACGACGCCTCGCGACTGCTCGGCGATGGCCGAAGCGGCGCACACCTCTTGCGCGTCTACGGACGCCTTGGCGTCCGCTTCGTCATGATCGGCGGGCGTGGCTAGCTTCGATCTCGATTTAAGGAGGAACTGCGATGCGCAAAACAACCGAACACATCGACAAACAAAGCGAGATGAGGCACCTGCTGCGGACCGTCAAGACATCGCTCGAACTGGCGATCGTCGCGCGCGCACCGGTTGACCTCCTGAACCGCCTCGGTCGAGTCTCCGGTCTCCTGGATGCCGTCAGTCAGCTTCCCATCGACGACGGACCGGCGCAGGCGATGACCGCAGGCCTCATCGCCGACGGTTTGGCGGCCGTCGACGCCTGGCAAAAATGGCAACACGGTCGGACACCAACCGCATAGATGCGACCGTGCTCGTCGTCGACGATGACGACGATTTTCGCGCGGCGCTGGCCGAGACGCTGGAGGAGGAGGGGTGCGATGTCGTCGACGCTCGAACAGGCGAAGCGGCGCTGGCCCTGCTGGATGACGCCGCAAAGGGCCGCACCCGGGCTCCGGATCTCCTGGTCCTCGACTTGCTCATGCCGAGGATGAGGGGGATCGAGGTCCTTCAGAGGCTGCGAAAATCCCGTCGGTGGGCGAGCTTGCCGGTTCTGGTCGTCACAGCCGTGAACGACCAGATGCTCCCGGTACGGCTGGACGTTCCGATCGCGTTCAAGCCGGACGTCCAGGTCGTGCTGGATGCGGTCCGTCAGCAGCTCGCGCGCAGGCGACCGCCTTGGAAGACGGTTCGGGGTCGGAGTGACCCTTAGTGAAATGAAGAACCGAATGACTCCAAGTCGACGTCGAAGCCGCGAAGTAGGGGCGCCAGCCGCTCGGCCGCCGACAGCAGGCGACGATCGTCGAGGGGCGAGTCGAGCACGGCCTCGGCGCCCAGGCGCGAGATTTCCTCGCGGG
>CAZNCQ010000580.1:0-2601 GCA_964571275.1 uncultured Myxococcales bacterium
AAGGCTCCCGCAACGTCGGCTGCTACCGCATGCAGGTCTACGGCCCGCGCGAGACGGGCATGCACTGGCAGCTGCACAAGACCGGGCGGCGGCACATGCGCCGCTACCAGGAGCTGGGGCAAAAGCGGATGCCGGTGTCGGTGGCGCTGGGCGGCGATCCGATCCTGCCCTACGCGGCGACCGCGCCGCTGCCCGACGGCATCGACGAGTTCATGTTCGCCGGCTTCCTGCGCAGAAAGCCGGTCGAGATGGTTCGCTGCAAGACCAACGATCTCGAGGTGCCGGCGTCGGCCGACTTCGTGCTGGAAGGCTACGTCGACGTCGACGAACCGCTGCGGCGCGAGGGGCCCTTCGGCGACCACACCGGATATTACTCGCTGGCCGACGACTACCCGACCTTCCACCTGACCGCGATCACCCGGCGCGAGAACCCGATCTACGCGACGACGGTGGTGGGGCCGCCGCCGCAAGAAGACGCGTGGCTCGGCAAGGCGACCGAGCGGCTGTTCCTGCCGCTCTTGCAGATGACGTTCCCCGAGATCATCGACATGAACCTGCCGATCGAGGGGTGCTTCCACAACCTGTGCATCGTCTCGATCCACAAGGAGTACCCGCACCACGCGCGCAAGATCTGCCATTCGCTGTGGGGCATGGGGCAGATGATGTTCGCCAAGTGCATCATCGTCGTCGACGACGACGTCAACGTGCAGGACGTGGCCGAGGTCGCGTGGCGCGCGCTGAACAACATCGACGCCAAGCGCGACGTCTTCTTCGCCGAGGGGCCGATCGACGTGCTCGATCACGCGTCGCAGGCGTTCGGCTTTGGCGGCAAGCTGGGCGTCGACGCCACCCGCAAGTGGAAGGACGAAGGCTTCACGCGCGAGTGGCCCGAGGTCTTGAAGATGCGCCCCGACGTGATCGCTCGCGTCGACGCGCTCTGGAAGGAGCTGGGGCTCTAGTGCACCGCCGTCGAAATATCGTCAACGCGGCGCCGACGATCCCGCGGCCCCGCTGCGTTGCTCCTCGGTTACGTAACTTCGGCTATGCGCCCTCGTCGCGCCTTGCGGGACCACGGGCTTGTCGGCGGATCGTTGACGCTATTTCGACGGCGGTGCACTAGCGATGGCGAGCTTGGCCGCGGAAGGGGCGGATGTGAGGGGCATGTTCGATCGCGTGGCCACGCGCTACGACGCCGCCAATCGCGTGATGTCGGCGGGCATCGACGTGCTCTGGCGGCGCAAGGCGATCCGCTGGCTCGCCGAGGACGCCGGTGAGCACCCGCGCGTCCTGGATCTGGGCGCGGGCACGCTCGACGGCGCGGTCGAGCTCGTGCGGCGCATCCCCGGCGCGCGCGTCGCCGCCGCCGACTTTGCGCGCGAGATGCTGCGCGTGGGCCGGCGCAAGATCCGCGACGGCGCGGTGATCGACACGCACGCCGCCGACGGCCACCGCCTGCCCTATCGCGATGGCGCGTTCGACGCCGCGTTCTCCGCGTTCTGCGTGCGCAACTTCGCCGACCTGCCGCGCGCGATGCGCGAGCTGCGCCGCGTGGTGCGTCCCGGTGGGCGCGTCGCGATCCTCGAGTTCTTTCGGCCCGAGAAGACGCGCTTCTTCTTCGACAAGATCTACAACGGCCGCGTGCTGCCGCTCGTCGGGTGGGCGGTGACCGGCGACCGCGACGCCTACCGGTATCTGCCGCGGTCGATCGAACGCTTCTGCAGCCGCGGCGAGTACGCGGCTCTCCTGGGCGAGATCGGCTTTGCGCAGGTCGACGCGCAGGCGCTATTTCCGTCGGGCATTGCCACGCTGGTGACGGCGTCATGAGCGGGACCGCGCGCGCGCGTGTCAAGCTGGTGGTCGCGGTCGGAGGCGCGTCGGGATCGATCTACGCGCGCCGGCTGCTCGACACGCTGGCGGCGCTGGTGGCGCGCGATCCGGCGGCGGTCGAGGTCGGGCTCTGCTTCTCTTCCGCGGGCGCCGAGGTCTGGAACCACGAGATCGGCGCCGTGCCGGACTATCCGTTCGCGCGCTACGGCCTGCGCGACTTTCGCGCGCCGTTCGCGTCGGGCTCGGCGGGCTGGGAGGCGATGGTGGTCGTACCCTGCTCGACCGGTGGGCTCGCGCGCATCGCGCACGGCATCTCCGACAACCTGATCGGCCGCGCCGCCGACGTGATGCTGAAAGAGCGGCGGCGTCTGGTGCTGGTGGTGCGCGAGACGCCGCTGTCGCTGATTCACCTGGAGAACATGGTGACGGTGACGCGCGCCGGAGCCGTCGTGTTGCCGGCGTCCCCATCGTTCTACTCGAAACCGGCCGGCGTCGACGAGCTGCTCGACACCGTGGTGGCGCGCATCCTGGACCACGTCGGCCTGCCGCAAGACTTGATGCCCCGCTGGGGCGAGCGACCCGTGAAGGAAGGAGCCGCGAGATGACCGTCGATTCCGCAGCCGCCGAGACGGCCGCGACCAAGCCCGCTACCAACCCTGCAACCAACCCCGCAACGACGACCGGTGCCCCGACGCCGGGGCGTGCCGACGACGAGCGACCGTGGATTGAATCGCTGGCCGACGAGGATCTGCACGGCCTCGCGCGCCGGGCGGC
>CAZNCQ010000581.1:0-2600 GCA_964571275.1 uncultured Myxococcales bacterium
TCGCGCGATCAGGAAAAGCGCGAGCTGACCGCCGAGCTGGCGGCGGTGCTGGCGTTCTCGGCGATCAAGAACAACGACCGCGTCGGGCTCATCATCTTCACCGACGACGTCGAGCGCTTCGTGCCGCCGAAGAAAGGCAAGAAGCACGTGCTGCGCGTCGTGAGCGAGATCCTGTCGTTCACGCCCCGAAGCCCGCGCACCGATCTCAAGGTCGGTCTGCAGTTCCTGGCGCGCATCGCGCGCCGGCGCGCGGTCGCGTTCCTGGTGTCGGATTTTCTCGCGTCGCCGAGCTCGTACGAGCGCGCGCTGCGCATCACCGCGCGGCGGCACGACCTGATCCCGGTGTCGGTCACCGATCCGCTCGAAGAGGGATTGCCCGACGTCGGCTTCCTCGACCTGGAAGATCCCGAGACCGGCGAGGTGGTGCTGTTCGACACCAGCGGTCCCGAGGCGCGCCGCTTCGCGGCCGACGCGCGCCGCGCCACCGAGGCGCGCACGTCGCTGTTCCGCCGGCTGGACATGGACACGGTCAACGTGCGCACCGACCGGCCGTACTTGCCGGCGCTGACCAGCTTCTTCGAGGCGCGCGCGCGGAGGCTGCGCCACTGATGCGGCGGGCTTCGCCGCAAAGGATCGGCTGGCGGGTGGCCGCGCTCGCCGCTGCCTTGGTCGTCGTGGGCACGGCGCCGATGGCGCGCGCCGACGCGCCCGCGCCGGCCGCCGCTCGGATCGCGGACGCCGGCGCCGCCGCGGCCGCCAGCGATCCCGACGCGCCCACGGTCACGGCGCGCGTCGACAAGACCGAGGCGCACGTCGGCGATCCGATCAACCTGACGATCACCGCGATCGGCCGACGCGGCGTCGCGATGAACCTGCCGGGCGCCATCACGCTCGATCCGTTCTCGGTGCTGGAGCGCAAGGAGAACGAGCAGGACCTCGGCGACGGCAAGATGCGCCGCGAGTTCACGCTGGTCATCGCGGCCTATGAACCAGGCCCGGCCGAGATCCCGTCCGTCGAAGTGACCTACCTGGGCAACGGCGGCGAGATCCGCACGGCGAAGACGACGGCGATCGCGATCAAGATCGCCAGCCTGATCGCCAACGAGCCCGAGCCGGCGCTGAAAGACATCGCGCCGCCCGTACCCGTGCAACAACAAGATCTGCTGCTCGCCTACATCGCGGGCGGCCTGCTCGCGGCGCTCATCGGCGGCCTGCTCACCTGGCTGATCGTGCGCAAGCTGCGCGGGCGCGTGCTCCTGCGCCCCGGGCCGCCGCCGCGGCCCGCGCACGAAGTCGCGCTGGAGAAGCTGGATCGCCTGGGCGCGTACGGCTTCCTGGAGAACGCTGACAACCGGCCGTTCTACTTCGCCGTGTCCGAGGTCATTCGCGAATACCTGGGCGCGCGCTTCGGCTTCGACTCGCTGGAGCTGACCACCGACGAGCTGGTCGCCGAGTTGCGGCGCAGCGCCGGGCGCGAGGTGGTGCTCGGCGAGGTGCAGGGCTGGCTGTCGGCGTGTGACCTGGTGAAGTTCGCGAAGATCTCACCCAGCGCCGCGGAGGCGCGGGGCACGCTGGAGACGGCCATCCTGATCGTGAACTCGACGCGACCGCACATCGAGCTCGGCGACGGCGCGGCGGCGAACGGCGCGGCGAAGGCAGCGAATGGATAGGCGCAGCGACAAGATGCCCGTCGGCAAGATCCCCTACGCCCTGATCGCCGCGGTGCTGGCGCCCGTGACCGCGGGCTATGTCTGGGTGCTGCGCAACGCCGAAGGGTTCCGTTTCGCGCATGCGGGCGCGCTGGCGCTGATCCCGATCGGCGTCGCGCTGGTGCTCTGGGCCGGATTGCGGCGCGGGCCGCGGCGGCGCGGCGTCCTCACCTACTCGCGCGCGTCCGAGCTGGGCGCGCGTCCCGCCGGCTGGGTCGCTCGCTTGCGCGACCTGCCGATGGCGCTGCGGCTGGCGTCGGTGGCGCTGGTCGGGCTCGCGCTCGCGCGGCCGCAGACCTCGCGCGTCGACGACGACCTCGAGCTGGAAGGCATCGACATCGTGATCGCGCTCGACGTGTCGGGCTCGATGGAAGAGACCGATCTCGTCCCCAACCGGCTCGACGCGGCCAAGGCCGTGATCGAGAACTTCGTGCGCCGGCGCCCGACGGATCGCATCGGGTTGGTCGTGTTCGCGCGCGAGGCGTACACGCACATCCCGCTCACGCTGGACCACGAGACGTTCCTGCGCATGCTGAGCGAGCTGCACATCGGCATCATCGACGGGCGCGGGACGGCGATCGGCAACGGCATCGGCGTCGCGCTGAACCGGCTCCGGCATTCAGACGCGCGGTCGAAGGTGATCATCGTGCTCACCGACGGCGACAACAACTCCGGCAACATCGCGCCGCTGCAGGCGGCCGGCTACGCGCAGAAGCTGGGCGTCAAGATCCACACCATCCTGGCCGGTGACAACGATCCCGAGGCGGCGGCAGCGGCGCAGACGCCGCGCGGCCTGCTACAGCAGCAGGCGCGCCCGCATTACTCGGTGAACCCCAAGCTGCTCGAGCAGATCGCGTCGATGACCGGCGGGACGCCCTATCTCGCGACCGA
>CAZNCQ010000582.1:0-2579 GCA_964571275.1 uncultured Myxococcales bacterium
TGGTGGTGAAGATCCCCTTGTCGGTGGTGACGGTGAACGCGTCCTTCTCACCCGTCAGGCCGGTCAGCTTGGTCTTCTCGTGGACCTTGAGGTCGGCCTTCTTGATCACGCCTTCGAACGACTCGATCAGGTTCTCCTTGCGGATCAGCGTCTGGCCGAACTTGCCGTAGAAGGGCAGGTCGATGGTCTCGGTCATGACCAGCTTCTGCCGCGGATAGTGCGCGACCGTGCCGCCGACCGTGTCCTGCTCCATCAGCACGTACGAGAGGCCCGCGGCCTTGCAGCCGACGGCCGTCGCGATGCCTGCCGGCCCGGCGCCCACGATCGTCACATCGAACGCGCCCGCGACCGCGGGTGCGTCGATCGTCTCCTTGAATCGGGCCGCCACCTGCAGCCCCTGGCGCAGGGCGTTCTTGATCAAGCCCATGCCCGCGAGCTCGCCGACGATGTGCACGCCGAGGCGGCTGGTCTCGAAGTACTCGTCGACCTCGGGGAGGTCGACGCCGCGCTCTTCGGTCCCGAACACCAGTCGGATCGCGTCGACCGGGCACTCGACCGCGCACTTGCCGTGGCCGATGCACTTGGACGCGTTGAGCAGGGTCGCGACGCCGTTGACCAGCCCCAGGATCTTCCCCTCGGGGCAGGCGGTGATACACGATCCGCTTCCGATGCAGATGTCGGGATCGATGACCGGGTGCAACGAGGTCGGGACATTGAGCTCGAGTCGGATCGCGTCGGCCAGCTTGTGCTTGGCGCGGCGATCCTCCATGCGGCGGCGCAGCAGGTAGACTGCTAGCACCAGGATTGCGAAGGTGAGCCCGGCCCCGAGGAGTTGGCTATACGAAGCGGTGAGAGACTGCAGCATCTCGGAACGTCACGAACGTGAAGCGCGGAGCGACGCCCCGGGGCCGGGGCATTCCTACCCCAGCACCGAGAGGACCGGGGCAAGCCAAGCTAAGGAGGACCTTTCCCTTCATGTCTTTCAGTACCGGGAGCGCCCGGGAATCAGTCACGGTTCCTGTTTCTGCCCGTCCTCCAAGCTCGGCCACTGATCTTGCCCCTCCATTGCTCGACTATTACAAATTGTTTCGGCTCTCCGTCGCTGATGAACCGCCCGCGAAATGCGCCCCCCGGAGACGTGCCTTCCGCGCTAGCTTGTTGTCCTCCTAGAAGTCACCCGCGATCCCCGCGACGGCTCGCGGCGCATAGCGATTTGTCGTCCGGCAATCAGATTTGTCGCACAGCCTCATCGACACCCCGCTCATGACCTTGAACAAGAAGTCCCACAGCGCCATCGAACTGATCCGCGCGGATGTTCGGAGTATGCGGGGATACACTCCTGGTGAACAGATCGGCGGCGCGGTCAAGCTGAACACCAACGAATCGGCGTTCAGCCCGTCGCCGCGCGTTCGTGCCGTGCTGGCCGGCATCGCCGACGACTCGCTCCGCCTGTACCCCGATCCGGTCAGCCGCAAGCTGCGCGAGACCGCGGCGGCGCTGTATGGCCTCGCGCCGGAGCAGGTGCTGGCGGGCAATGGCTCGGACGACTGCCTGACGATTCTGTATCGAGCGTTCCTGAGCCCGGGCGACGAGGTGCGCGTCCCCTCGCCGACCTACGGCCTCTACGACACGCTGGCGACGTTGCAGGGCGCCCGGCTGTCGAGCGCGCCGTACCGGCAGGTCGGACGGCGCTGGGAGCTGCCCGACGAGCTGGGCGCGCGCGGCGCCAAGATGGTGATCGTCGCCAACCCCAACAACCCATCGGCGACGCTGGCGTCGACAGATGAGCTCCGCCGACTGTGCGCGCGCTCACAGGGCGTCGTCGTCGTCGACGAGGCGTACGTCGATTTCGCGCTGGGCGCGGGAGGGGCCGCGAGCATGCTGCCGAGCATGCTGCCGTTCCTGGGCGAGCACGACAACCTGGTCGTGCTGCGGACCTTCTCGAAGAGCTACAGCCTCGCGGGGGCCCGCCTCGGGCTGCTCTTCGCCTCGCCCGCGCTGGTCGCCGAGCTGACCAAGGTCAAGGACAGCTACAACGTCAACGTGATCACCCAGGCGCTCGGGACGGCGGCGCTCGAGGACCGCGAGCACCACCACCAGCTCGTCGCGCGCACGCTGGAGCAGCGCGCGCGTCTCGAGATCGAGCTCGCGGCGCTGGGGTTCACCTGGCCCGAGTCGGCGGCGAACTTCCTGCTGTGCACGCCGCCGCCGTCGGCGAGGGCCGAGACGATCTACCTCGCGCTGAAGGCGCAGGGGCTGCTCGTGCGCTGGTGGCCGACGCCCGAGCTGCGAGAGCGCCTGCGCATCACCGTCGGGAAGCCGGAGGACAACGACCGGTTGATCGCGGCGCTGAAGATGCTGATCTAGTGCTCTCTCGCTCTCCTCCACGTCCGCGCCAAGGACAGCGGATAAGGACAGGGTGGATAAGGACAGGGTCGGGATAAGGACAGGGTCGGGACAAGGACCTCGATCTTTCTCCCTCTCCTCCACGTCCGCGTGGAGGAGAGGGTCGGGGTGAGGAGGTCCGCGGCCGACCGCAGGGGAGAGGCTTTCGAGCTCTTCTCCAGTCACTTCCCGAT
>CAZNCQ010000583.1:0-2556 GCA_964571275.1 uncultured Myxococcales bacterium
ATGAGCCCCGAGGCCGACAACGACAGCGACGAGCTGCTCGACGACAGCTCGGCGGCGCTCGATGCAGCCGAGCAGGCGTTCCGCGACGCGGGCCTGGTGCTGGCGCTCCAGACCGGCAGCGCGCTGATCGCGGCGCGCATCCTGTCCGACGACCGGGAGCAGGCCGCGCGCGAGCGGGCCGCCGTGCAGGAGGTCGCCGAGCGCCTGGCCGAGCAGCTCGCCGAGCGGCCGACCGCGCACCCCGAGGTTCACGTGAACATTTGCCTGCACGTCGACCGCGCGGCCGTCCGCGACGCCGCCGACGCGCCCGGTGGCCGCGAGATCATCGGCGGCGAGATCGTCTCGATCGGGGCCTGGGCCCCACAGGAGAACGTCGACGGCGTGTACCTGACGCCGGCCGCGAGGGGCTGAGCCGCCGGGAGCGAGCGAGCGCCTCGGATCAGATGATCCCGAAGGCGATCAGCGCGGCGACGATGACGCCCATGATCGACTCGCCCGCGACGCCGCCGGCAGCCGCGGACGTCAGGCTCTCCTCGGCGGTTCGGGGCCACCGGCGCCGGAAGAGCGCAGCCGCGGTCGCGCCCAGGAAGATGGTGATCGTGAGCGACGCCGGCATCAGGAACGCGATCCCCAGCGCGGTCGGGGACGGCAGAAAGCGGGCGAGCCGCGTACGCCCGAGCAGGGTCAAGATCGTGCCCAGCGCGATCCCGATCGCCGCCGCGGGCGGTCCGGACTTCGGCAACGACGCCAGGCCGCCGTGGACGGCCTCCGCGGTCGCCTTCCAGGTGACGGCGCTCGTCGCGGGCATCGCCTCGCTGCCGAGCTGATAGGCGCGAATGACGACGAAGTAGACCGGGACCACCACGAGCGCGCCGACCAGCGCTCCGATGATCTGCGCGATGACCTGCGCGCGCGGTGAGGCGTGCAGGCGCTTGCCGGCCTTGAACGCCCACAGCGTCTGAGAGATCTGCGATGAGGTGCCCATCGAGATACCTCCGGCGACAATGGCGTTGGGCGCGCTCTTGGCGCCGAAGCCGAGCTGCATCGCCGTCCCGAGCTGGCCCACGGGCGCGAAGTCGGTTTCGCCGGCCGCGCGGGCGCAGATGCCCCCCGTCACCACGGAGATCGCCAGCGCGGCCAGCGTCACCAGCGGATGCATCGCGAACGTCGCGTGCACCACGACGACCAGAACGGCGACGCACAGCGCGAACAGGGTCTTGTGGAACGGCACCAGCTGCTGCGGGCGCAGCGCACCAGGCGCTCGCGCGCGAACCAGCGACGACAGATCGCGCACCGAGCGCCACGACGACCGCCAGTCCAGGATCAGCGGCAGGAACGCGCTGGGCAGCATCGTGCCGATCGCGGGCCACACCAGCCACGACACGAAGGCGGAGTAGTCGACGGTCGTGACCAGCCCCGCGTGCACCAGCCGCGGCGCGATCACGAGCCAGGTGATCGCGGCACCCAGCAGCATGCTGGCGGCGCCGCGCAGGCCCATGAGGATGCCCGTCGAGGCAAGCAGCGGGCTCCAGGCGACGCCAATGCTCAGGTTCGCGGCGGCCATGCCGCCGATGGTGATCGCCGGCGCCCACATCTGCGGGATGAGGCCCGACGGCCCCTCGCGAAACCAGGCGACGTACATCGACGCGAGCCCGGCCAGGCTGAGCAAGCGCGCCCGGTGCAGCGCGGAGTCGCGCGCGGCGTGGATCGTCTCGATCACCTCGGCGGTCGCGGTCCCGGTCGGGAACGGCAGGTCCTCGACGACGATCAGCTTGTTGCGCAGCGAGACCGCGAGCAGGATCCCGAGCACGCCGAGCCCCATCGTCCACAACACCAGCAGCGAGCCAGGGTAGGTCTTGCCCATCAGCGTCAGCGCCGACAGCGGTCCGCCGGCGCCCAGGACGAACGACATCACCGCGGCCGACGCGGCCGTGGTCTGAGTGATGTTGTTCTCGGCGGGCGAGTAGGGGCGGCTGCCGCGCCGCCGGAAGATCGCGAAGAACGTGAAGCCCATGATCGCGGCGCTGATGCTACCGCCGTCGATGTAGCCGGTCTTGATGCTGGTGTAGACGTTGCCGGCCGCCAGCAGCGCTCCGATGCCGCAGCCGACCAGGACGGCGCGCAGGGTCAGCTCGCGGGGCGCACCGCCCGGATGCGGATCGGGGCTCGCTTCGGCGGGGTCCGGGGACGCTTCCGGGGGCGCCGGCTCGTCGCGGACCACGGGTGCCGTGCTCACGTCGGCGGTTCGTCGGCGTCGCGGATCGCGGCCTCGCGCGTGCGCAGGCCGTGCTTCCAGAGCAGCCGATAGAAATAGATCCGGTCGACGCTGGCGGCGCGTGCCGCGGCGCTGACCCGGTTGTCGTGCTGGCGCAGCAACTCCTCGAGGTAGCGCTTCTCGAAGCTGCTGACCCACGCTTCGCGCGCCTCGCGCAGGGGCTGGCCGATCGCGACGGCGTTCTCGGGGCTGGGGGAGTTGGCCTCGACGACGTGCGGAGGGGTGAAGTCGCGCAGCGCGACGCAGCGCTCGAGGTAGTTGCGCAGCTCGCGGATGTTGCC
>CAZNCQ010000584.1:0-2542 GCA_964571275.1 uncultured Myxococcales bacterium
GTCATCACGTGGCGCGCGACGCGGTGGGTGTAGTCGAACACGCGATCGATGAGCCGGCGCGCGCCCGGCTCCAGCTGCACGTGCTGCAGGACCAGGCGCAGCTCGTCGGGCGAGTGCAGCATCTCCGCCTCCGACGCGGGCGGCAGGCGCAGCGCCTTCAAGACCAGCGCCGCGGCCCCCTTCAGCGTCCAGGTCAGCGGGAAGGCGAGCATGTAGAACGCCCGGAAGGGGACGGCGGCCCACAGCGCGACCGGCTCGGTCATCTGGATCGCCAGCGCCTTGGGTGCCAGCTCGCCGAGCACCGTGTGCAGGAAGGTGATCACGGTCAGGCTGACCGCGGCCGCGAGCGTGTGGAGGGTGCGCGGCGAGACGTCGCCCAGCCGGGAGATCAGCGGGCGCAGGAGCTCGGCGAACGCGGGCTCGCCCAGCCAGCCCAGGCTCAGCGAAGCCAGCGTGATGCCGAGCTGGCTCGCCGACAGATAGGCCGGCAGCTGGTTGGTGATCGACATCAAGAGCCGCGCGCGCCGCTTTCCCTGATTCGCCAGCTGCTGCAGGCGCGTGGGACGAATCTTGACGAATGCGAACTCGGCGGCGACGAAAAAGGCGTTGGCGAGAAGGATGAGCGCCGTCACAACCAACGCGAGCATAGCCGACATGGGTTACGGCACCTCCCGCCCTGAGAGCGGATGCTCTTCGTTCTGCGCGATCAGACTAGGTCGGAACATCTGGGCGGCAGTCTCGCATGGGCTGGGTCGAATCTAAACGTAGTTGAGGCCGTACCAGGGAACCGGCAAGGGCCGAGGCGGCGGCTGCAGCCACTGGTGGCCGGCCGGCAGCGTCACCGGTCGGCATTGCCAGCCGCGCGCGCGTAGATCCCGCTCCATCTCCTCGTCGTGGGCCGGGACCACCACGTCGTCGCTGACTTGCGGCGCGGCGGCGATCAGGGCATCCCGGTCGCCTGCGAGCTCGAACACGCGGCGCCGCGTGCCTCGGGTGACCGCCAGGTAGCCGGCGGGGGCACCCGCCGCCGTGACGACCCAGATCTGGCCGGGCCAGGCGAAGACCACCCCCGAACGCATCAGGGCGCGCCAATCGGCGGCGTCTCGCACGAATCGTACGGCCTCGGCATCGTAGATTCTGGCGAGGAGCGGCATGTCGGCGTCCCCGGCCGGGCGCAGGTCGAACGTGTCGACTGCCGCGGGCGGCGCGCGGCGGTCGTTCGGGTCGGCGGTCGCCGGCGCGGGGCACGCCCAGGCGTGGGCCGCGGGCCCCGAGATGAAGCCAAGGCGGCGATAGAGCGGGCCGTCGCCCGAGACCAGCACCAGATCGGAGCCGGTCGCGCGGGCCTGGTCGAGCGCGCCTGCCACCACCGCGGACCCGAGGCCGCGGCCGCGCATCGATTCGCGCGTGAACACCGCGCCCACGGCGGCGACCGCGACCGATACGCCGTGCAGCAACGCCCGCCGCAGGCAGAGGCCGGCGTGCGCCACGATGCCCGCCGCGTCGCGAACGACCGTCAGGTTCACGGCGTTGGCCTCGGAGAAGAGCAGCGGATAGTCGCGCGCCATGTCCCCGCCCGAGGGGCGGAAGACCTGATTCGCGGCGGCGATCAGCTCTGGCAGCTCATCGGGCAGGCAGGGGCGCGGGCCGTCCACGGATCCATTATCCCCCGGCCCGGGCCGGATTCATAAATGCCGCGGGCCCTGATAGTGTCCGGGCCATGTGGCGGTCGAACGCGAAGCTTTTGGGCGCGGTTGTGGGGTTGGGAGCGGCCATGGCACTGGTTCCCTCCGCGGGTGCCGCCGAGGCGCTCTTCACCCCCGACTGCACCACCGACAACCTGCTCGCGCGCAAGGCGCCGGCGCAGCGCCAGGACCTGCGCGGCAACTTCTGGCTGGTCACCGACGAAGCGGTCGCTCCCGAGGGCGCGCAGTGGGACTCACCGGTCGCGATCGTGCTCGACACGCCGGCCGGTTCGGTGACCTACGACCTCGGTCAGCCGACATCGCTCACCGCCTTCTTCGTTCAGGCCGACGCCAACGACACGTACAAGATCTTCGGGTCGCTCGACGGAACCCCGGGCAGCTTCAAGATGCTCGCCGAGGTGGAGACCGTCCAGGGCCACGGCCTGCGCGGTCGCACGCTGACCATCAACCCGACGACGGTGCGCTTCGTGCGCATCGGCGAGGGCCTGGGCGACGGCTTCTATTCGATCTCCGAGTTCGCCGCGTACTGCCGCGCGCCCTCGCCGTTCCCGCCGGCGTTCCGCAAGGTCGACGCGCCGCCGGCCCGCGTGCCGGAGATGCCGTGGTGGAAGCTGTACTGGTGGGACAACGACGCGTCGGCGCGCTTCGAGATGCTGCTGGCGCTGGGCGGCGTGGCGCTGATCCTGTGGGGCATCGGCCTGCGCGCCAAGAACACGCCCGACGAGCACGCGAAGCTCCGCCGCCGGCTGCTGATGGTCATCGGTGTCCTGTCCTTCGGTGCCTACTGGAACTTCGGCTTCTTCCACTTCCGCAACTACATCCACGTCTGGGACACC
>CAZNCQ010000585.1:0-1305 GCA_964571275.1 uncultured Myxococcales bacterium
AGCTCAAGGACGACGACATCATCGCGCTCTTGCAGAAGAACGGGCTGACGGTGTCGAAGAACGAGCTCGCCGCCTTCTTTCGCCGGCCCAACCATCGGAACTACCGTGAGTGCGGGGATCAGGTCCTCAGGAATTTCCTGAAAGGCCTGGCGGCCATGTGACGGTTCGAGCTGCGGGTCAGTCGCCCATGGAAACACCGACGTCTGATCCGTGACTGGGGGGTTCGTGCACAATGTCGCGCAAGCTGTGAAGCCCGTGGTTGCATCGAAGCTCGGCCTTTCTTGCCTGGTCCTGATCGCCGCTGTCGGCGTCGGCTGCGGCGGCCACACACCGGGGACGGCGTCAGGCGGTGCCGGTGGCGCCGGCGGCGACCGCGCCGAAGGTGACGGTGGCAATTCGTCAGACGCCGGCTCGAAAGACGCGTCGCTGGACACGGCTCCATCAGACGCGCGCGGCGGAGCCGGCGGCGCGGCAGGCGGCACCGCCGGCAGCGGCGGCAAGGCCGGGACCGGCGGCGCGGACGGAGGAGCAGGCGTCGGCGGAAACGGGGGAACGTCAGGCGGTCGATGCAGCTCGTTCCAGTTCCAGCCGAGGCACGCGAGCGAGGACCAGCTTCTCGTCGACATCGATGGTGACGGCCGGCGCGACATCGTCACGGCGTGGAACGACGCCGACACTCACGTCCTCATCTTTCGCCAGACCGCCCCTCGCGTCTTCGCCGATCCCGGCGACGGATCCGGGTACAAGGCGGCTCCGCTACTCCGACCGCCCGTGAACGAAAATGCGCTCGACGTCGCTCTCGCCGACTTCGACGGCGACGGCTACGGCGACATCGCGGTTCCGTTCGAAAATGCCAGCACGAGCCTCGGAATCTATTGGGGGACCGGCGAGGGCACCTTCGCTGCCCGGGCCGACCTGACTATCTGCACCGGCGGTATCCGCGCAGCCGTCATCGACGCGAACGAAGACGGGCGTCCGGATCTCGCCGTCAGTTGTGCGAGCTCAGGTAGCCGGGTGTTGATCAACCAAGGAAATCGCCAATTCGGCTCTGTCTTGCTTTCGGGCACCTCGAACGCGACGGCGCTGGCAACCGGTGACCTCAATCATGACGGACACGTCGACGTCGTCGTCCCGGATCTCGTCTTCAAACAGTTGCCGGTGTATCTGGGCGACGGCCACGGCGCGTTCGCCGTCCCAACCGGTCTTCTCGCTGCCACCGCGGCGCAGTCCTTCACCGCCGCGATGGGCGATCTCGACGGCGACGGCAACGCCGACCTGGTCCTTGGCGACTTGGTAGCACCGACG
>CAZNCQ010000585.1:1405-2542 GCA_964571275.1 uncultured Myxococcales bacterium
CGTAAGGATGCCCGCGCCTCTCCGACGGGCTGTTGGACCGTCAGAGAAGCTCACGCGGCAAAGCATAAGGGCGGGGTTCCGCGCAGTTGCGCAAAATCGGCGAGATTCTTCGCGGAGCGTGTCGATCCGGGCCGGGCTCGTTCGTCGCCCTCACGGAGACGAAAGGAGACAGATGATGAAGTTCCTCGTGCTGATCAAGGCGACCAAGGACTCCGAAGCAGGCGTTCACCCCGAAGAGAAGGTCATCATGGAGACGATGCGCTTCAACGAGGAGATGGTGAAAGCGGGCGTTCTTCTCGACGCGGGCGGCCTCTGGCCGAGCAGCCAGGGCAAGCGCATCCGCGTGGAGGGCACGACCCGCCAGATCATCGATGGTCCTTTCACCGAGACCAAGGAGCTCATCGGGGGCTACTGGATGGTGCAGGCGAGGTCGTTCGACGAAGTGATGGAGTGGATGAAGCGCTGCCCGACGCTGCGCGACGACGGCAGTGAGCTCGAGATCCGCCGGCTCATCGACGTCGGCGATTTCCCCGAGGCGGGCGAGGAAGTGAACGAGATGCACCAGCGCCTCGAGGAGTCAATCAGGCGGTAACCCGTCTCCAGCCTCGTTGCCGCAGGACGAGCACCGCTTTCGACATGCCGGCTCCTCGTCTGCTCACTGGAAGGTGATGTTGGAAACGAACTGATTGATGTTCCAGCTCGCATCCGCATCGGTCTGACTCGTCACGGGCTTGCCTTGAACCGTGAAGCCGCTGAAGTGAACCCCGTTGACGTTAACGGTGGATGATTTGCCGTGTATGTTGACCAGTTGCTTGACGTCCGATGCCAGATTCGTAAAAAACACATCCTTGACGGTCGATGTGTTGGGAGCCGTTCGAAAGGTCGGAGGCCTGTCCTCTTCGAGGTCGATCACGTTGCTATCCGCGGCTTCGACCCTGATGTTCACGAACATGGTGTTCTGAATCACCGCCGTGTCATTGGCGTCGATCGCAATCGCGCGCCCGGCTTTGACGATGTCGATGTCTTTGAACACCACCCCATCCATCACGGTGCCGAAGGTCTTCGTGCCGATCTTGCAGCCACCCGAGTTGCTGTAGAGCACCACCTTTTGATGAACGATGTTCTTCGTGTCGATCC
>CAZNCQ010000586.1:0-2536 GCA_964571275.1 uncultured Myxococcales bacterium
GGCGCGCGGAGTTCGAGACCAACCCCGCGCACGCGAGCGTGCTCGAGGTCGAGGCTGCGCACATCGAGGCCGAGAACCTGGGCCGCTCCGAGGCGGCGCTGGAGACGCTGGGACGCGCGCTGTCGTTCGACACCACCAACCTGGGCGCGGTCGATTACTACGTGCGCATGCTGCAGCGGCTCGGGCGCGGTGACGAGCTCGAGGCGGCGCTGGGCACGCTGGCCGAGAAGCTGAGCGATCCGGTGGCGAAGGCGGCGATCTACCGCCGGCAGGCCGAAGTCTTCGAGTGGCAGCTGCGGCGCCCGCGCGAGGCGCTGGCCGCGATCGAGCGCAGCCTGGCGCTGGTCTCGGCGAACCGCGTGCGGCCGGCCGGCAGCGCCGCCGCCGAGGCCATTCAAGAGCGGCTCTACTTGATGGTCGGACGGCTCGGCGAGGCGCTGGCGCTGGGCGCGAGCCACCTGGCGGCGTCCGGACCGCTGGCGCCCGTCGGCAAGGGCGCCATCGACGCCGCGAACGAGAAGCTGCGGCGGCGCATCGATCTCGCGCTGCGCGCGACCGACGCCGAGCAGGCGGTTGGCCAGCTGGCGCGCATCTTCGAAGATCCGGCGGTGCTCGAGGCGAAGTCGGGTCCGGAGCGCGGGCCGCCGCGGCTGGCGCTGGAGGCGTACGTCGCATCGCTGCGGCGCCTGGGGCGCGAGCGCGAGGCCGGCTTCGCGCTCGAGCAGCTCGCCGCGGCGTCGACCGATCCGGAGACGCGCGTCGCTCTGTGGCGCGCGGCGATCGCGGCGCGCGAGCGTCTCGGCGAAGCGGGGCTCGCGGCGCTGCCGCTGTGGGAGCGCGTCGTCGAGGCCAGTCCCGAGATCGACGCGCTCGCGGTGTTCGAGCGGCTCGCGACGGCCAAGGGCGACACCGCGCGCGTGATCGTCGCGCGCCGCACGCTGGCCGAGCACGCGCCGGATCCGCTGACCCGCAGCGTGTTCCTGTGGGAGCTCGGGCTGGCGCACGCCGACGCCGGCGACCTGCGCGGCGCGGCCGCCGACTTCGAGCGCGCGCTCGAAGCCGGTTCGGCAGACGAGGTGTTCTTGCCGGCGCTGCGCGCGCTCGCTCGCCTGCGCGAGCACACCGGCGAGCTGCGCGGCGCCGCGGAGCTGTGGATCCGGGAGGCGCGCCAGACCAAGCTCGTCGAGCGCGCGACGCGCGCGTTCCGCCACGCCGCGCGCCTGTACGCCAACTCGATCCGAGACGAGCGCAGCGCCGCCGAGTGCCTCGAGTCGGTGGTGACGCTCGACCCCGACGCCGAGGTGGATTTCCAGGTGCTGTCGGTGATCCTGCGCCACCAGCACCAGGAAGAGCGCCTGCTGCAGATCATGCGGCGCCGCGCCGCCGAGGGGACGCCCGAGCAGCGGCGCGATCGCCTGCTGCAGCTTGCCGATCTGCTGCACGAGCGCAGCTCGCCGGAGGCGGTCGAGGCGCTGGCCGCCGCCGTCGAGCTGGATCCGTCGTCGGGCTCGGCGCTGGTGCGCCTGGCCGAGATGCTGGCCGAGACCGGCCGCTCGGCCGAGGCGGTCGCGACGTTCCGGCGCGCGATCGGCGTTTCGCCCGACGCCAAGCTGGTGAGCGCGGCCTGGACCCGCATCGGCGACATCGCCGCCGCCGATCTCGGCGACGTCGGCATGTCGGTCGACGCCTATCGCAACGCGCTGCTGTCGAGCGCCGACGACATCCGTGCGCTCAGCGGTTTGCTGCGCGGGCTGTTGCAACAGCGCGACTACGCCAACGCCGCGCTGATCTCGCGCCGATTGGGCACCGTCGATCCGGATCGCGACGCGCGCGTCGGGCACTGGATCGCGCTCGGTGAATTGCTCGCGGGCGCCGGCGAGGATCCCGAGGGCAGCGCCGAGGCGTTCGAGCAGGCGCTGGAGCTGGATCCGCAGCACGACCACGCGATCGATCACCTCGATGCGTTGCTGGTCCAGCTCGACGAGCCGGCGCGCCTGGCGGCGGCCCTCGGCCGCTACCTGGCGGTCGCGCCGCAGTCGACGTCGCGGCGCATGCGTCTGGCCAGCTTGCTCAGCGGTCAGCTGTCGCTGCCCAACCGCGCCGTCGACGAGCTCCGCCTGGTGATCACCTCGACGCCCGATCACGTGCCGGCGCGCGCCGAGCTCGCGCGCGTGCTGGAGGAGTCCGGCCGGCTGCCCGAGGCGATCCTCGAGCATCTGGCCCTCTTGCGACTGGTGCCGCTGCGCCTCGAGTCGCTGCGCGCGCTGCGGCGGTTGTTCGAGCGCTCGGGCGAGCGCGCGCGGACCGCGCGCGCGACGGCGGCGCTGGCGGCGCTGGGCGCGATCGACGCCGTCGAGATCCGCGCGGTGCGCGAGGCCCGCACGCAGTACGCCGCCGAGCCGACCGGAACGATCACCGTGGCCGACTTCGACATGTTCATTCGCCACCCCGACGAGCACCACCCGGCGACGGCGCTGCTCGCGGCGATGGTCGAGGTGCTGCCGCGCTTCTACGTCGTCAACATCGAGGACTGGGG
>CAZNCQ010000587.1:0-2527 GCA_964571275.1 uncultured Myxococcales bacterium
AGCTCGTCTCGTGGTGGTCCAATCGTCATGTGCCCTCCTTCATCCGGCGCTGAGCGAGCGCGAGGTCCGCTGCCGGCGTCTTCTGCGTCTTCTTGTGAATCCCATGAACGAGCACCATCGTGCTGTGAACGACAACGACCTGTTCCCGTTCGATGTAGAAGAAGACGCGATACTCGTTCTTGTCGAACGTCGTGCGCACCTCGCACAGCCCGCCACCGAGCTTGCCAACCAGGGGCCTACCCACGGGCCAGCGCTCCTGGACTTGACCGACATCCCAGCCGATTTGTCGTCGTGCTTCACGAGAAAGTCCTCGAAGCCAGTCTCGGACTGGCGCCGCCCCGGCCGGCGTTCGATAGAAACGAAGCCCCAGACGGCGTGGGGTCCGCCCGTCCTCACTCACCTGCGGGGAGTGTACTAGAATTAGGACGCCTTCGCCAGGGCGTTCACCCGGCTACCGGATCAGCTCCGCACGATCGCGCGTCACGACGGCGTCAGCATCGCCTCGAAAGAACCGACGTGGGACTCGAATGCCCGGGCTCAAGGAGATTCGCCCCGTCCACTGACGAGAACGCGCGCCCGGATCGTCTCTTCTCTATGATGAGGGGCATGGGATCGTCTGGGCGGGCGTGGGCGCTGGTGGCGGCCGGCGCGCTGGGGTGCGTGCCGGGCCTGCAGCAGGCCCGGACGGCGCCGCGCTGGCTGGAGCCGGACCAGGACCCCAAGCCCGGCGAGGAGCGCGAGGACGTGCCGTTCGACTCGTTTAGGGTCGAGCATCATCAGGATGACTACGGCGAGGTCTTCGGCTGGCGGGTCGCCGAGCGGCGGTACTTCGTCCCTCCCCGCCGCTGCGAGCAGGGGCCGCTGCAGCTTCGGTTCGAGTGGGAGCCTTCGGCGTACGTCGACGTCGTGGACCTGGTCGTGTACGCGCCGCGCGCGATCGAGGGGCGGGTCCTCCAGATGCTCGACTCCGACGGGGAGTACGGGTTCGAGGGGGACCTCGGGATCGGCCGCCGACCAGACAACGTCGCCTGCGTGGCGGGGCGGGGCGATGCGCCGGCCGCCGCCGGCTCGCGCGCGGCGGGCCCCGCGCCCTCCGGCGCGGCGTCGGCCGCGGTGGGCGCGCCTTCGCGCGGGTCGGGCGGACGGCCCACGGCCCCGCCGCCGCCGCACCAACTCGCGAAGCTGGACGCCGCGCTGGCGCCGGTCGCGACGCTCACGGAGATCCCGATGCCCGCGAGCCGACCGTTCGGGCGCCGCGTCGCCGTCGCCGGGCACGAGCAGCTGAACGTGGACCTCGAGACCGGGCGGCCGCGCCCGCGCGCCTCCAGCATGACGATCGCGATCTGGTTTCAGCAACCGAACGACCTCGAGGGGGCGACGTTCGCGTTCGCGCGGCATGTGGCGGTGCCGCTGGTGGCCGAGGACGCCATCCGCGCGCGCGGGCTACTGCTGCGCGAGCGCAAGGAGGCGAAGGACCGCGAGACCGAGCAATGGCACCACGAGCAGCGGCAGCGCGACGAGGAGCGCCAGCGGTTCTGCGACGCGCACCACGGCGACACCGGCTGCTGGGGCAAGGGAGGCTACGACGGCGCCGTCGCCCGCCAGCGCGAGGCCGAGTTCCAGCCGCCGCCCTCCCCGGCGGCGGCCCTGGCGGCGCTCGGTCCGCCCCCCGCGCCGCTGGCCGATCCGCAACCGCCGCGCTCGAGCGCGAACGCCGAGTGGGTACCCGGCTACTGGCAGTGGCTGGAAGGGCAGTGGATCTGGATCGCGGGGCGCTGGCGCGTGCCGCCGGACGACGTTCGTCGCGAGCTCACCGTGCACGCCCCGGCGCCGCCGCCCGCGCCGCGCGTCGAGACCCCGGCGCCGGTGCCCGTGCGCGCGCGCACGGCGGCCGCCCGCCGGCTCGTGTGGACCCCCGGCTACTGGCAGTGGGACGGCGCGCGGTTCGTCTGGATCGCCGGGGCGTGGCAGGTCGCGCCGGCCGACGGGGCCGCCTGGGTGCCGGAGAGCTGGCAGGTGCGCGGGCCGGGCTTCGTGTTCGTCCCCGGCAGGTGGGTCCGGGTCCGCGTGCCGCAAAATTAGACGGGGCCCCCGTCCGCGGTACTCGTGGGCCGGAGCTCGGCATGCGCCGGCAGACCAAGACATGGGTGGGGCGGATCGCTGTACGCCTCGCCGTTCGCAAATCGCGATGGCCCGAGAAAGCTCTCGCAGCGAGCCACAATCGTCTGATGCAGCGTAGAAGCCACCCTAGATGATCTCTCCCCAACGGCAATGCAGACTCAGGCCCGCACCGTAACCGTCCGACCGACGACGTCGTGACGGCAGCCCGGCTCCGGGTTACTCAAGTAGTGTGAGACGGAGGTCGGCCGTCAGCCCGAGAGGCGCCATTTGTGGGGCAGCAATTCGTCGAGCGCGGTGGCGGGGTGAGTGCCGATGCGGCCGAGGACGTCGGTCAAATACGCGATAGGCTCAACGCCGTTCGCCTCGCAAGTGGCGGTGAGGGAGTAGAGGCCGGCGATGTTGTCGC
>CAZNCQ010000588.1:0-2517 GCA_964571275.1 uncultured Myxococcales bacterium
CGCGCGCGAGGTGTCGATCTTCACGATCTTCGCGTGCGCGAACGGGCTGCGCACGATGTCCATGTACAGCATGCCGGGCAGCACGATGTCGTCGATGTAGTTGCCCTGGCCGCGGATGAAGCGCGGATCTTCCTTGCGCTTCATCGAGTGGCCCATGCCGCAGACGTCCGCGGACGTACGAAGTGTTCCGTCGTTTTCCGTCGCCATGGTCGCGTCCTCCTACCGAAGCTTCGCGGCCGCGTGCTGCACGGCCTTGACGATGTTGACGTAGCCGGTGCAGCGGCAGAGGTTGCCCGAGATCGCGCCGCGGATCTCGGCCTCACTGGGGTTCTTGTTGTGCTCGAGCAACGCACAGCTGGTCATCATCATGCCGGGTGTGCAGAAGCCGCACTGCAAGCCGTGCTCTTGCATGAAGCCTTCCTGGATCGCGTGCAGCTTGCCGTCCTGCTCCAGCCCTTCGACGGTCTTCACATTGCGGCCGTCGGCCTGCACCGCGAGCACCGTGCACGACTTCGTCGGTACGCCGTCGAGCAGCACCGTACACGCGCCGCAGTGGGTGGTGTCGCAGCCGATGTGCGTGCCGGTCAGGCGAAAGACCTCGCGGATCAGGTGCACCAGCAAGAGGCGCGATTCGACCTCGGCCTCGTGGCGCGTGCCGTTCACGGTCACGGTGATCTTGTGGCTCGACGACGCCATGGCTCACTGCCCTCCTGCCGCGCGCTGCGCGGCCCTGGTCAACGCCCGCTGCGTGAGCACGCGGGCCATGTTCTGCTTGTACTCGACGCTGCCGCGACGATCGGGGTTGGGTGAAGTCGCGGCCGCCGCGCGCTTCGCCGCCTCGGCGAACGTCGCGGCGTCGGGCTTCTTGCCTTTGAGGAACTGCTCGGCGCCGGTCGCCTTGATCGGCGTCGGGCCCAGGTTGGTGAGGCCGATCCCGGCGGCCTCGATCACGCCGCCGCCGATCACCAGGAACGCCGCGGCGCCCGCGGTGGCGAAGTCGCCGACCTTGCGTTCCAGCTTCACGTACGCGCCACCGCTGCCCGGCGGCGGCGCGGGAACGCGAATCTCGGTCAGCACCTCGTCCGCTTCCAGCGCCGTCGTGAACACCGCGGTGAAGAACTGCTTCACCGGAATCGTGCGCGCGCCCTTCGGCCCGGTCGCGACGACGTCGGCGCCGAGCGCCAGCATCGTGGCCGGGTGATCGTTCGCGGGATCGCCGTGCGCCAGGTTGCCGCACACCGTGGCCTGATTGCGCACCAGCGGATCGGCGATCACCGCCGCGGTGTCGATCAAGATCGCGTATTTCGCGCGCACGAGCGCCGACGCCTCCAGCGCCGCTTCGCGCACGAGCGCGCCGATGCGCAGGACACCACCCTCCTCCTTCAAGTAGTCGAGGCCGGGGATGCGGTTGATGTCGATGAGGTGGCCGGGCCGCGCGAACCGCAGCTTCAGCAGCGGCAGCAGGCTCTGCCCGCCCGACAGGATCTTCGCCTCTTCACCAGCCTGGCCCAGCTTGCCGAGGAGGCCGATCGCCTCCGGCAGGCTCGTCGGCGCGTGATACTCGAACGACGCAGGAATCATCGCAGGGCTCCTTTCGCCATCGCCATCGACATCGACTTCAACGGAACAGCCGGTAGATCAGAGCAGCCGCACCCACCACCACGACCCAGAAGAGCGGTCGGCGCATCATACGCCCGGCCCCGCGCGCGAGGATCTTCCCTCCGAACGAAAAGACTTCGATCGGCGGCGCGGGCGGGCGCGCCGGGGCGGGCGCCCGCGGAGCTGAAGGTGACGCGGAGGGTGACGGTGGTGACGCCGTAGCCGCGGTTCCGGAAACGGACGTGGGCGCGATCGGCGGAGCGGTGGGCGCCGCAGGTGCCGCCGCCGACGGTGCCGCCGCCGAAGGTGCCGCCGCATCGACCGCGTGCGCGGCAGGTCCTGCCACGGGCGGCGCGGGCGCCGGCGCCTCGGGCAGCGCTTCATCCGGGCGCTCGAGCTCGGCGCGCACCGCCTCGGTGAACTTCTGGAACATCTGATTCGAGACGTCCTGCACCAGGCCGCGCCCGAACTGCGCCATGATGCCGGTGACGTTCACGTCCGACGCCATCGCCACTTCCGTCTCGCCCGGCGTCTTCTCCGACAACCGGCTCTCCATCTTCATGTCCGCTCCGCCGCGCCCGCTCAGGTCCTGGCCGCGCGCGACGATCGTCGCCGTGCGCGCCGCGGGGTCCATCGACTCGAAGCGAACGGTCCCTTTGTACTTCGCAGCCACCGGCCCCACCTTGACGGTGATGGTTCCGTTCCAGGTGCCTTCGCCGGTCTTCTCGGTGATCGCCGCGCCGGGCAGCGCGGGCGCCACGCGATAGGGATCGGTCAGGTAGGCCCAGACTTTCTCCGGGCGAGCTTTGATGGTGAACGCGTGCTCGAACCTTAGACCCATGATCAGACCACCAGTTGAGGAAGGAGCCGCTCGAGCGACTCGAGGTTGTGCGCGGGCGCGAAGCAATCGATGAAGGG
>CAZNCQ010000589.1:0-2515 GCA_964571275.1 uncultured Myxococcales bacterium
CCTTGGGGATGAGAGCGATCACGTCGCTCTCGATGTCGAACTCGCTGAGGTTGATGGCCGGGACGCCGTATTGTTTGGAGAGGAACTGCGTCAGGTCCTCTTCCTTCACGACCCCGAGCTTGATCAGGCTATTGCCGAGGCGCTCACCCGACTTCTTGGCTGTGTCCTGCGCCTTTTGCAGCTGTTCGGGGGAGATGAGCTGCTCGCGCACGAGCAGCTCGCCAAGTCGACTCATGACAACTCATAAGTCGGGTCGCGAACGCCGAAACTTTAGTAGTTGGCGTGGGTTCGAACGATGCGGCCCCCGCGCCTCAGCGCCGGAGACCGCATGAAACCGCGGGTTGGCCGCCCGCAGCTACTGCGCGAACGGATCCGTCCAAACAGCCGCTTTCTTCCTTTTGGCCGGCTTGGGCGGTGGCGGCGGGGTCGGATCCTCGCCGTTCAGGATGGCGTCCTCGTCGGCCATCGAGAACTTCCGGGTCCGTGATGACGCAGACGGAGAGGACGACTTCTTCGCCGGCTTGGGGGCGGGCGGCGGTTCGATCGCCGCCGGTGCGGGCGTGGTCTCCGCGGCCATGGTCGGCATGCTTGGCGCCGTCGCGGCTGGCGGTGGCGGGGTGAGCTTGGCTTCGGCCGCGGGCTCCGGCGGAGGAACCGGCTTCACGATCGGCTGCACCGGCTCGGTGATGATGGCGGGCGCGGTGTGCACGGCGACCGGCGGTTGCTGGATCGGCGCCGGCACCGGGTGTCCGCGCCAGACCAGCGCGCCCAGGAGCAGGCCACCGCCGAACGCGACGACGAGGAAGCTGGCCAGGCCCGCGGCTGGCAGGCGGAGGCGATTGTCGGTCAGAGCTGCCACACGCGCGCTGCTGTCGGGCGCGACCGGCGCCGGAATCGCAATCGACGGGTAGTGGGATCCCGAGCCGAACCCGCCGCTTGGCAACGGCAGGAAGTCGTTCGTGTTCGGCGTCGCGCTCGGCGTTGGAATGCGGCGGCCGGGATAAATGTCGGGGCGGCCGGGCGGCGGCGCCGAACGCAGCGGCGGCGGCAAGCGCGACGGGAACCCGCCCGACGCGCTGCCGGTCAGATACCCCAACGGCGGCGACGCGTCTTCTGCGATCGGAATGTCGGCCGGCGTGCGCTCGATGTCGCCCGACATCGACGAGCCGTACTGCGAAGAATCGTCCGCCGCGTCGGGATCCTCGAACTCCACGTCGTCGTCGTCGGTCCGCATCGTGGGCAAATGCGGCTGCGATGTCGACTTGCGCAGCGCCCGATCGCGCTGCTGGCTCGCCTGGCTGGTGAGGCCGTCGTCGCGCGACGCGGCAGCGCGAATCGCGGTCTCGTAGGGGTCGACCTTTGTCTCCTCCTCACGCACCTCGTCGAAGAATGTCGGACGCGGCGCGAGCACCGTGACCTCGCCCGGCGAGGACGGCACCGGGTCGTCTTCGCTATCCTCGTCCGCCGACAGCGTGGACGGCACCGCCTCCAGCGACTTGACCGAATTCTCCGGCGGTCGCTCGTTGGCCTCGAGCAGAATCTCGTCGAGAGATTCGTCAATCGACTCTTCGTCATCGTCCAGCGGAAGGGTGCTCGAGCTGGCGAACCCTGGCGGCTTCGTCATCATCCCGGTTGCTCCTTCAAAGAGTGAAGATTCCCCGTTTTCCGGGTGGGAAGTCAAGCTCAGTGAGGTGATTTGCGGTTCAGCTAAATGGCGGCGGTGCTGTGCGCAAATAGCTCAAAATTCGTCACTCATAGACGGCATCTATTTGCTTTGACAGGGAGGGGGGGCCTCTCTAAGTTCCGGCCCGGTGAAAGATACAGGTTTCGTTCGCCGGCCGCGTCAAAAGGCGCCAGGCGTCAGGATGCGAGTCGGGCAATACCGCCTATCGCCCGACATTGCCGCACGTGTCCGCTCAGGTCATCCCTGGGTCTTTCGCGATGCGCTCGGTAGCCGAGGCGTGACCGAGCCGACCGGCGCCGTGGTCGAGCTCATCAGTGGCAACCAGGAATTCGTGGGTCGAGGTTACGTCGATCAGGAACACGCGATCGCCGTGCGAGTGCTCACACGCGATCCCGGCGAGCGGGTGGTGCCGGGCGCGGGCGTCGTCGGGGTTCGTTTCGCGCGCGCGATGCAATTGCGCTGGATCCTCTGGACCGGCCAGCCGATGCCGTCCGCGATGCGTCTCTTCAACGGAGAGAGCGAAGGATTGCCCGGCGTCACTGTCGATCGCTTCGGCGAGTTCGTGGTCGTGCAATGGCTGTCGCAGGGCGCGCTCGCCTGGCGCGACGAGCTCTACGACGCGATCGACACCACGGCGAAGCCGCGCGGGATCTACGAGCAGCGCCGCTTTCGCCCGCTCGCCGGCCAGGCGCCGCCCGAGCCGGCGGTGCGCGCGCGCGGCGACGAAGCGCCGCTCGAGATCGTGGTCGAGGACAGCGGCTGCCGCTTCGGCGTCGACGTCACCGCGCCGCTGGGCGTGGGCCTGTTCCCCGACATGCGCCTCGGCTGGGC
>CAZNCQ010000590.1:0-2509 GCA_964571275.1 uncultured Myxococcales bacterium
CGGCGCCTGCGGCCAATGCTTCGAAGGGCGCGGCCACCGCCGACCCGCCACCGCGGCCGCTCCGTCGCTGCTTCCCCGATGCGCCCAGCTGGGTCGACGCTCCCGTCGCGGCGCTGCTCGATCGCGCCGCCGAGATGTTCGACGGCGCCGACTACGAAGGCGCGCTCGCCTGCGCCGAAGAAGCCGCGCGCCAGGCGCCGCGGTCCGTCGAGGCGCACCACAACCGCGCGGTCGCGCTGCTGCACCTCGACCGCCTCGACGATGCGCGCGACGCGCTGACGCTGGCGCTCGCGCTCGCGCCCGATGATCCGGAGACGCTGGAGGCGGCCGCCGATCTCAACATCAACCAGCTCGCGCCGTCGGCCGACCGATCGCAGATCGGTCTCGAGTACGCGCGACGGGGAAGCCACCACGTGTCGCGCCACGACGCGGAGCGCGTCGCGCGGCTGGCGCTGCTCGAGGGGCAGGCCCTGGTCGATCTCGGCCGCTCGCTCGAGGGGTTGCATCGCATCGACTCTGCGCTCGCGGTCTCGCCCAAGCTGGTCGCCGCGCAGTACGAGCGCGGCGTCGCGCTGTTCGAGCTGTGCCGCTTCGCCGACGCGCGCCACATGTTCGAGCGCGTCCTCGCGACCACGCCGGATCACGGGCACGCGCTCTATCATCTCGGCCTGATCGAGGAGCGTTTCGGTGACGAGTCGGTGGCCGCGCAGCGCCTCGCCGAGGCGACCGCGCGCGATCCGAAGGCGTTCCCGCCGCCGCCGCCGATCTCGGCCGAGCAGTTCGAGGAGCACGTGCGGCGCGCGGTGGCGAACCTGCCGGCCGACGTCGCCGCCGATCTCGCCGGCATCCAGGTGCAAGCGGCGGAGCTGCCGGCGCTCGACGATCTCACCGCAGAGAAGCCTCCGCTGTCGCCGACGATCCTGGGCCTGTTCCGCGGGCTGCCGCTCGACTGGAAGGCCGACGCGACCACGCCGACGCCCGCGGGCCGCACCGGCCAGGCGGGGCGCGGGAAGAAGGCGCGCCGCGCGGTCGGCAGCGATGACTCGCCCGGCAGCGATGCCGATGGCAATGGGGCGCGCAGCGACGGCGCGCGCTGTGCCGTGCCCGATCGCGCGATCGTCCTTTACCGCCGCAATCTCTTGCGCACCGTCGGTGACGAGGCGGAGCTCGACCGCGCGATCACGCGGACGCTGCTGCACGAGGTTGGCCACCTGCGCGGCGAGGACGACGGGTCGTTGCGCGACCGCGGGCTTGAATGATGCCGCGGCGAGCCGCAGACTAGCGGCTCCGGTCCCGGCGGCGTGAGCGCGGCGCGGGCTCCGGATCGCGTGATCAGGGTTTCCCACCTCTCGAAGAGCTACGGCGCCCGACCCGGGCGCGGCGCGCCGCCAAGCGCGCTGGATGACGTCTCCTTCGAAGTGCGGCGGGGCGAGATCGTCGCCTTGCTCGGCCCGAACGGCGCCGGCAAGACGACGCTGATGCGCATCCTCGCCGGGTTTCTCGCGCCCAGCGCCGGCGACGCCGAGCTCGCCGGTCATTCGATCCTCGAGGCGAGCCTGGATGCGCGCCGACAGATCGGGTACTTGCCCGAGGGCGTTCCCCTTTACCCCGACATGCGCGTCGACGAGTACCTCACCCACCGCGCGCGCTTGCGCGGCGTGGCGCGCGCCGAGCGGCGGCAACGCATCGACAGCGCCGTCGCCGACTGCGGCCTCGGCGATCGGCGGCGGCAGATCATCGGCACGCTCTCGCGCGGCTACCGGCAGCGCGTGGGCCTGGCCGACGCGATCCTCGCGCGGCCGCCGATCCTGATCCTCGACGAGCCGACGGTCGGCCTCGACCCCAACCAGATCCGCGACGTGCGCGAGCTGGTGCGGGCGCTGGCGCGTGAGGCAACGGTGCTGCTGTCGACGCACATCCTGTCCGAGGTCGAGGCGCTGGCCGCGCGCGTGATCATCCTGCATCGCGGGCGGGTGGTCGCGGCGCGCCCCGACGACGCCGGTCGCGACGGCGCCGGTCGCGTGATCGTCGGTGTGCGCGCGGAGGATCGGGCGCGGGCGCGCGAAGTGCTGAGCGCGCTGGCCGGCGTCGCCGCGGTGGCCGACCTCGCCGACGGTCGCCTGGCGATCGCGCCGCGGCCCGCGAGCGAAGCCACCAGCGATGGCGCCGCCGCGCCTGACCTGGCCGAGGAGATCTTCCGCGCCGCCGCCGCCGCCGGCCTGGCGCTGCGCGAGCTCGGACGCGAATCCTCCTCGCTGGAGGAGATCTTCGCGCGCATCACCACCGGCCGCGCGGACGCACCCGATGCGTAACGTCCCCGCCATCGCGCGGCGCGATCTCGCCGCGTACTTTCATTCGCCGGCCGGGCTCGCGATCGCGGCGCTCTTCCTGACGCTGCAGGGACTGGTGATCTGGATGTTCATCCAGTTCCTCGGCCGCCCCGACGCACCACCCGGCGGCGTGATGGAGTTCTTCTTCGGCGGCACGATCCTGTACTGGATCGCGATCG
>CAZNCQ010000591.1:0-2493 GCA_964571275.1 uncultured Myxococcales bacterium
GCGGGTCGAGCTCCAGCACCTTCTGCCAGCTCTCGAGCGAGTTGCGCTCGCGCGAGAGCTTCTCGCCCCAGATGCGGCCGAGGCGCTTGTAGATCGGAATCTTGGCGTCGACGTCCTCGGTCGCCGCCACTTGCTGCTCGAGGATCTCGGTCAGCTCCTTCCACTCGCCGGCCGCCTCGTGCAGATCAGCGAGGCCTGACAGCGCGATCGTGTCCTTGCCGCGTAGATCGACCACGCGGCCCCACAGCTCGACGGCCTTCTGCCGATCGTCGAGCGCGTCGGACGCGAGCTTCGCCATGCGCGAGTAGCACTCGGCGAGCATCGCGTCGTCCTTGGCGATGTCGACCAGCTTCTCGTACACGCTGTACAGCTCCGGCCAGCGCTCGGCGCGGAAGTACAGACGCTCCAGCGCTTCCAGCGCCTCGGGCGAGCGCGACTCGTGCTCCAGCACCGCCAGGTAGCTGGTGATCGCGCCCTCGACGTCCTCCAGTGCTTCGGCGTAGACGCGGCCGAGGCGCAGGTGCAGCTTGACCAGCTCCTCCGACGAGTCGGTGATCGCGATCCGCTGCTTCAGGACCGACGACAGGTTGTCGTACATCCCCTGGGTCTCGTAGATGCGATCCAGCGACGCCAAAGCGGCCGCGTCCTTCGGGTGCTCTTGCAGCACCTGCACCAACGCCTGCTCGGCGCGCTCGAGATCGCCGAGGTCACCCTCGAAGCTCGCGGCCAGGCGCAGCAGCACGTCGCGCCGCACCTCCGGCGGCCGATCCGGCGACGCCGCTTCCGACATCGTGGCGACGAACGAGTCCCACTGGTGGGTGGCGCGCACCAGGCGCAGGAGCTCGTCGAGCGCCAGCGCCGACGACGGATCTTCGTTGACCGCCTTGGCCCACCAGTCGAACGCCGCGACCTGATCGACCAGCTTCTGCTCGGCGATCTCGGCCAGCCGGCGCAGCAGCACCTGGCGCTGCTCGACCTCGACCATGCGGCCGAGCTGCACCTCGTAGATCTGGTGCAGCTTCTCCCACTCCTCGCCGACGCGATAGAGCGGCTCGAGAACGTCGGCGATCTCCAGCTGCATCGTGCCACCCATGAACATCCGCTCGAGCGCGGCGCGCGTCTCGGGGTGGTTCGGGTCGGCGTTCAGGATCTCGCGATAGGCCTCGATCGCCTTGGGCAGATCGCCGAGCGCCAGCTCGTAGATCTGCGCCAGGCGGAACGTCAGCTCGATGATCGCCTGGTCGTTGGGCGCAATGCGGATCTCGCGCCGGACGATGTCGGCCAGATCATCCCACTGCTGATTCTGGCTGAAGAGGCGATCCAGCGAAACCAGCGCGTCCTTGTTGTCGGGCTCGCTGTGCACGACGCGGCGATAGGTCGAGATCGCGTCCTCGAGCTGGCCGGTCTCGTCTTCGTAGACGCGCGCGAGCCGCAGCAACGTGTCGACCTGGCGGCGCGTGTCCTCGATCTTCTCCAGCTCGGCCGCGTAGAGCGCGGCGAGCTTCGGCCAGTGCCCGGTCTCGGCCGCCAGCCGTTCCAGCTGGCCGATCACGTCCTGGTTCGTCGGGTCCGCGCGGAACGCGCGACCGAAGGCGTCGAACGCCGCGTTCTGGTGCGACAGCCGCCGCTCCTCGATCTCGGCGATGCGGATCAGGAGCTCGACCTTGCGAGGCACCTCCTCGGTGTTCCCCTGCATCACCTCGTAGACCGCGATCACGCGGTCCCACTCGCCGGCGGTCTCGTAGATCGGCTCCAGCACCGCGGCTGCCAGCACCGGCTCTTCCTTGCCGGCCATCAGGCCCTCGAGCGCCACCAGCGTCGGTTCGTGCGTCGGATCCATCGCCAGGACCTGGCGGTACGCCTCGACGGCGCGCGTGAGGTCCTTCAGGTGCTCGCGCCAGAGCTCGCCGATGCGGAAGCGCAGCGACACCACCTCGGCGGCCGCCGGCGCCAACTCGGTCTGCCGCTCCAGCACCGCGAGCAGGTCGTACCAGCGCTCGGTCTGCAGATACAGGCGATCCAGCGCCTGGGCCGCGTCGAAGTCATCCGGATCGAGATCCACGATCGACGTATAGGTCTCGATGGCGCGCGCCTTGTCGCCGAGCTCGCGGTCGTAGACCTGGCCCAGCACGAACAGCATCTGCTTCTTTTCCTGCGGATTCTGCGCGAGCTCCGCCTTCTTGCCGTAGACGTCCTTGAGATCGGCCCAGCGGCTGAGGCGAATGTAGAGCCGCTCGAGGTGATCGAGCGCGACCGGGTCCGAGTCGTCGACGCCGAGCACCTGGCGGTAGACGTCGATCGCCTTCTCGACGTTCTCCAGCACCTCTTCATAGAGCTGTGCCGCCTTGTAGTAGAGGACCTTCTTCTGGTCGGGCACGCCGACGATGTCGGCCTTGCGCAGCAGCAGCTCGACCAGGTTCGGATAGTCGCCGCGCCGCAGATAGAGCTGCTCCAGCGCGTTGGCCGCGTCGATGTCGCGCGGCGAGACGTCGA
>CAZNCQ010000592.1:0-2493 GCA_964571275.1 uncultured Myxococcales bacterium
CCCTTGACGTGCGACGCGACGAACACGCCGGGGCCGCTGGGCACGATCTCGCCCGAGAACGTCAGCAGCTCGCGCGCCATGCGGTCGTAGGGCCGGTTCTCGCGGAACGCCGCCAGGTAGTACGCGCGCGGCTCGAGCCGCTTCTCCAGGCCCGGCTTGCGGAACTCCTGTCCCACGAAGAGATCCAGCGACACGTCAGCCCAGTGCTCGGCATACTCCGGGCTGGCCAGCAGCACATCGACCAGGCGCGCGCGTTTGTCGGACGACGTGTCGGCCAGGAAGCGCTCCGCCTCTTCGAGCGTCGGAATGCGGCCGATGAGGTCGATGCTGACCCGGCGCAGGAACTCGGCATCGCCCGATACGGACGTTGCGGTCACACCCGCCGTTTGCCAGAGCGCCGCGGTGAGCCGGTCGACGTCCGCGGGGGTCATCAGGACCAGCGCGGGCGGTTTCGCAACGGGCGCGGGGATCGGCGGCACCGGCGCCGGGGTCGACACCACTGCGGCCGCGGGCGGTGGCGCGTTCTGCGCGATCGGCGCCGCGCAACTGCTCAGACCGAGCCCCAGCGCCTGCAGAACGAGAGCCCGACGCATGCTCCTCATCCCTTCAGCTTACTATCGTTTTTCCGTTTTTCCTTACGGCGGGGTCACCAGAACATCATCGAACGATGCGGTGCCGTCAGAAACGCCGATGGCGATACCACCCATCGTCTGGCCCGTGGCAGCCCCGGTGAGCACGGGCACCGCCGTCGGGTCGGTTCCAATATACCCGTTGATCGTGCCGCCCTTGATGCTGAGCCCGATCGTCGACCACGTCCCATTGGGGACCGGGACCGCCATCTTGCTCGCGAGGCTAACGACGTCGCTCGTGCTGCTCGCACTCCGCTCGCGGATCTTCATCTTCCCGTCGCTCGTGTACTCGATGAAGTACATGTCCTTCGGGTCGTTGTAGCGGACTGCGATCGTGATCTTGGTACTGGATGTGGCGGCGCTGTCGAACCGGACCCTGACCTGCAAGCGCATGTCGGTCCAGCTGATGTTGCCGCCCGCGGCCCAGCTCGGGTTGCTGCTGGTGCACGCGGCCGAGGTTTGTGAGTAGACGTGATTCGTCGCACCGTCGGCGACCACGGCCCAGGTTCCGCACGGCGTGCTGTCGCTGCTCTGCGGAGCGATCCAGCGCTGGGTCACGTCTCCGCTCTCGAAGTCGTCCATGTAGTTGGCGGTCGGGCCAATGACGATTGCGCCGCCGCTGCCGGTCGCGCCCCCGGAGCCAGTGCGCCCGCCCGACCCGGTCACCGTGGTGCCGCCCGCGCCCGTGGTGATGTGCCCGCCCGCGCCGTTGCTGCCGGCGGTGCCGTTGCTGCCACCTGAGCCGTTCACGGGGCTCCCGCCTGCGCCGGGGCCAGGCGCGCCGCCCTCGCCCGGCGGCCCACCACCGTCGCGATAGAAGATGTCGGGGCTGACGCAGGCCGCACCCCCGAGGGCGAAGCCCGCCAAACCCGCGGCCAGAACCGAAACCGACGCTCGTGTGCGGGCGCGCCGACTCACCGGCACGACGTCAGTGGCGCTGCGTCGCCTCACGGAATGACCACGCCCGGGCAACCGTAGACGATCTCGACCGTGTTGCCGTTGTTCTTGATCATGTCGCACCACGACCCGTAGACCTGAACCGCGGTGTAGTTGGGATCGGTGTAATCCCAGCCGTTGAGGTGCATCGTGTCCTGAGGCGACTTGGTGCCGTTCACCTTGACCGCGATGTTCTCGGGCACGGGCGGCGGCGACGAGAGCGGGAAGACGCAGTTGCTGGCGACCGGGTTGACGATCCCCTCGAGCGTCGTGACCAGCTGCGCCTGGTTGCTCGCCAGATAGAAGCGGGTCGCGCCCGGGCGCGTGTCGGGCGACGGCTCGAGGCCGGCGATCGCCAACTGGTTCAGCGTCGTGGCGTCGGTCGTCTTGGTGGTCGCCACGCCGACGACGAATGTGTGGAAACCGGCCGTCGCCGCGGCCGTCACCGCAGCGACCGCATCCGTCGCAGCGGCGGCGGAGTTGGCGGCTTTGGCGATCGAGCCTATCGCGCCCGTGCACGAGGGCTCGCCGTCGGTCGCGAGCAGGATATACTTACGGCTGTCGTCGGTCGCCGATAGCGTCTGCAAATAGCTGGTGGCAAGACGGATCGCAGCGCCCGTCGGCGTACCGTTCCCAGCATCGACCAGCGCCTTGACCGCCGTGTTCAACGCGGCCGCGTTGCCGGCGGTGATCTGCACATCGATCTTGTTGGTCATCGTGGCGTTGACGCACTCGCTTCCGTCTTCGGGAAACGACTTCATCCCCCACGAGATCGTCGGATCCGCTTGGGTAATGGACGTCGAGAGCGCGGGGATGAGCTGGCTCCACTTCGACGGGTTCGTCGCGCTGGACGAGTTCCCGTCCGCGCCGTCCTCCATCGACGCCGAGCGATCGAGCACCAGGAAGATCTCGACCGGCTTGCGGTTGA
>CAZNCQ010000593.1:0-2480 GCA_964571275.1 uncultured Myxococcales bacterium
GGGAGCTCTTTCACATCGTCTCGCAGGACGTCCTTCGCGTGTACGTCAACGTGCCCCAGGTCTACTCGGCGTCGGCCATTCCCGGCGTCACGGCTACCCTCACCCTCGCCGAGATGCCCGGCCGCACGTTCCCTGGGACCGTCGTCCGGACCGCTCGCGCGATCGATCCGACCTCACGGACGCTGCTCGTCGAGGTCGACGTCGACAATCGCGAGCAGCAGCTGCTCCCCGGCGCCTACGCCCAGGTTCACCTCAAGCTCGGCAACGCGCAACCCGCGCTCATCATCCCGGTGCCCACGCTCATCTTTCGCTCCGAAGGTCTGCGCGTTGCCGTCGTGCAGGGCGACAAGGCCAAGCTGGTCCCCATCACGATCGGCCGCGACGACGGCAAGACCGTCGAGGTCGCCTCGGGGCTTCGGGAATCGGACATGGTCATTCAGAACCCGCCCGATTCGCTGATCGACGGCGAGGCCGTCAACATCGTCCAACCCGGGCACGGCGCGGGAGCGCCCGGCGGAGGTCGGTGAGCAAGGTGAGGACGATGCCGCGCCTCCCGTTCAATCGCCCGGCGCTCGTCGCGGGCGCCGTCCTGTGCGGCACGATCTCGGGCTGCAGCGTGGGCCCCGACTATCGACGCCCCACGACGGTCGCGGCGCCGGCGGCCTACAAGGAGCCGTCGCCACCCGGTGGGGTGAAGGTGGCGTGGAAGCCGGCGCAGCCCGGGGACGCGGCCGTTCGCGGCACGTGGTGGGAGGTGTTTGGTGACGCCCCGCTCGACGCCCTGGAACAAAGGATCGCCGTCTCCAACGAGACGCTCAAGGCAGCGACGTCCCAGTACCTCGTGGCGCGGGAGCAGATCCGCGTCGCGCGCGCGGGCTACTTCCCGACCGCCAGCGTCTCGCCCGCGGTCTCGCGCACGCGTCAGTCGCAAAACCAACCGAACATCGTGCCAGGCGTGTCCAAGCTCGACTACACGACACTGTCGCTGCAGGGACAGGTGCTGTGGGAGCCCGATCTGTGGGGGCAGGTCCGCCGGACGGTCGAGCAGGCCCGCGCCAACGCCGAGGCCAGCGCCGCCGATCTCGCGGGCGTCGCGCTCAGCGTCCACGCCGAGCTCGCGAGCGACTACTTCGCGGTGCGAGGGCTCGACGAGCAGAGGCGCCTGCTGGAGAACACGCTCACGAGCGACCGGACGTACCTCGACCTCACGCAGGCCCGCTTCAAGGGAGGCGTGGCCACGGAGGTCGACGTCGCGCAGGCCGAGACGCAGTTTCTCAGCGTCAAGGCCCAGCTCATCGACATCGGCGTCGCGCGCGCCGCGTTCGAGCATGCCATCGCGAGCCTCATCGGGGCTCCGGCGTCGACGTTCTCGCTGCCGCCGAGCCCGCTCGTGGGCACCCCGCCCGCGATTCCCGCGGGCGTGCCGTCGGAGCTCCTCGAACGCCGTCCCGACGTCGCCGGAGCCGAGCGCCGCGCGGCCGCCGCCAACGCGCAGATCGGCGTCGCGACGGCCGCCTACTATCCGAGCTTCACCCTGAGCGCCGCGGGCGGCGTCGAGAGCACGGCGCTCGGCACGCTCTTCGAGGTGCCGAGCATTCTGTGGTCGTTCGGTGCGTCGGCCTTCGAGACCATTTTCGACGGCGGCCGTCGCCACGCGCTCACGGAGCAGGCGCGCGCGGCCTACGAGGTCCAGGTCGCGAGCTATCGCCAGACCGTCCTCGATGCCTTTCGCGAGGTCGAGGACAACCTGGCCTCGCTCAGCATCCTGAGCGAGGAAGCGGACGCCCAGGCCGCCGCCGTCGACGCCGCTCGCCGCTCGCTGGCGCTGAGCGTGACGCGCTACAAGGGCGGCGTCACGACCTACCTCGAGGTTCTGACCGCGCAGACCATCCAGCTGACCAATGAGCGCGCGCAGGCCGACATCGCGACGCGCCGATTCGCGTCGAGCGTGCAACTCGTCAAGGCGCTCGGCGGCGGGTGGGACACGTCACAGTTGCCGGGCTTCTGAGGCAACAGGCTCGTGCTTTCCAAGCCATAGCGGGGTTCGGCCACCTCAGGACGTTGCAGTCGCCGAGGATCTGGCCGGCGGAGCGGTTACAAGGTTCCTCATCCTGAACCTTTGGCACGAACCGGAGATTTTCATGTGGCTGCCACATCGCTAGCTACCGATGACACAAAGGGGTATAAGGGTTGGCGTATCCGGCCGGTTCGATGTCTACGACCAAGTAGGTTTCAACTCGGAGGTGTCTGATGGACCGTCGGACCTTCTTCAAAGTGGCGGCTACGGGAGCCGGGGCCGCTGGCGGGCTTGGCTTCGACTTGGGCTCCGCTCGCGCCGAGATGCGCGAGCTCAAGATCGCGCGCACGACCGAGACACGCAGCACCTGTCCGTACTGCGCGGTCTCCTGCGGCGTCATCATTCACACCATCGGTGACAAGGCGAAGAACGTCTCGCCGGCCGTGGTCCACGTCGAAGGCGA
>CAZNCQ010000594.1:0-2479 GCA_964571275.1 uncultured Myxococcales bacterium
AGCTTGAGCAGCGGCGACGAGCCCATGCTCAGCGTGCCGCCCTGGACGATGGTCTGCGAAACGCCGCGGATCAGCAGCATTCCACCCAGCGTCACGATGAACGGCTGCAGCTTGAGGCGCGTGATGAGCAGGCCCTGTCCGAGGCCGATCAGCAGCACCACGGCGAGCGCGACCACGATGCCCAGCCCCAGCGACAGCCCCATGCCGCCCTGCGCCTGCGACGAGATCTTCGCGATGATCACGCCGGTCAAGCCGACCATCGAGCCCACCGACAGGTCGATGCCGCCGGTGACGATCACGAAGCCGCTGCCGATGGCGTAGATCCCCAGCATCGAGATCTGGCGGATGGTGTTGATGGCGTTCGAGTGCCCCGCGAAGTCGGGGTTCGAGATGGTCAGCGCGATGCACATCAGCACCAGCGCTGCGAACATACTGAGCTCGCGTCTCATGCGGCGGCGTCCCCTTTTCCTCGTTCGTCCGTGTGTCCGGTCATGAGCCGCGCGATGCGCTGCTGCGTCAGCTCGCGGCGCGCGAGCACGCCCTTGATGCGGCGTTCGTGCATGACCACGACCCGATCGCTCATGCCGATGATCTCTTCCATGTCCGAGCTCACCATGATGATCGCGATTCCCTGCTCGGCCAGCTCCGCCATGTGGCGATAGATCTCGGCCTTGGCGCCGACGTCGATCCCGCGCGTCGGCTCGTCGAGGATCAGCACCTTGGGGCTCATCGCCAGCCACTTCCCCAGCACGACCTTTTGCTGGTTGCCGCCCGACAGGTTGACGACCTTCTGGCGGATGCTCGGCGTCCGGGTGCGCAGCCGCGCGACCTCGGCGTCGGCGACGCGCTTCTCGGTCTTGCGGTCGAGCCAACCCCAGCGGTTGTAGCTGCCGACGCTGGCCAGCGACGTGTTCTCGGCGATGGTCATGGGCAGCACCAGTCCGTGGCGCTTGCGGTCCTCGGGCGCCAGGTAGACCCCGCGCTCGATCGCGTCGCGCGGCGCGCGCGGCAGATACGGCTTGCCGTCGAGGATCATCTTGCCGCTCTCGGCGGGTGTGACGCCGAAGATCGTCTCCATCAGCTCGGTGCGCCCCGAGCCGACCAGGCCGGCGAAGCCGAGGATCTCGCCGCGCGCCGCGCTGAAGCTGACCCCGGCCGGCGCGCCGGGCACCTTCAGGTCCTCGACCTTGAGGATCGGATCGGCGGCGGTGCCGGTGTCTGGTGCGGCCGCCGCGGGCGGCTGCGCGGCGGGCGCGGGCGCGTCGACGCCCGCCGGGCTCTTCGGCGGGAAGTACTGGCCCTTGAGCTCGCGCCCCACCATCATCGCCACGATCGCATCGGTCGTCGCGTCGGCGCGCGCGATGTCGCCCACGTACCGGCCGTCGCGCAGCACGGTGATCCGATCCGCGAGCGTCAGCACCTCTTCCATACGGTGAGAGATATAGACGATGCCGATCCCCTCCGCCTTGAGCTGGCGGATGATCGCGAACAGGTGCTCCGACTCGCCGGCGGTCAGCGACGACGTCGGCTCGTCCATGATGATGATGCGCGCGTCGAGCGACAGCGCCTTCGCGACCTCGACCATCTGCATGGTGCCCGCGGTCAGCGTCGACACCGGCGTGGTCGGCGGCAGCTTGAGCCCGGTGCGCGCCAGCAGCGCCAGGGCGCGCCGATTGAGCTCGCGCCGATGGAGCGGCGCGAGCAAGGTCGCCGCGCGTTCGTTGCCGAGGAAGATGTTGGCCGCGATGTCCAGGTTGGGCGCCAGCATCAATTCCTGGTGAATGAGCGCGATGCCCAGGCGCTTGGCCTCGCTGACGCCGTCGAGCACGACGCGCTTCCCGTCGATGAGGATCTCGCCCTCGTCGGGCTGATACGCGCCGCCGAGGATCTTCATCAGCGTGCTCTTGCCGGCGCCGTTTTCGCCCATGAGCGCCAGCACCTCGCCGGGAGCGAGGTGCAGCGAGACCCCGTCGAGCGCGGTGACGCCGGGGAAGCGCTTGACGATCCCCCGCATCTGCAGCAGGGGTGGGCGATCCAAAACTGTCTCAGGCATGAACGACTTTGCCTTTGCTAACTTGCGGTCGGCTCGTGGGGAGCGGTCAGGCCCCCTTCTTCATTTCGGCGAGCTGGGCGCGGAACGGCGCGACGTTCTCCTTGTTGATGACGTCGACGCCGGTGTCGATGATGTGGTCGGCCGGAAGCGCCGCCTTGGCCTTGGCCGGGTCGGTTGCCAGCTGGTGCATCCACTGTGATGCAAGGTAGCCGAACTGGAACGGCTTCTGGACCACCGTCACCTGGATCGATCCGCCGGCGATGCCGTCCAGCGTGCCGTCGTCCTCGTCGAACACCGCCGCCAGGACCTTGCCCTTCTTGCCCAGACCCTCGAGCGCCGCCGCGATCGCCGTGCCGTTGTAGTTGTAGAGGCCGACGACCATCGCCAGGTCGTGGTTGGCGTTGACGATGTCCTCGACGTTGGCGC
>CAZNCQ010000595.1:0-2479 GCA_964571275.1 uncultured Myxococcales bacterium
CGAGCGCTGCCGATCTGGCGCCCGTGCTCGCGCCAACCGCTCAGGCGTCCGCTGTGGCGCCGACGCCCGTGCCGGCGACCCCGATCGTCACGGCCGAGATGCCGTCCAGCGCGGCGACCGCCGCACATGGCCGCCACAACAAGCACCACCGCGGTGCCGCCGTCGCTCGCGCCCATCGCCGTCACGGCCACTGATCCGTCTCCGGGCAGCGCCCCAGCAGCGGCGCCGCGCCTCAGTGACGGAAGTGGCGTTCGCCGCTCAGCACCACCGCCATGCCGTATTCGTCGGCGGCCGCGAGCACCTCGTCGTCGCGCACCGAGCCACCCGGCTGGATGATCGCGGTGATCCCGGCCTTGGCCGCCTCGTCGATGTTGTCGCGAAACGGGAAGAACGCGTCCGACGCGAGCACCGAGCCCTTGAGCGGCGCGCGCGCTTTCGAGATCGCCAGCCGCACCGAATCGACGCGCGACATCTGCCCGGCGCCAATGCCCAGCGTGCGGCCGCCCCCCGCGAAGACAATCGCGTTCGACTTCACGTGCTTGCAGACGCGCCACGCGAAGTCCAGGTCGACGAGCTCCGCCGCGGTTGGCGCGCGCTTCGAAGCGACGCGGCCGGCTGCCGCCGCCGACGTGGTCGTGTCGCGCGTCTGCACCAGGAAGCCGCCCGCGACGGAACGCAGATCCAGCATCGCCAGCGGGTTCGCGTTCGCGCCGCTGCCCAGGCCGGCGTCGCGCGCGAAGTCGTAGGCGAGCAGGCGCAGGTTCTTCTTCGCCGCCAGCGCGGCGCGCGCCTCCGGCGCGTAGTCGGGCGCGATCACGCACTCGAGGAACGTGTCGCTGAGCTCGCGCCCCAGCTCCGCGTCGACGGCGCGGTTGACGGCGACGATGCCGCCGAACGCCGACACCGGATCGGTTTCGCGCGCGCGGCGGTAGGCGTCGGCGACGCTGGTCTCGGAGATCGCGACGCCGCACGGGTTGTTGTGCTTGATGATCGCCACCGTCGGCGGCGTGAACTCGGTGGCGATGCGCATCGCCGCGTCGAGATCGAGCAGGTTGTTGTAGGAGAGCTCCTTGCCCTGCAGCACCTGCGCATGCGCCAGCGACGGGCCGACCGCGTCGTCCTGCACGTAGAACGCCGCCTTCTGATGCGGGTTCTCGCCATAACGCAACGAACGCTCGAGCCGCGCCGACAGGTGCATGGTCTGCGGGAAGTCGGCGAGCGGCGCATCGGGCGCGGTGATGCGCCCGAGGTACGAAGCGACCGCACCGTCGTAGGCGGCCGTGTGAGCGAACGCCTTGCGCGCCAGCTCGAAACGCATCGCGGCCGGCACCTCGCCCTCGGTCTCGATGGCCGCCAGCACGCGCGCGTAGTCGGCCGGCTCGACGACCACGGCGACGCGCTCGTGGTTCTTCGCCGCCGAGCGGATCATCGCCGGCCCGCCGATGTCGATGTTCTCGATCACCTCCTCGAAGGGCGCGTCGCGCGCGACCGTCTCGCGGAACGGATACAGATTCACGACGACCAGATCGATCGGCGACAGGCCCGCTTGCCGCATCTCCTCGCGGTGCTTCGCGGTCGGACGGCCGAGGATCCCGCCGTGCACGCGCGGGTGCAGGGTCTTGACGCGCCCGTCGAGGATCTCGGCCGCGCCGGTGAAGTCACTCACCTCGCGCACGTGCACGCCCGCCGCATAGAGCGCCTTGGCCGTGCCGCCGGTGGAGAGAATCTCGAGCCCTTCGCGTGCCAGGCCGCGCGCGAGCTCGACGAGACCGGTCTTGTCGGAGACCGAGATCAGAGCGCGGGCCGGTTTCGAACCTGTGTGTGACACGCCATATCTCTTATCATTCTCCGCGCGGGGCGACGCGCAAATGCGCGCCGCCCGGCGAGCGGTCGCGTTAGGATGCGTGCGCCGTGACGATGGCGATCGAAACCCGGGCGCTGCGCAAGGTCTATCCCGCCCCGAAGCTGAAGAAGCGACGCTCGGGCGGGCCGCCGCCACCCGGTTCGCTGCCGTCGGGTCCACCGCGGCCGCCGGGTGCGCAGATCGTCGCGCTCGACGGGCTCGACCTCGCCGTGCCGACCGGCGAGTTCTTCGGCCTGCTCGGCCCGAACGGCGCGGGCAAGACCACGACCATCGGCATCCTCACGACGCGCGTGCTGCCCACGGGCGGGCAGGCGCTCATCGGCGGCGAGGACGTGGTCGCGCGAGCGGTCGCGGTGCGCCGGCGCATCGGGGTGGTTCCGCAGCGCCCCAACGCCGACCGCGGGCTGTCGGTGCTCGAGAACCTGATCTTTCACGCCGCCTACTTCGGCTTCTCGCGCGCGGTGTCGCGGCACCGGGCCGAGGAGATCCTGGCGCGCATGGGCCTCGGCGATCGCGGCGAGGCGCGCGTCGAGCACCTGTCGGGCGGCCAGCAGCAGCGGCTGATGATCGCGCGCGCGCTGATCCATGAGCCCGAGATCCTGTTTCTCGACGAGC
>CAZNCQ010000596.1:0-2466 GCA_964571275.1 uncultured Myxococcales bacterium
TGTGGCAGCCCTCGCAGGCCACGACCTTCGCGGGCGGCTTCGCGCGCAGCTGGCCCATGTGGCTGTCTTCGTGGCAATCCGAGCAGTGCGCGAACGCGATGCCCTTGAAGCGCGCCGGCTGGCCCGGGAACGGCCCGTGGCAATTGCGGCAAGCGACGCCGACGTGCCCGCCGCGCAGCGGAAACCGCGTGTTGTCGTGAAACGCCGTGTCCTGGTTGTTCTTGATGAGCTTCCACCCCGCCTCGGTGTGGCAACCCGCGCAGTTGGGGCCGAGCGATCCCTTGTGCGGATCGTTGTGGCAGCTCTCGCAGGTCTCGAAGTCGATCGGCTTCATCTGCATGAACGTCGCCGCGTGCGGCTTGGGGAACGCGTTCGCCAGGAAGTGCTCGTCGGTGCCGCTGGGGTGGCACTTGGCGCAGGCAACGTCGCGGTGCTTACCCAGCAGTTGAAAGGCCGCGGTCTGGTGATTGAAGCCGCTCGGCGGCTTCCACGACGTCTCGTTATGGCACTTTTGGCATTCGCGCGAAAGCTGCCCGCGATGCTCGTCGAAGTGGCAAGAATCGCAACGCGTCGACTCGCCGAGGAACGTGGTCCGCTTTGGCTCTCTCTCCAGCAGGTGACGGATCGCCGGGTCGGCGATCAGGCGCGGCTGGTGGCAGTCGTTGCAACGCACCTTCGCGTGCGCGCCCTTGAGCACCCACCCGGTCTTTTGATGGTCGAACTTGTCGCGCCCGCCCTCCCACTCGACCATGTTGAAGTCGAGGCCGCGGTGATCCGGGTGGCAGCTCTGGCACTCCTGCCGCTTGGCCGGCGCCATGTGTCCGTGAAAGCCGGCGTTCTTCACGATGCGCGCCTGCAACTCGGTGTGGCAGTCGAGGCACAGGCGCGCCGAGAGCCCTTTCTGCGCCTCGTGGCACTTCGAGCATTTCTCCAGCCCCTCGAGCGGCTCGTGCGCGCGCGACAGCCGCCCGGGTGAGAAGAACTGCGCGGACGCCGGCGACGACACCAGCAACACCGCGCCGAGCGCGGCGATCCCGAGGACACGCGTCATTTCCAGATCCAGCGGAAGCCGACGCGAACGCTGACCCAGACGTGCATGGCGATGAGCCCCAGCAACACGACGGCGAGCACGACATGCAACGAGCGCCAGATCTGCATCAGTCGCTTGAGCTGCTTGTGGAACGCGACCTTGACGAGCAACCGCCGCGACTCCTGAACCTGCTCGCGGAACGTCTTGTACGCGGCGCGCTCCAGGAACAGACGACGCGCGGAGTGCAGGCCGCGCCGAATGACGAATCCCTCGGCGGGCGCGTGAAACAGCAGCCCTGGAAGAGAGCTCCGCGGCTTGAGGTCGCCGCCCGCGAAGTTGAGCAGATGCTGCAACGACGGGTCCTTGGTGCGCGCGTGCTGCTTCCAGCCTTCGGGCACCGCTTCGGCGAACTCCTTCAGCATCTTCGCCAGGCGGCCCGAGTCCTTGACCTCCTCGGTATCCAGGCGAACCCAGCCGTAAATAAAGCGTCCGATGAGCCCGGTGACGAACACGACCACCAGTGAGATGTACGTGCTGGTCGCGAGCTGATTGCCCCACTGGAATGCGGTGTGAAACAGGATGACGATCGGGCTCATGACGCCGACGAAGACGTGGAAGCGCAGCCAGGGCACGATCGATCCCTTGCCCTTGAACATCTTCAACCGCTTGCGCATCGGGTAGACGAAGTTCAGCAGCATGAACAGCGTCGCGAGGATGCCGATGCCGTGCCCCCACAACCCCGACGGCTTCAGCATCGCGTGGTCGGGCGACTTGTAGCGAAGGCCGCGCGGCAAGAGGTAGTACTTGATGCCGACCCAGGTCAGCCCGGCCACGACCGCCGCGCCGAGGAGAAAGAACAGCGCGCTCGCGATGCGCCCCGCGTGCTTGCGCTTCTTGCGCCGCGCCAGCGCGGGATTGGCCATCGCCTTGTCGCCGAGATGCTTGCGGATCGAGATGCCCATCGACTTGAGCATCTCGTTGGGCAGCTCGCCGCCCAGGCACGCAATGATGAAGTCGTTCGGGACGGTCGTGGTCTCCTTGCTCTTCAGCGTCACCGACTCGCCGTCGACCGAGACCAGCTCGGTCCCCATGAACGACTTCACCCGGCCGCTCTTGAGGTGGGCGTCGATCTTTTCCTTGTTCAGCGGGCGGCAGCGGCCGAACTCCGGGCGGCGGTAGGAGATGCCGACCTCGGCGTCGGTGTCGTCGGCGAGCTGGATCGCCGCCTCCAGCGCGGAATCGCCGCCACCGACGACCAGCACCTTTTTCCCCGCATACTGGCGCGCGTCGATCAGGCGATAGGCGACCTTTTCCAGGTCCTCACCCGGCACACCCAGCTTGCGCGGCGTGCCGCGCCGGCCGATCGCCAGCACGACCCGCTTGGTGGTGAAGATCCCCTTGTCGGTGGTGACGGTGAACGCGTCCTTCTCACCCGT
>CAZNCQ010000597.1:0-2462 GCA_964571275.1 uncultured Myxococcales bacterium
AAGTCGTGGTGCGACTCGCGCTCGGCGTCGGCGCGCAGCTCCTCGACCAGCGGGCCGGGCGTGAAGACGTAGTTGCCCATCGACGCCAGGCAGTGGGCGGGATCGCCGGGGATGGTGATCGGATCGCGCTCGGGCTTTTCCTGAAAGCCGATCACGCGCTGCTGATCGTCGACCTGGACGATGCCGAATTCGTGCGCCGCCGAGACCGGGATGGGCAGACACGCGATCGTGGCGACCGCGCTGTGCTCGAAGTGGTAGTCCGTCATCTGCCGCACGTTCATCTTGTAAACGTGGTCGGCGCCAAAGACCAGGACCGCGTCGGCGCGATACTCCTCGATCAGGTGAATGTTCTGGAAGACCGAGTCTGCGGTGCCGCGGTACCAGCTTTCACCCATGCGCATCTGCGCAGGTACGACGGTGACGAAGGAGTCGAAACCGCCTCGGTTGCCCCAGGCCCGCTGGACGTGCTCGGCGAGCGATTGCGACTTGTACTGGGTCAGCACGTAGACCGAGCGGATCCCCGAGTTCGCCATGTTCGACAGGACGAAATCGATGATGCGATAGCGGCCCCCGAATGGCACCGCCGGCTTGGCGCGATCCAGGGTGAGAGGGAAGAGCCGCGAGCCCTTTCCCCCGGCCATGATGAGAACGATGAATCGACGCTGTCCGTCCATCTGGAAGGGCGCAGAGTATACATGGCGAGGCGCGGCCAGGAGCAGGTATAGTCGTCGGATGTCGACGACCGGCGAAAAGCTCAGACAGCAGCTCACAGAGCTGTCTCAAAACCTCTGGTGGGCTTGGAACCCCCAGATCATCAAGCTGTTTCGAGACCTGGATCCAGAGACGTTTCGCTCGTCGAATCATAATCCCGTGTCGGTGCTGGCAGGGTTTCCGAGTGAACGTTTCGAAACGATTGCGTCCGACGCCCTCATGCGGGCGCGCGTCGACAGCGCGTATCGCGAGCTCGGCGACTACCTGGCGGCGACGAGGACCTGGGCCGGCGTGAACGCGGGGCCCCTGCGCGTGCGCCCCGTCGCGTATCTATCCGCCGAGTTCGGAATTCATGAATCGCTGCCGATCTACAGCGGCGGCCTCGGCGTGCTCGCCGGCGACCACTTGAAGAGCGCGTCGGATCTCGGGCTGCCCCTCGTCGCGGTCGGGCTCTTCTATCGAGAGTCCTACTTCCGGCAAAGGCTGGATCGCCACGGCCAGCAGCACGCCGAGTACGTGCGCTCGCCCGCGGAGCTGCTGCCGGCGGCGCCGGCCCGCACGCCGAGCGGCCGCCCGTTGATCATCGAGGTGCCGCTGGCGCACGAGACGCTGCTGGCGCAGGTCTGGGAGATCAAGGTCGGGCGCAATCGCCTGCTGCTGCTCGATACCGACGTCGACGGCAACTCCGACGAGAACCGCCAGCTGGCGGCGCGCCTCTACTTCGGGGATCAGCGCATCCGCATCCGGCAAGAGCTGCTGCTGGGTGTGGGCGGCATCCGCGCGCTGCGCGGCGCGGGCATTCACTGGGGCGTGCTGCACCTCAACGAGGGCCACAGCGCCTTCGCCACGCTCGAGTACGCGCGCCTGCGCATGGAAGAGAGCGGCGCCGACTTCCGGACCTGCGCGCAGGACGTCGCGCAGAGCACGGTGTTCACGACGCACACCCCGGTCGACGCCGGCCACGATCGCTTCCCGCCCGAGCTGGTCGACGATCACCTGGATCCGCTCAGACGCTCGCTGGGGCTGACGCGCGAGGAGTTCTTGGGCCTCGGCCGCATCCGCCCCGAGGACCACCGCGAGGCGCTGTGCATGACGGTCCTCGCGTTCAAGATGTCGCGCTACGCGAACGGCGTCTCGTCGCTGCACGGGCGCATCACGCGCAAGTCGTGGCAGGTGCTGTGGCCGCATCACCGCGAGGACGAGGTCCCGGTGGGCCACATCACCAACGGCGTTCACGTCCGCACCTGGCTGGCGCCGGCGATGCAGGATCTCTACAGCCGGCACATCGGCGCCGACTGGCGCGACCGCCTCAGCGAGCCGCAGATGTGGGCGCGCATCGACAACGTGTCCGACGGAGAGCTCTGGGAGACCCACCGCGTGCTCAAGGCGGCGCTGGTCGAGTTCGTGCGCCGCAAGGTCACCGAGCAGCGGCAGCGCGCGGGCTACCCCGAGGACCTGATCAAGGCGGCCGCGACGGCGCTGGATCCAGAGGCGCTGACCATCGGCTTCGCGCGCCGCTTCGCGACCTACAAGCGCGCGAATCTGATCTTCAGCGACATCGAACGGCTCAAGCGGCTGCTCAACAATCCGTCGCGCCCGGTGCAGCTGGTGCTGTCAGGCAAGGCGCACCCCGCCGATCGGCCCGGCCAGGAGATCCTGCGCCACGTGCACGATGCCAGCTTGCTACCCGAGTTCCGCGGCAAGATCCTGCTCATCGAGGACTACGACATCAACGTCGGCCGCCACCTGGT
>CAZNCQ010000598.1:0-2445 GCA_964571275.1 uncultured Myxococcales bacterium
CCATCACCGCGATCCCGGTGTTGGTCAGTCGATTGACCGAGTTGAACGAGAAGTCCGCCGTCGGTTCGGCGCCCTTGATGTGCGAGATCGCCCCGCTCTGGCAGGCGTCGAGCACCACGATCGTGATCGTCGCCGGCAGCGCGACCAGCCGCGCGCGCAGGTCGCCGAGCGGCAGCTCGTCATTGCCCAGGTTCAGCGCGTTCGCGCGCGCGTGGCCCGAGTAGTAGAACAGCGCCTGCGCGTCTTCGCCGCGGCGGCGCGCGTCGTCGGCGCGCGCGGCCAGACGCTCGAGGGCGCGCTCCACGTCGCGCAGCGACGGCCGCAGCAAGAGCTCGACGTTGGCCGCGCGGTAGTGGCCCAGGCTGCCGAGCAGGTCGGCCACCGCGCGGGCGTCGTCTTCCGCGTAGCGCAGATCGCTCTGGCCGGGGCCGCCGCGGTTGGTGCCGACGATCAGCGCCAGCGACGGTGCGGGCGCGCGCGTCGGCGTGTCGGTGTTGATGCTCGGCTGCGCCGCGGCGGGCGGGGCCCACGCTGCGCAGGTGAGGGCGGCGAGCGCGGCGAGGGCGCGTGCCGCGCGCGCCCTCTTCGGTGGCGATGGTGTCTGCATGGGCTGGCTCCGTCGGGATAACACGCAACCAGGCGGGAACGGGAAGTCGCGCGGCGTTCCCGCGGTTCAAAATGAGGCACTCGCGGTATGATGATGCGATTTTTCTGCGCGTCCGGCGTTCCTACGGGGAGGGGTTACATGTCGCAACTGTCACCCGAAGGTTCCGAAGGTTCCGAAGGTTCCGAAGGTTCCGGGGTTTCCGTCACAGGGTCCGCCGCGGGGGTGTCTGCGCGGCGCCCCGGCCCATGGCTGGTGCTGATCGCCGGTGTCGTGACCACCGTGCTCGCGCTGGCGGGCGTCTGGTGGCTCGACAACAACACCACCGACTTTCACATCATGGGCTGGTACGCCAACTACGTGCTCCCGGTCGGCGCGTTGATCGTTGGAATGGCCGCCGGCAGCGGCTACGGCGTCGCGTCCTATCTCACCGGCTTTCGCATCCGCCGCGGCCTGCTGCTGGCCGTGCTCGCGCTGCAGCTCGCTGGCTACGCCGGCGCGCAGTATCTCGAGTTCCGGTCACTGACGCGCGAAGGTCCGCTCGTCGACGAGACTGGCGAGGAGCTGACCTTCGCCCGCTATTACCACCTGCGCGCGGTGAACTTCTCCTGGGTCGAGCACGGCAAGCAAGGCGAGCCGCTGGGGACGTGGGGTTACTTCTTTCTGGGGCTTGGCGTCGTCGGGTTCGCGCTCGGCGGCATGCTCGCGCCCGCGGCGCTGATGAAGATCCCGTACTGCGAGCGCTGCTCGCTGTACATGAAGTCGCGCCTGCTCGCGTGGGTGCCCGCCAGCGTGCCCGCTCGACGCGTCTCGAAGAAGGACAGCGCCGCCCAGGCCGCCTACGCCGGGGAGCAGGAGAGCGCCGCCACCGGCGCCCAGAAGGTGCTCGCCCGTGTGTCCGAGCTCGCCGCGCGCGGCGACGCGCTCGCGCTCAAGGCCACGCTCGCCGACCACCCCACTCGCGGAAGCGAGGCCCGCCGCATCGGCCGCTTGCCCGCCCGCCTGCGCGTGCGCCTGGTCCGCTGCCGCGAGTGCTCGCACGGCCACATCCAACCAGCGATGGTCAGCGGCCAGGGCCGCGGAATGCGCGTGAAGGCCCTCGACAAGATGCCGCTACCGCCGGACGCGACGCGGATTTTGGCGGGGGAGTGAGCTTTCTAGCGAGCGCCACTCCGCTTCAGAACAGGTGCGCTACGAAAACCCAGCCGACTGTGCTGCCGAGGCTGTCGCGACGCTCGCGCTTTGCTTTTCCTGCGATGCGAGGAGAACGGCATCCCGCGCGATCAACGGGATCGACAGTTCGAGGCATAGAACGCACGATCGCCGTACGAAGACATGAGGTACGTCGGTGGTGCGCGGCCATTGGCGACCTCACCGCGCGCCGCCTCCCAACCCCGCCACGATCGTCGGCAGCAGCGTGGCCACGCCCTCGACGACGAACTGGACGGCGGTGGCGGCGAGGATCAGGCCCATCACGCGCTGGAGGACGTTCATGCCGGTCTGGCCCAGGCGGCGCTCGACGCGCAGGCCGCTGAGCAGCAGGCCGAGCGTGGTCAGCGCGGTCACGGCGATCGCGCCGAAGACGACGATGTATTGCCAGGGATGCACGGCGCGCGACACCAGCACCATCACGGTCGACGTCGCGCCCGGGCCGGCGAGCATGGGGATCGCGAGGGGGAAGATCGAGATGTCGGGGCGGTCCTGGCCCTCGGCTTCTTCTTCCGGCGACGTGCGCTGGCGCGACGGCTGCGCGCGCAGCATGTCGATCGCCAGCAGGAACAGGAGCACGCCGCCGGCGATGCGGAACGCGCCCAGCGAGATGCCGAGCACGCGGAAGATCA
>CAZNCQ010000599.1:0-2434 GCA_964571275.1 uncultured Myxococcales bacterium
AACGTCGCCACCGAGGACGTGGTCTACATGCTCGAGGGCATGGGCATCCGCACCGGCGTCGACGTGGAAAAGCTCATCGCGGCCTCCGGGCTGGCGTCGACGCTGGTCGGCCACGAGATGCCGTCGAAGTTCTACCGCGCCTACGTCGGCTCGGGCCTGGTCGGTGGTGCGGCCGCGGCGGCGCGGGCTCGCGGACAAGGTTGAAAGCTCAGGCCGCCGGCAGGGTGATCCGGAACGACGTCGGCCACTCGTCGCTGTCGACGACGGCGATCGCGCCGCCGTGCGCCTCGACGACGCGGCGGCAGAAGTAGAGGCCCAGTCCGGCGCTGCCCGAGCGCGGCGGCTCGGATTCGCCGCGCGCGAACTTGTTGAAGATGCGCACGCGATCGCCGACCGGGATCTTGGGTCCGTCGTTGGACACGGCGATCTCGATGCAGCCCGCGGTCTGCGCGGACAGCGCGATGCGCCCGTCGGCGGGCGTGTAGCGGAGGGCGTTCTCGACGATGTTCTCCAGCACGCGCTGGAGCAGCGCCGGGTCGGCCAGGATCTCCGGCGTGGGGTTGGAATCGCCGCCGAGCGTGGTCTCGATGGCGATGCGCTTCTCGAGCGCGCGGCGCGCGTAGCCGTGGGTGATCAGATCGAAGAGCCGGCGCAGGCTCACCGGTTGGCGCCGCACGGGCATCGCGCCGCCGTCGAGCTGTGACATGGTGAGGAGATCGCCGATCATCCCGCTCAGCCGGTCGGCGGCGGCGTAGGCGTCGGCGACCGCGTCGGCAACCTCGCCCTGATCCGGAAGCAGGTGGCCCCCGACCCACTCCAGGCCGGCGCGCACGATCGAGAGCGGCGCCTTGAGATCATGCACGATGAGCTCGGTCAGCTCGCGGTGCTCGCGCTGGGCGTCGAGCAACGCCGCGTAGTGATCGAGCCGCGCGAGGGCGGCTTCACGGGCGAGCGCGCCGTTCGGTGGTTCGCTGTGGCTTGCGGAGCCCTGGCTTGGCATTTCGTGATCTCCTCGACTGCGCTGTTTCCCCCCCCCGGAGCGACGCCGATCGGTCTCGATACCCGAGCCCGGATGCATCTTAGATGACTCGCGCCGCGCAAGGAAATTTTTCTCGACTGAGCGGATATCGACGTCGACATCCGACATCCGACATCCGATATTCGACATCGACGGGGGCGGCGCCGCCGAAGCTTGCGCCGGGCGCGGCGTGCCTTTAGCGTCTATCGTCTATCCGGACTCGCGACATGGACATGGACATGGAGATCATCGTCGAGCGCCGCGCGGACGCTGCCTGGGTCACCCTCAACCGGCCGTCGGCGATGAATGCGCTCTCGCGCGGGCTGGTCGCGGAGTTGCGCGCGGCGGTGCGCGCCCTGCGCGCCGAACCGTGGGTGCGCACGGTCGTCGTCACCGGCGCCGGCGAAAAAGCGTTCTGCGCGGGCGCCGATCTCAAGGAGCGCCGGACCATGTCGCTCGACGACACGCGCGCATTTCTCTCCGATCTCGGCGCCGCGCTCGACGAGCTGGCACGCTTCCCCGCGCCGGTGATCGCGGCCATGAACGGCGTCGCGTTCGGCGGCGGGCTGGAGCTGGCGCTGGCGTGCGACCTGCGCCTTGCCGCCGACGGTATCGAGATGGGCCTGCTCGAGGTGCGCCTCGGCATCATCCCCGGCGCGGGCGGTACGCAGCGGCTGGCGCGGGTCGCCGGGGCCGCCGCGGCCAAGGAGCTGATCTTCACCGGACGGCGCGTCCCCGCGGCGCTCGCCGCCGAGCTCGGCATCGTCACGCGCGTCGTGGCCCCGGCGGAGCTGGTGACCGCCGCCGAGCGCCTGGCCGCCGAGGTCGCCGAGTGCGCGCCCCTGGCGGTCGCGGCCGCGAAGCGCGCGATCGACGAGGGCGCGGCGCTGCCGCTCGACGACGCGCTCGCGCTCGAGCGCGCGCGCTATGAAACGATCTTGGGCAGCGAGGACCGCAACGAAGGCCTGGCGGCGTTCGGCGAGAAGCGCCGGCCCCAATTCAAAGGAAAGTGAACAAAGGCACTGAAATGGGACGAACCGAAGAGCTGGCGGCGCTGGCCGAGAAGATCAAGCAGGGCGGCGCGCCCAAGTACCACCAGAGCAACGCCGCCGCCGGCAAGCTGTTCTGCCGCGAGCGCATCGCGCTGCTGTGCGACGCCGGCGCAAGCGACTTCGTCGAGGATGGCCTCTACGCCAACGCCGCGGCGCCGGGCGGCGACCTGCCGGCCGACGGCGTGGTCACCGGCGTCGGCCGCGTGCACGGGCGGCCGGTGGCGATCATGGCCAACGACTCGACGGTCAAGGCCGGGTCGTGGGGCGAGCGCACCGTCGAGAAGATCATCCGCATTCAGGAGACCGCGGGGCGGCTGCGCATCCCGCTCTTCTATCTGATCGACTCGGCGGGCGCGCGCATCAC
>CAZNCQ010000600.1:0-2420 GCA_964571275.1 uncultured Myxococcales bacterium
ACCCGCGCAGCTTCCGTAGCGCCGCCTCGCTTTGATCCCCGCTCTCCCCTCGACGCAGAAAATGTGACGAATCGTGAGAGCGGGAGCTAGCGGCCCTGGGCCAATCGGACGGGGACGCGGTCTCGGTTGGGGCCGTCCAGGTGGACGGTTTGCAAGGACGCGGGGCTGCGGGCACCGAGGGCGGGAAGGCCGGCGAGAATGCGGTCGAGGCGTTCCAGCTTGTCGGTGTAGTCACCGCGGCCAAGGCGGATCTCGGCGCCGCCGTCGTAGAGCAGCAGCGAGAAGCCGTAGTGCGGGTCGATGTGGATCTCGGAGAGCGGCGGGCGCGCCCGCGTCGTGGACGACGAATCGGGTGATCGGTACTCGTCCAGGATCGCCAGCGCCTCCCGGTAGGCGGCGGCGCTGGCGTCGCGGAGAGCGGCGCACTGCTGGCGAGAGATGCCGGTCAGCAACACCAGACCGTCGGCCTCGTCGAGCGTCGCGCGCTTGAAGGGGTGTCCGCTCTCGTCGATCAGGTAGAGCCCGCCGAGCACCGCGACCGCGGCGGCGCTGCGCTCGGTGACGTCGATGGCCAGCACCGATGGCAGCTCGCGCCGCACGCGTGCCGACGCGACCCAGGGGTGGCTCGCGACGCGTGCCGCGACCGCGTCGGTGTCGATCGAGAGCAGGCGATCGCCGGACGCGACCGCCGCCAGCGCCAGCACCTGGTCGCGCGTCACGCGTGCCGTTGGGTTCACGCGGATCTCCCGCAGGGCGAAGCGCGGCGACGCGATCACGTGGCGCACCGCCTGCTGCCCGCCCCACGCCGCACCGGCGAGCGCCGCCACCGCCGCCAGCGCCTTGAGCAGGACCAGGCTGCGGCGCACCATGTTGTGCAGCGCAGCGGCGATCCAGACCGCCACCGACGGCGATGCGACGGTGATGCGGCGATTGCGGCGCCGGTGGAACAGGCCACGCCGCGGCGGTTCGCGCGACGGCGCGGTGTCGGTCGAATCCGTGGCCTTCATGCGATCGTGCCCCGCTCCTCGAGCAGCCCCAGGAGCTCGCCCGCGACGTTGGTGATGTCGCCCGCCCCCATGACCAGCACCAGGTCGCCCGCGCGCACCAGCCCGCGCAGCTCGGACGCCAGCGCGGCGCGCTGCACGTGGCGCACGTCGCGCCCGGCCGGGAAGGTCGCCATCAGCTTCTCCGTCGAGATACCCTCGATCGGCGCCTCGCCCGCGGCGTAGATGTCAGTGAGCAGCACGATGTCGGCGCCGCTCAAGGTCGGCGCGAAGAACGGCAGCAGGTCACGCGTGCGCGTGTAGCGATGCGGCTGGAAGGCGACAATCAGTCGCCGCTGGTAGAGCCGGGCCGCGGCCACCGTCGCCGCCAGCTCCGTCGGATGGTGGCCATAGTCGTCGACCACCAGCACGCCGTTGACCTCGCCGCGCACCGAAAAGCGGCGGTCGACGCCCTGAAAGGTTTCGAGCGCCGCGCAGTAGTCCTGGAACGACACGCCCAGGTAGTCGGACACGCACAGCGCGGCCAGCGCGTTCTCGGCGTAGTGCACGCCGGGCATGCGCACCTGTGCCTCTCCGCGCAGCTTGCCGCTCACGGTGATGCGAAAGCGCGTGCCGTCGGGGCGCGCCTCGAGGATCTCGCCGCGGTAGTCGCCGTGGCTCAACCCGTACGTGACGTGCCGGCGCAACAAGCGCGGCGCCAGCTCCATCGCCTTCGTGTTGTCGGCACCCAGGACCACCAGCCCATAGAACGGCACGCGGTCGGCGAAGTCGAGAAACGCATCGGACAACGCGCGCTCCGAGCCGAAGTGGTCCAGGTGCTCGCGGTCGATGTTGGTGATGACCGCCACCATCGGGATCAGGTGGCGAAACGAGCCGTCGGATTCGTCGGCCTCGGCCACCAGGATCTCGCCCTCTCCGAGCCGGGCGTTGGAGCCGAACGCGCGCGCCTTGCCACCGATGATCGCGGTGGGGTCGAGGCCGGCCAGCGCGAGCAGCGCGGCGATCATCGTCGTCGTGGTGGTCTTGCCGTGGCTACCGGCGACGGCGACGCCGTCCTTCACGCGCATGAGCTCGCCCAGCATTTCGGCGCGCGGAATCACCGGGATGTCGCGGGCGCGCGCCGCTGCAACCTCGGGGTTGTCAGAGCGCACGGCGCTCGACACCACCACGACATCGGCGGTCGCGACCTGCTCCGGCGCGTGACCGAGGTAGATCCTCGCCCCCATCGAGGCCAGCCGGCGCGTGACGTCGCTGGCCTTGAGGTCGGAGCCAGAGATCGGATAACCGAGATTCAGCAGCACCTCGGCGATGCCCGACATGCCGATGCCACCGATGCCGACGAAGTGAATTGCGACGTTGCGTTTGCGGAACATCAGATCATCGCTCCCGCTGATTTCGACCCGGTCGCCGAGCCGG
>CAZNCQ010000601.1:0-2415 GCA_964571275.1 uncultured Myxococcales bacterium
TGTCGCCGTCGGAGATCAACTACCGCGCGAACGTGCACGCGCTCAAGCAGCTCGGGGCCGAGAAGGTGATCTCGGTGTCGGCGGTCGGCTCGCTGCGCGAGGGGCTGACGCCGGGCGACCTGGTGGTCGTGGATCAGTTCATCGACAAGACTTACCGGCGCGAATCGACGTTCTTCGGGGATGGCGTCGTGGGCCACGTAGCATATGCCGATCCGGTGTGCGGCGCGCTCGCGGGTGCGCTGCACGCGCAGGCGCTGGCGCACGGATTCGAGGCCGGACACGCCGAGGAGCGCGGTCGCAGCGGTACGCGCGGCCGAACGCGGCGGGCGCACCAGGGCGGCACATACGTGTGCATGGAGGGGCCGCAATTCTCGACGCGCGCGGAGTCGCTCCTGCACCGGAGCTGGGGCGCGGACGTGATCGGCATGACCGCGGCGACCGAGGCCAAGCTCTGCCGCGAGGCCGAGGTGTGCTACGCGTCGCTGGCGCTGGTGACCGACTACGACTGCTGGCACCCCGAGGAAGAGGCGGTGAGCGCGTCGTCGATCGTCGAGGTTCTACTGGCCAACGTGTCGCATGCGAAGGACATCGTGCGCGGCGTGCTGCCCCAGTTGGCGAGCTTGCCGGAGTGCGGGTGCGGGAGCGCGGCGGCGCAAGCGATCATGACGTCACCCGAGGCGATCCCCGCGGCGGCGCGGGAACGGCTGAAGGTGCTTTACGGGAGGTATTTGTGAGCAACGCAGAGTCTTCACTTCTGGTCGTCGGTTCGGTGGCGTTCGACAGCGTCGAGACGCACACCGACAAGCGCGTCGAGGTCCTGGGCGGCGCGGCGTCGTTCGTTTCGGTGGCCGCCGGTTTCCTGTCGCCCTCGCCGGTGCGGCTCATCGGCGTGGTCGGCGACGACTTTCCGGCGGCGCACACCGCGTTTCTCGAGCAGCAGCGGGTCGATCTCGCCGGGCTCGAGCGCGTCACCGGGCGAACGTTCCGGTGGTCGGGCGTCTACTCGCCCGATTTCTCGACGCGCACGACGCTCGACACACAGCTGAACGTGTTCCAGGACTTTCGGCCCAAGCTGCCGGCGGCGTGGAAGTCGTCGGACTACGTGTTTCTCGCCAACATCGATCCGGTGCTGCAGCTGTCGGTGCTGGAGCAAGCGGCGCGGCCCAAGTTCGTGGCCTGCGACACCATGAACTTCTGGATCTCGGGCAAGCGGCCCGAGCTGCTGCGCCTGCTCGAGCGGGTCGACATGCTGCTGCTCAACGATGAGGAGGCGCGCCAGCTGTCGGGACAGTCCAATCTTCCGGCGGCCGCGCGCGCGATCCGCGCGATGGGGCCGCGCGCGGTGGTCATCAAGCGCGGCGACGCGGGCGCGCTCCTGTTTCACGAGGACGGTGTCTTCTCGGCGCCGGCCTTCCCGATCGAGAACGTGATCGATCCGACGGGCGCGGGCGACTCGTTCGCGGGCGGCTTCATGGGCTGGCTCGCGCGCATCGGAAACACGTCGCCGCAGTCGATCCGGACCGCGATGATCCTGGGCTCGGTGCTGGCGTCGTTCAGCGTCGAGGACTTCAGCCTCGACCGGTTCCGTAGGCTGGACATCAGCGAGATCCGCGAGCGCTTCGCGGCGTTCGTGGACCTGGTCCACTTCGAGAAGATCAAGATCTGAGGCAACCGCTACGCCTGCCCTCGACGGACCCCCCTCACCCATGCCCTGTCCCCCGCGGACGGGGGAGAGGGGTTTGAGATCCCTGGTCGCGGCGGCGACCATGATCGCCGCGCTCACCGCGCCGCTCTCCGCTCGCGCCGAGACGGGCTACGACGCCTGGCTCCGGCACGCGCCGATCACCGATGCGGCCACCCACGCGCGCTACGACGCGCTTCCGGCGGTCGTGGTCGCGGTCGGCGACTCCGTCGTGCTGTCGGCGGCGCGCGACGAGATCGTCCGCACCGTGCGCGGCACGCTCGGCCGCACGCTGCGCGTGGACGCGGCGCCGCCGCGCGAGGCGGCGATCGTGCTCGGCACGTTGCGTGCGCTCAAGGCCAGACAGCCCGCGATCGCGTCGGCGCTGCGCGCGCCCGCCGATCTCCCGGATGACGCGTACCTCATTCAGTCGATCGCCGCCAGCCCGCCGCGCCTGGTCGTCACCGGCGCCAACGAACGCGGTGTGCTCTACGGCGCGCTCGCGCTCGCGCGCAAGATCGACCTCGGCCAACCGATCGCCGCGCTCGACGAGAAGCAGCTCCCCTACGCGCCCGTGCGCATGCTCGATCACTGGGACAACCTGGACGGCACCATCGAGCGCGGCTACGCCGGCCCCTCGATCTTCTTCGAGCACGACGCCGTCGCCGCCGACCTCACGCGCGTGCGCGACTACGCGCGCCTGATGGCGTCGGTCGGCATCAACGCCTGCTCGA
>CAZNCQ010000602.1:0-2384 GCA_964571275.1 uncultured Myxococcales bacterium
CGTCGACGAAGTTCAGGCCGCCGGGCGGCACCAGCGCGATCTCGCGCGCCAGGAACTGCAGCACCGGCCGCGTCGAGCTCAACCGATCGTCGCCGGGCCCGAGCAGCAAGCTCGGATTCAGCATCACCAGCTCGACGCGATCGCCGCACGCGCGGCGCGCCGCCTCTTCCTGATAGACCTTGCTCGCGTAGTACGGCCAGCGCGCGACGATGTCCATCGGCGTCGGCGACGTCTCGTCGGGCATCTCATCGGCGCGCCGTGAGACCGCGACGGTGCCGCTGGTCGACGACATCACGACGCGCGAAACGCCGACGCGCGCCGCCGCCTCGCACAGCAGGCGCGTGCCGTGGACGTGCACCTCGTGCATGCGGTGCGCGTCGCCGGGCTTCGACGACACCAGGCCCGCCAGGTGGTAGACGCGATCCACGCCCTCGACGGCGCGCGCGACCGCATCGGCGTCGGCGATCGAGCCGGTGACGACCTCGACGCCGAGCTCGGCGAGCCAGCGCGGCGCCGAAAATGACGGCGCTGACGACGCCTGGGTGAGCACGCGCAGGCGCGGCGGCGTCGCCGAATCGCCCCCGTCGTCGCTTCTGGCCGCGAGCACGCGCAGGAGATGCGCGCCCAGAAAACCCGTGGCGCCGGTGATCAGCGTCGTCGCCGCCGTTGTCGCCGCGACCTTGGCCGGTCCGGTCTTCGCGAGCGCCTTCGCATCCGGATGCACGGCGCGGCTCATGGCACCGACCTCAGCGTGCGGCGGCGAGCGACCCGCTTCTTCGCGTCGCCGTCACCGGCCGCGTCTGCCGCTCGCGCGCGCCGATCCGCGATCTCACCCAGCTTGTGCCCGTCCCAGGCCGCGCGCGCGCCCGCGATGTCCAGCGCATGCGGCGCACCGTCGCGCAGGTTCTCGATGATCCGCTGCGTGTAGGCGGCAACCAGACGCCACGCCTCCTGCTGCGGCAGCCCGTCGGTCAGCTCCCTGAGCCGCTCGAGCGAGATGAACGGCCCGAACGCCACGCCCAGCTCGCGCGACTTCGGCACCGCCGCGCCCTTGGGCAGCGACTGGTAGGTGCCGGAGATGTACGCCGGCAACAGTCCCACCTCCGCGCGCAGCGCCAGGTAGCCGAGGCTGGGCAGGAAGTCGGCCATCTCGCCGGTCATCGACCGCGTCCCCTCGGGGAACACCACCATGCTGCGCCCGCGGCGCAACACCTTCTCCGCCGTGTCCATCGACTTGCGGATCGACCCGGTGCGCTCCATCGGCACCAGGTTGGTGAAGTGCTTGAAGTACGCGCGGCGGTACTTGTTGCGAAAGAAGTAGTCGGCCGCCGCCAGCGACGTCAGATCGCGGCCGGACTCGCCGAGCGCGACCTTGATGAGCCCCATGTCCAGGTGCGAGCAATGGTTCGCCGCGACGATGAAGTGCGTGTGGTGTGGCACGTGGTTCGCGCCGGTGACGCGCGTGTCGAGCACCCGCTTGTAGAAGAGCCGCTGCGCCAGCGCCAGCCCGCGCTTGCCGGCGGTGGCGACCGCCGACGGCACGTGAACGTCGCCGTCGCTGTGCGCGCTGGTGTCGGCGTCGCCGCCGCGCCGGCGCGTCAGTCGCAGCGCGCTGCCGGCGCCGTTGCGCGTGTGCGCGATCAAGTCTTGCAACTGCGCGACGTCGGCGACCGCGGTCAGATCGGCGTCCTCGGGCAGCGCGACCCCTTCGTTCTCCAGCGCGCTCGCCAGCTCGGTGTACATCAAGCTGTCGAAGCCCAGGTCGCCGAGGCGGCTCTGCAAGTGAACGTCGGCGCGCGACTTGCCCGACACCGCTGCGACCAGATCGAGCAGCCAGCCGGTGCCGCGCTCATCGCGCGGCGCGGCCGCCGTCAACGTGCCCTCGCTCTCCTTGCGGCGCAGGCGCTCGAGCTCGGTGACGATCTCGCGGCGCTTGACCGAGCGCTTCGCCGTGCGCGGCAGCTCGCCGTCCCAGATGTGCACGATCTTGGCCCGCTTCCAGAACGGCAGCTCCGCCGACACCTTGCGGACGTGCTCCTGGATGCGCGCCTCGACCTCCGCGCGTGACAGCGTCGCGTCGTGCTCGTACGCGGGCATGATCGCGCACGCCACCTGCTCCGCCGAGCCGTCGGGCAGCCCGACCACCGACAGGTCCTTGATGTACGGCGAGTCGCGATACAGGTCCTCGATCTCGTCGGGGTAGACGTTCTTGCCGTTGGAATCGACGATGACGTCTTTCGATCGCCCGACCAGGTACAGGTTCCCCTTCTCGTCGATCCGTCCGAGGTCACCGGTATGGAACCAGCCGTCCTTGATCGTCGCGGCCGTGGCCTCCTCGTCCTCCCAGTAGCCGGCCATGACGTTGCGGCCGCGCGCGATGACCT
>CAZNCQ010000603.1:0-2353 GCA_964571275.1 uncultured Myxococcales bacterium
AGGCGGCCAAGCGCCTCGGCAAGATGCCGGGGCTCGAGAAGGCGGAGTCGGATCTGAAAGGCGCCGCGACGCGCATGCGGCAGGCGGGGGAGATGCTGAAGAAGAGCGAATCCAAGCCAGCGGCCGGCGCCGAGCGCGACGCGGCCGATCGTCTGGCCAAGCTGCGCGATTCGCTGCAGGAGCGCACGATGGGTACCGGCAAGCAGCAGCACGATCCCGTGCGCATCCCCGGCGCCGACGAATCCACCGCGCCGCGCGCCTGGCGGCAAGAGCTGATGGACGCCATGAAGGAAAAGGCGCCTGAGCGTTTTCGCGACGAGGTCCGGCGCTACTACGAGGAGCTGGTGCGATGACGAGCGGGCGCGGGGCCGTGGCGCTCGCGATCGCGCTCGCGCTGGCGCCGCCGGCGCGCGCGCACGCAGCGACCGCCGCCGCGGAGCCGGGTGCGCGCACGGGCGCGCCGACGGCGACCAGCGGCAACGCCAACGTGGTCGAGAAGATGTTCGACGAGTGGCGCTTCCGCGACGGCACGGTGGCGCTGCAAGAGCTGGTGCGCGCGGCGCCGCAAGCGCCGCAGACGCTGGTCATGGAGGGCTACGCCGCGTTCCTCAAGGGTGACTACGAAGGATCGGTGCGCAAGCTCAACACCGCGATCGAGGAGGCGGGCAGCACCGAGCCGACGGCGGCCGCGGCGGCGAAGGAGCTCCAGGGCCTGGCAAGCGAAGCGCGCGACGCCGTCAAGGATCACCGCGAGGAGCGCTCGACCCACTTCCTGATGCGCTATCCCGCCGAGGACGCGGTGCTGGTGCCGTACGCGCTGGAGGCGCTGGAGGCGGCGTATTCGGCGCTGCATCAGGATCTCGGCTTCGAGGAGGAGATCCCCATCCGCGTGGAGATCTACCGCAGCCCGTCGGATCTGGCGGCGGTCTCGTCGCTGTCGCCGGCCGAGGTCGCGCGCACCGGGACGATCGCGCTGTGCAAGTGGGCGCGGCTGATGGTGACCACGCCGCGGGCGCTCGCGTACGGCTACCCGTGGCTCGACAGCATGAACCACGAGCTCGTGCACTACGCAGTGTCGTCGCTGACCGGCGACCGCGCGCCGGTCTGGTTGCAAGAGGGGCTGGCGAAGTTTCTCGAGCGGCGCTGGCGCGAGCCGGCGGGAGGGCGCCTGGCGCCGTCGATGGAGCACCTGCTGGCGCGTGCGCTGCACACCGGCAAGCTGATCAGCTTCGATGCCATGCACCCCTCGATGGCGAAGCTGCCGTCGGCGGAGGACGCGACGCTGGCGTTTGCCGAGGTGGCGAACGCGGTGGCGTACCTGCACTCATTGGGTGGGATGCCGGCGCTCCGCGCGGCGATCCAGAAGGTCGCGAGCGGCGTCGACGCGCGCACGGCGGTGGCCGACACCGCGGGCGGCAGCTGGGCCGACTTCGAGCGTGGCTGGCGCGGGTTCATGAACGCGCAGCACTACAAGACGTTCGCGGCGATCGACATCCCGACGACCCATATCCGCAAGAGCGGCGCGATCGCGTCGCGCCGCAAGCCGACCGAGGACGAGGCGCTGACGTCGTCGCAGAAGCAGGCGCCGGCGTTCCGCTACCTGCGGCTCGGCAACATGATGCTGCAGAACAACCGCCTGCGCGCCGCCGCCGTGGAGTACGAGAAGGGCGCCAAGGTCAGCGGCGTCGCCCTGGGCGGCCCGACGACGGCGGTCAGCGCGCGGGCGGCGGCGCGCGCGGGCGATCCCGCGGTGCACTGGATCTTTCCGGTCAAGCTCGGGCGCATCTATCTCGCGCTGGGGGAGCCCGACCGCGCGATCAAGGCGCTGTCGGGCGCGGTGACGCTGTACCCGGATCTACCGTGGCCGCACCTGATCAGCGGGCAGGCGATGCTCGCCAAGGGCGACGCGGCCGGCGCGCTGGTCGCGCTCAAGACGTCGCTCGCGACCAACCCCTTCGACCCGGCTGTGCACTGCGCGCTCGCCGAGGCCTACGCCAAGCTCCCGTCGCCCACGGCGCCCGCGACCGCGGCAACGCCGCCTCCGCCGCCCGGTGTGAGAGAGCGCGAGCAGCGGTTCTGTCGAGAGCTCGCGGAGCCGTAGAAGCGCAGGTCGGGAAGAGAGGGCCGGGTCTCCTCACCCCGACCCTCTCCTCCACGCGGACGTGGAGGAGAGGGAGACCAGGCGTTGTGGCATTCGCTCCATTGAGCCGTTCCTAAATGCACCTTCTCCGCTCTCCACGTCGCGTGCTCGAGGGAGATGGGCCTTCAAGCATTCATTGAGCCCTTCCTAAATGCACCCTCCCCTCTCCACGTCGCGTGCTCGAGGGAGATGGGCCTTCAAGCATTCATTGAG
>CAZNCQ010000604.1:0-2316 GCA_964571275.1 uncultured Myxococcales bacterium
CGCTCGATCACTTCGGCAAGAGCGACTTCGCCGACGACGCCGCCTGGTGCCTGGCGTTCGCGCACTATCTGCTGGGCGAGACCGATCAGGCGCTGGCCGGGTTCGATCGCTACGAGAAGGTGCCGGTCAATGACGGCACCGGTGACGAGCGCCGCGCGCGCGTCGGCTACTGGCGCGCGCGCGTCTACGAGAAGACCGGCCGCAAAGCCGAGGCCATCGCCGGTTACCGCGACGCCGTCAAACGCGGCCCGCTGTCGTTCTACGGCTTGCTCGCGCGCGCGCGGCTCCGCGGGCTGGGCGAAGTGGTTCCGATGGATCTGCCCGCGAGCGCGGACGCGGACAAGCCCGCCGCCACGCCTGCGCTGCCGATTCCGCCCGGCAAACAGGCCAACGACCTCGATCCGGCGCTCGCGCGCGCGGACGAGCTGCTCGAGGCCGGCATGGAAGACGAGGCGGGATGGGAGCTGGAACGCAACGAGGCGTCGATCCTGCGCCGCGCCGGCGATGCGCGCGGGCTGGCGACGCTGCTCGACCGCTACCGCCGCGCCAGTGATTTTCACCGCGCGTTCCGACTCGCCGAGAGCCGTGGCGGCGCGGCGCTGCTGGCCGAACCCAAGGGCGCGGCGCGCCCGTTCTGGGAGGCCGCCTACCCGAAGGCCTACAGCGAGTTGGTCGAGAAGCTCGGTCCCCCGGCGGGCAACCCCGACTGGTTCCTGTACGCGATCATGCGCAAGGAGTCGGCATTCTCACCGCACGACGTCTCCTACGCCGACGCGCGCGGGCTGCTGCAGATGATCCCTCCGACCAGCGCCAAGGTCGCGGCCAGCGCTGGCGCCGCTTTCTTTCCCGACCAGCTCTATGAGCCCGAGACCAACATCCGTCTCGGTGCCAGCTACATCGGCTCGCTGTACCGCAAGTTCGACGCACAGGTGCCGGTCGCCGCCGGATCCTACAATGCCGGACCCAAGGCCATGACGCGCTGGTGCGATCAGCACGGGAAACACCCGATGGACGAGTTCGTCGAGCTGATTGCGTTCGCGCAAACGCGCGAGTATGTGAAGCGCGTCGTCGGAATCTACGCTCACTATCGTTACCTCTACGGTCCGACTCCGTACGAAATTCCCCTGACGGTCGACGCGAGCTACAAGCCCACGGGCCCGGATTATTGATCTCTTACTCGCCGTCCTCTTCCTTGCGGCTGTGCATCGACTCGCGCTCGCCGTCGTGGTGGGACACGGCCTCTTTCGCGTCGCCGACCTTCTTCTGCACCGCCCCCTTGACCCGCTCCGCGAGCCCTTCTGCTTCCGTCCGCTTATCGCCGCTCGCAGTGCCGAGGGCCTCTTTGACGCGCCCCTTGAGGTTATCGATCTTGCCCTTGATCTGATCCATGTTCATCGCGGCCTCCGTGTCCCAAGCGGGACTCCCCCCGAACGTGGCCATCGACTCTCGAGAGTCAACCCGAGTAGCCGCCTAACGCCGAGGTTAGCTGCCACGGCCGGGGTCGGCGCTATACTTCGGGGATGGCTAAGTTCCGCGGCAAAGTGAAGAGGAGTGACCTCGAGGGTGGCCACTGGCAGCTGGTCGCCGACGACGGCACGACCTACGTGCTGGAAGGCGCCACCAAGGGCATCGAGAGCGACGGCGCGAGCGTCGAGATCGACGGCGTGGTCGATCGCGATGTCATGTCGTTCGCGATGACCGGCCCCACCCTCAAGGTCAAGGCGGGCAAGAAAGTCGCCTGAGAACGCACGCGGCTCGGCGCGCGCTCATCTTCGCAGCACCTCGATGCGCACCCGAACGACCCCGGCGTGCAGCATGTCCATGCGGCGCGCCGCTTTGCGCGAGAGATCGACGATGCGCCCGGCGCCGCAGCCGCAGCGGTCGTTGACGCGCACGTCGACGAAGCGCCCGTCGTCGATGCGGGTGACGCGAATCCAGGTCCCGAGCGGGAGCGTCGCGTGCGCGGCGGTCATATGTTCGGGGTCATAGCGCTCGCCCGAAGCGGTGAGCCGCCCGGTGAACACGTCCGAGTAGAAGCTGGCGCGGCCCTCCTGCACTGACTTGTGGTCGTGCTCTACGACGCGCGCCGGTTGAGTCGTGGCGCATCCGGCCAGCACCGCGGCGAGCGCGACGGCGGCCGGCAAGCAGAGTCGCTCAGCCCTTGCGCTCACCTTTTCCTGCGACAGTGCCGCCGGGGCCGGCGACGCTCGGACCGTCGTCGAGCAAGGCATCGACGCCGGCGGTCTCACTCCCGCTGTCCGGCGCCGCTGCGCCACGGGCCTCGATGACCCCGATGCCGTACTTCTCGAGCTTGTA
>CAZNCQ010000605.1:0-2302 GCA_964571275.1 uncultured Myxococcales bacterium
GGAGGACCTCGGCCACACTCCGACGGCGCGGGATCTCGACGAGCGCAAGGGGCAAATCGGCAGGAGACTGTAAAAAACCGCGCCGCGGCTGCTAGGGCAACAGGACCAGCTGAGGACGCGATTGGGCCTGCCGGTGCTGCCGGTCCTCGAGCAGCCGCACCGCCGCGATGGCGGTCAACGAGGGCAGCGTGAACGCATCGTCGGGCCAGGCCGCGGTCCCGACGCTGATCGACGCGGAGGACCAGCGGTGGCCGCGCACGCGCGTGATCTCACCGCGCAGGCGCGAGACGATCTCGCCCGTGTCGAAGGACGGCGTATCGCACAGCACCGCCATGAACCGATCGCTGCCGCCGCGACAGACGACATCGCCAGTGCGCAGGCATTCCCGCAGCACCTTGGCCACCCAGCGCAGCGCGCGGTCGCCCACGATCGGCCCGTACCGAGCACGCATGACGCCGAGGTCGTCGACGTCGAGCAGCAACATCGAGCCGGTGTACGAAGGGTTGCGCATGGCGCGCGACAGCTCTTCCAGCACGCGCGCCTCGAAATAGCGCCGTGTGCCGAGGCCGGTGAGAGCGTCGAGCTCGTTCTGCGGCTGCGACGACCGCAGGTGGTTCACCTGTTGCAGCAGGCCCGCGTGCTCGTCGAGCAGCCCTCGGAGCAACGTCTCGCCGGTTACGAACGGATCACTGGCCTGCAGGGAACGACGAAATGCTGACGCTGACATCGGTACGGGGGCCTTCCTCTGGACTTCGGGACGCCGGTCACTCTCGATAAGAGCGCGGCGACGAAAAGCGCGGAGGCGTCAGCGATCCTGCGCGAGCCGAATTCCCGACATTTGCCAGCGCGCGGCGGGCGCGAAGAAGTTGCGGTAGCTGGCGCGCACGTGCGAGCGCGGCGTGAGACAGGAGCCCCCGCGCAGCACGAGCTGGTTGCACATGAACTTGCCGTTGTATTCGCCGACGGCGCCGGCGGCGGCGCGAAAACCGGGATAGGGCGTGTACGGACTCTGCGTCCACTCCCAGACATCGCCGAAGAGCTGCGCGATGCCGTCACCCGCGGAGGCGCGGCCGGCCGGCACCGGGCGCAGCCAGCCGGATTCCAGACAATTGCGGTCGCCGGTGTCGGCCGGCGCCGATCCGGCCGCGACCTCCCACTCCGCCTCGGTCGGCAGGCGCGCCTGCGCCCAGCGCGCGTAGGCGTCGGCTTCGTAGTAGCTCACGTGGCTGACCGGCTCCGCGGGGCGCACGGGCTGCATGCCGCCGTAGGTCAGCGACCACCACGCGCCGTCGCGTTCTTCCCAGTAGAGTGGCGCGCACCAGCCGCCGGCCTGCACGGCGTCCCAGCCGTCCGAGAGCCACAGGTCGGGACGGCGGTAGCCGCCGTCGGCGATGAACGCGCTGTACTCGCCGCAAGTGACCAGGCGCGATGCCAGCGCGTGCCGCCGCAGCAGCTGCGCGTGCCGCGGGCATTCGTTGTCGAACGAGAACGGCTCGCCCGACAGACCCGAGCTCGGCGCACCGATCTCCACCGCTCCGCCGGGCCGTTCGCGCCAGGCGAGCGGCGGCGGGTCGGCCGCGTCGCCAATCACGCGCTCCGCCGTCACCGGTGCGTAGGCTGGGCGCAGCGGGTTCATCCAGAACGCGTGCTTGATGTCGGTGAGGATCAGCTCCTGGTGCTGCTGCTCGTGCTGCAGGCCCAGCACGACCAGGGCCGCGCCGTCCGCGCTGGCTTCGCGATCGGCGGCCCCAGCCTCGAGGTGGCGCAGCATGGCCTCGTCGACGTGACGGCGATAGGCGCGAACCTCGTCGAGCGAAGGACGCGAGAGCAGCCCGCGCGCCGGCCGCGCGTGACGTTCGCCCACCGCGTTGTAGTACGAGTTGAACAGCGAGCGGAACGCCGGGTGGAACGGCCGAAAGCCCGGCGCCCTGGCCAGCACGAACGTCTCGAAGAACCAAGAGGTGTGCGCGAGATGCCACTTGGTCGGGCTCGCGTCGGGCATCGACTGGACACCGCAATCCTCGGCGCTGAGCGGCCGCGCCAGATCGTCCGTCGCCTGTCGGATCGCGCGGAACCGGTCGCCCAGGCTCGCCATGCGCGAAATATAGCGCTCACAAAAAAAAGGGAAGCCAATCGGCTTCCCTTGTTCTTACCCGCAGGAGGGTTTGGGAACCCTTCCGAGAGTTCCCAGGACGACGATGCTACATCACGGCGTCTTTGGCGGCCTTGACCGGACGAGCCTTGATGACCTTGCGGGCCGGCTTGGCCTTGAAGATCGTCGGCTCCTTGGTGAACGGGTTGA
>CAZNCQ010000606.1:0-2254 GCA_964571275.1 uncultured Myxococcales bacterium
ACACGTTCATGGCCAGCGTCACGAAGAAGACCGTCGCGCTGGTCCAGATGGTGCGCGAGAGCGTCTCGTTGATCGACTGGTTGACCACGCGGTCGAAGCGTCGATCGCGCAGGCGCGTCGCGTTCTCGCGGATGCGGTCGAACACGACGATGGTGTCATTCATCGAGAAGCCGATGATCGTGAGCACGGCGGCGACCGTGGTCAGCGAGAACTCCTTGTAGGTGACCGCGAACGCGCCGATGACGATGACCGCGTCGTGAAGCAGCGCCACCACGGTGCCCGGGCCGTACCGGAAGTCGAACCGGAACGCGATGTACACCATGATGAGCAGGATCGCGAACAGCAGCGATCGGGCGGCGTCGTACTGCAGCTGCTTGCCCGCCTTCGCGCCGACCGACTCGACCTGCGGGATCCCCGACACCGCGTCGGCGCCGAAGTGCGCGTCGAGCGCGTTGCGGATCTCGGAGTCGAGACCGACCAGCGTCACCTCGTAAGTGTTCTCTTCGGCGCGACCGAACGGCTGCACCTGGGTCGCCTTGATGCCGATCGCCTTGAGCGAGTTCGACAGCGACTGCGGCTCGATCGCGCGGTCATAGCGCAGGTAGAACTTGTCGCCGCCCTCGGCCCACTCGAACTTCTTGAGGTTGGCGTCGCCTTCCTTGGCCAGCAGCGACTGCGCCTGCTTGGCCTGCGCCTCGCTCAGCACCGAGACCGCGCCGATGCGCAGCATGAAGTTGTACTTGGACTTGCCGGTCGGGTCCTCGTACTTCACCACGTCGGCGTTGTCGTGACCCGAGTCGGTGAGCACCTTGCGGATCTCGCCGGCGTCGACCGGCTTCGAGAATTCGACGACCAGCTCGGTGCCGCCGCGGAAGTCCACGCCCCAGTTCAACATGTGCCCGCGGCTCTTGAAGACGAAGGCGTTGAGCGGAAGCATCACGAAGGTCAGCGCCACCAGGACGATCGACAGACCGATCCAGTAGCGCTGCATGCCGATGAACTCGAAGGTCGAGCCCGGCTTGATGACCTCGAAGAACTTTTGCTGCTGATTCTGCGCCGCCATGGTTGCCTCTAGATCGACAGGGTGGCGCGCGCCGCGCCCCGGCGTCCGACCAGGGCGTCGAACATCCAGTGCGACAGCCAATAAGAGGTGAAGAGGTTGGTGATGATGCCGACCAGCAGCGTGACGGCGAAGCCGCGGATCGGACCCGAGCCGTACGAGTACAGGACGACGCCGGCGACGAAGTTGGTGACGTGCGCGTCGAACACGGTCCAGAACGCGCGCTTGAAGCCGGCGTCGACCGCGGTGCGCGGCGACTTACCCAGGCGCAGCTCTTCCCGTATGCGCTCGTAGATGATGATGTTCGCGTCGACGGCCATGCCGACGGTCAACACCAGGCCGGCGATGCCGGGCAAGGTCAGCGACGCTTCGAAGGCGGCCAGGATCGCCACCATGTACAGCAGGTTCAGGATCATCGCGACGTTCGCGATGAGGCCCGAGAACCGGTAGTAGATCAGCATGAACAGGATGACGGCGACGGCGCCGAGCACCATCGAGAACTTCGCCTTCTTGACCGAGTCGCTGCCCATGGTCGGGCCGACCTGGGTCTCGAAGGTCTTGTGCAGCGGCGCGGGCAGCGCGCCCGAGCGGAGGACGCCGACGAGATCCTTGGCCTCTTGCTGCAGCGCGAACGGGTCGCCGAAGCCGCCCAGCGTGATGCGGCCGCGCGCGCCGATGCGGCCTTCGATCACCGGCGCGCTGTTGATCTTGTCGTCGAGCAACACCGCCATCTTGCGGCCGATGTTGTCGCCGGTGAGCTTCTCGGAGATCGCCGCGCCCTGCCGGTCGAACTCGAAGCTGACCTCGGGCCGCCCGGTCTGCTGATCCCAGGTCTGGTCGGCGTTCGACAGGTATTCGCCGGTCAGCGCCGCGCGCCGGTGCAGATAGTAGGTGCGCCAGTAGCGGTCGGGGGTCACCTCGCCGGTTTCCGAGTGCGCCTGGTTCTCCTCGTATCCGATCTCGTGGTCGGCGGGGAGCGCCAGATCGCCGGTCAGACCGGCGAAGAACTTCTCCAGCGTCTCGCGCTTCTTCGAACGCAGGTACACGTCCTCGTGCTGCTTGCCCGTGTCCTTCTCGGACCACGATTCAGGCGCGACCTCGATCCCCGAATCCTTGGGCACGGCGGCGGCGAGCTTGCGCATGTACTCCGAGCCGTCGTCGACGATCTTGAACTCGAGCTGCGCGGTGCGGCCG
>CAZNCQ010000607.1:0-2252 GCA_964571275.1 uncultured Myxococcales bacterium
GCGCGCCCTCCAGGTACTCGACCTCGGTGGTCGCCCACGGATTGGGCGGGTTCGAAAGCGGCACCGGCTTCATCGCCGCAGAGCCTAACCTGAACTAACGTTCAGTCAAGCTAGCCGAGCAGCAGGCCGAGATCGAACCGGTCGAGTTGGCTTTGCGCCGCGTTGAGCCGCGCCCAGAGATCGCCGCGCTCGGCGACGCGCGCCGGGACGTTGTCGATGCGGAAGTCGGCGATCTCGATGCCGCTCGCAACTTCGTCCCAGGTCACCGGCGTCGACACGGGCGCGCGCGGCTTGGGCCGCACGGAATAGATCGAGGCCAGCGTGTGGCCCCACGCGTTCTGGTTGTAGTCGACGAGCACGCGCCCCGCGGGCCGCTTCGCGATGCGATACTCGGCGGTGATCAGCTTCGGATGGCGCTGCTCCAGATTCACCGCCAGCGCCTTGGCCACCGACCAGACGTCTTTTTGCGTCGGGCCGCGCACGATCGGCACGTAGATGTGGATCCCCTTCGAGCCGGTGGTCTTGGCGAGGTTGGGCATGCCCAGGCTGTCGAGCGCCTCGTGCAGCACCAGCGCCGTCTCGCGCACGCGCGCGAAGTCGGCGTCGGGCACCGGGTCGAGATCGAAGTGCAGGTAGTCGGGGCGATCGACGTCGTCCTTCTTCGCATACCACTGGTTGAGATCGATGCAGCCGAGGTTGATGACCCACAGGAGCGACGCCAGGTCCTGGATCATCGGAAAGTCGATCACCTTGCCCGAGCTGTGGTGAATCGAGCAGATCTCGATCCAGTCGGGACGCGGCTCGGGCGCGCGCTTCATGAAGAAGAAGTCGCCGGCCGCGCCGTGCGGGTAGCGCTTCATCACCATCGCGCGGTCGTGCAGGTGGGGCAGCAGCGCCGGCGCGACGTTGGCGTAGTACTGGATGAGATCGCGCTTGGTGATCCCCTCGTCGGTCCAGAAGAGCTTGCCGAGGTTCGTCAGGCGCACGACGCGGTCGGGCGCGACGCGGACCTGAACGTCGTCCTCTGCGGCGGGGATTGCGATGCGCGCCTTCGTCACGAACCCCATCTAATCACATCGCTTTGGGCGTCGTTGCGCTTGGCATCCGCGTCCCGGCCGGCGTAATGTCTCGCCCCTCATGCCCCCGTCCGCCGCCGGTCCGGTCTCCGGCAAATTTGGTTCATTCGTGCGTCTGGCGTCGCTGCCGCCCTACGTGCTCGCGGCCGTCGACGAGCTGAAGTCGAAGCTGCGCGCCGAGGGCCACGACGTGTTCGACTTCGGTCTCGGCAACCCCGACGGTCCGAGCCCGAATTCGGTGATCAACCGCCTCTGCGACGAGGCGCGCCGCCCCGGCAACCAGCGCTACATGCCGTCGAAAGGGCTGCCCGAGACCCGGCGCGCCATCTGCGATTGGTATCAGCGGCGCTACGGGCAAAGCTTCGATCCCGATCGCGAAGCGGTGATCACCATCGGCGCAAAGGAAGGGCTCTCGCACCTGCTGCTGGCGCTGGTTGGCCCGGGCGACTGCGTGCTCTCGCCCGACCCCTGTTATCCGATCCACCGCTTCGGCGTGATCATCGCCGGCGGCGAGCCGGTGCCGGTCGCCGTCGGACCCGGCAAGGATCACTTCAAGGAGATCGAGGCGGCGCTCGCGCGCTCGCCGCGCAAGCCGAAGGGCCTGATCGTCAACTTCCCGCACAACCCGACGTCGGCGACGGTCGACCTGCCGTTCTACGAAAAGGTCGTGCGCCTCTGCGACCGCGAGAACATCTGGGTGATCTCCGATCTCGCCTACGCCGACCTGTTGTTCGACGGCCGGCCGGCGCCCAGCATCTTTCAAGTGAAAGGCGCGCGCGACGTCGCCGTCGAGTTCTTCACCGTGTCGAAGAGCTACTCGATGCCCGGCTGGCGCGTCGGCTTCTGCGTCGGCAACGACGCGCTGGTTGGATCGCTGGCGACGATCAAGGGCTACCTCGACTACGGCATCTTCGCGCCGACGCAGCTGGCGGCGGCGACGGCGCTCGCCACCTGCGACGCCGACGTCGAGGAGAACCGCGCGCGCTACCGCCACCGCGCCGAGGTGCTGGTCAAGGGGCTGGCCGCGGCCGGCTGGCCGGTCGAGATGCCGACCGCGTCGATGTTCGTCTGGGCGCCGCTGCCGGCGGCGCACCGCCACCGCCGCGCCGTCGACTTCGCGTCTGCGCTGCTGTCGGAGGCGCGGGTCGCGGTGTCGCCCGGCGTCGGCTTCGGCCC
>CAZNCQ010000608.1:0-2243 GCA_964571275.1 uncultured Myxococcales bacterium
TTTTCAATGACTTATGCTGCCTGAGCGGAGTGGGCGCACTATAACATGATGATTTTTTGGCAAGCAATTAAAATCTCGAAACTTGCGCCACGCTCGACGCCGGGGATGGGGCCCGCGGCTGAGGTGGAACCGGCAGTGACTTCGAGACGTTAGCTCTGGTAGAGCGCTTCGACGAACGCCTCGGGATCGAATTCCCGGAGATCCTCGACGCGCTCACCCACGCCGATGTAACGCACCGGAATCTGGAGCTGGTCGGCGATTCCCAGAATCACGCCGCCCTTTGCGGTTCCGTCGAGCTTGGTCAGGACAATCCCTGACACCGCCATCGCTTGCGTGAAGATCTGCGCCTGCGCGATGGCGTTCTGTCCGCTGGTGGCGTCGATGACCAGAAAGGTCTCGTGCGGCGCGCCCGGTCCCGCTTTTCCGAGCACGCGCCGGACCTTTTGCAGCTCCTCCATCAGATCGGTCTTGGTGTGCAGTCGCCCGGCGGTGTCGGCGATGACGACGTCGAATCCTTCGTTCGTTGCGCGTTTGACACCTTCGAAGATCACCGATGAGGGGTCAGCGCCTTCCTTGCCCCGCACCAGCGTCGCACCGACCCGGTTGGCCCAGATCTCCAGCTGCTCGGTGGCCGCCGCGCGGAAGGTGTCACCCGCGGCGAGCAGGACCTTCTTGCCCTCGCCGACGAGCTGAGCAGCGAGCTTGCCGATCGTCGTGGTCTTGCCGCTGCCGTTGACGCCGATGACCAGCAACACGAATGGCTTCGCCGTGTCGAACGTCAACGCGGGCGCATCGAGCGCGAGGATCTGCGTGCTGCGCTGGCGCAAGAACGCCCAGACCGCTTCGGGGTCGCGCAGCTCCTTGCGTGAGAGCGACGTGCGGATCTCCTCGAGCAGGCGTTGGCTGGTGCGCACGCCGATGTCGGCGGTGAGCAGAACCTTTTCCATATCGTCGACGACGCTGGGGTCGAGCTCCTTGCGGCCGGCGAAGACCTCGCCGAGGCGCGAGATCCAACCCGAGCGCGTGCGCGCCAGGCCTGGCGCCAGCGCAGCGACGTCCTTCTTGGCTTCCTTTTTCTTTTCGGGGACGGGCTCGGCGCGCGGCTTCTCGACGGGAGCGGCGGGCGGCGCCGCGGGTGTCGGGAACGGAATGACCTGCGCGGGCGGGCGCGGCTCGGGCGCGCGTTTCTCCTCGGGGCGCCCCGGGCGTACCGCGGGCTCTGGACCCGGCTCGGGAGCCGGGCGCGGCGCGTGAGATGCCGCCGCCCGTGCGCCGGGAGCGGAAGGACGTGAGGGCGCCTTCGCCGGCGCCTCGGGCAAGGGTCGCGCGGGCGCGGCGGTGGGAGCGATCTCTTCAGGCTCGCCCGGCGCTTCTTCGAGCTCGGGCTCGGCGGCTTTGGCCTCGACTTCGCGGCGCGGCGCCTCGCCGGACTCTTCGATTTGGGCCCGGCGGCGCGCCCGCGCGCGCGAGACGACGAGATAGCCGACCAGGCCGGTCACGCCCAGGCCGCCGACGCCGGCGATGAGCTCGTAGAGCTCATTCGGGTTGATGTGAAAGCTGGGGTCCATGGGCGGCGGCACATTATCATTACCATCCGCGTTGCAAGGCACGAGTTGCGGTGCCGATTTCGGCTACAAAAATTTGACGAGCGTGCCAGTTTGGTGTCGGTCGTCTTTACAGGGCGGGGTGGAAGGTGCTATCAAGCAGGACCAGGTCTGACGATACATCTCACGTATTGTCACATCACATCTGGCCTAGCCCTGTGCCCCGGAGGATGGATTGAAGATCAAGCGGATCGATATCTGCGGGTTCAAGTCATTCGTCGATCGGACATCGATCAGCTTCCCCGAGCCCATAACCGCCATCGTCGGCCCGAACGGGTGCGGCAAATCCAACATCGTGGATGCCATCCGCTGGGTCATGGGCGAGCAGTCGGCCAAGCACCTGCGCGGTCGCGCCATGGACGACGTCATCTTCGCGGGGTCGGAGTCGCGCGGGCCGACCGGTCTGGCCGAGGTTTCGCTGACGTTCGACACCGAGTCGCTGGGTCAGGATGTCGCGCCAGGTGGGGTGCCCTGGGGCGCGGTTGGCCCCGAAGAGGTCGTGGTCACGCGGCGGCTCTACCGCGGCGGCGAGAGCGAGTACCTGCTCAACGGCGTGCCGTCGCGCCTGCGCGACGTGGTCGAGTTCTTCCTGGGCACCGGCGTCGGCTCCAAGGCGTACGCGATCATCGAGCAGGGGCG
>CAZNCQ010000609.1:0-2240 GCA_964571275.1 uncultured Myxococcales bacterium
CCAGGTTCTTGGCGATCGCCTCGGCCTGTCCGCGCTCCTCGGCGTCGATGCCCGGGTAGGCGCCCTGCGTGTCGATGAGGCAGACGATCGGGCGCTTCATGCGCGCCGCCAGCTCCATGAGGCGCATCGCCTTGCGGTAGCCCTCGGGCTTGGGCTGGCCGAAGTTGCGCTGGACCTTCTCCTTGGTGCTGCGGCCCTTCTGGTGCCCCAGCACCAGCACCGGTGTGCCCTCGAACGTGCCGAAGCCGGCGACGATCGCCGGGTCGTCGCCGAAGCGCCGATCGCCGTGCAGCTCGATGAAGCCGTCGATCAGGCGTTCAATGTAGTCCAGCGTGTAGGGGCGTGCCGGATGCCGGGAGAGCTGAACCTTTTGCCAGGCGCTGAGGTCGGCGAAGATCTCCTGTTGCAGCTCGCGCGCCCGTTCTTCCAGCAAGCGGATCTGCGGGCGCAGCGCCGGCGCGTCGCCGCTCACGCGCACCAGCTCCTCGATCTTGCGTTCGAGATCGATCACCGGGCGTTCGAAATCCAGCGCGTGCGCGGCAGCGGCCTCGGTGATCCGGGATTCTCGTTCAGCAGCCATGGGTTGGGCTCGACATCTTAGTATCCCCGGGCGGCGCCTTCAAACCGCTGGTGCGGCGCCCGCGGTTTCCTGCATCGCGGCGGCGATGCGCGCCGCGAATTCATCCCGCTCGCCGTCCGACGCATAGGGCACGCGCGGCCAGAAGAAGCCGCGAAGCCCATCCTTGCGGCGGCGCGGCACCACGTGCACGTGCAGGTGCGGCACGCTCTGAGACACCTTGTTGTTGAGCGCGACGAAGGTGCCGTCGGCGCCGAGCCCGCGCTCGACGGCGGCCGCAACGCGCCGAACGGCGATGAACAGCGGGCCGGTCTCCGCGTCCGGCAGCTCCAGCAGCGTCGGCACGTGCGCGCGCGGCACCACCAGCACGTGGCCCTTGAACACCGGGCGCGCATCGAGGAACGCGCATACGCGATCGTCCCGCCAGACGATCGCCGACGGCACCATCCCGCAGGCGATGCCGCAGAAGAGGCATTCGCCCGGCGTCACGATGCGCGCGCCTCGGCGATCGCCGTGACCAGATCACTCACGACCGGTTCGACCGCGAGGCGCGCGGCCGCGGCCTCCTTGCGAAACCAGGTCCGCTGGCGGCGCGCGTAGGCGACCGTCGCGGCGATCGTCGCGGTCACCGCCTCGTCGAGCGGACCGGCTCCAGCGAGGTGCGCGCCGAGCTGCCGGTAGCCGAGCGCCTGCATCGGCTTGCAGGCCGCGCCGTAGCCGGCGGCGTGCAGCGCGCGCACCTCGTCGAGAAAGCCAGCCGCCATCATGCCGGCGACGCGCGCGGCGATCCGCTCGCGCAGCGCCGGCAGCGGCGGATCGAGCACGACCACAAATGGCCGCCATCGCGCCGGAAGGCGCTGGCGTTCTTTGAGCGCGCTCACGGTGACGCCCGTCTGCTCGTGGACCTCGAGCGCACGGCTGATGCGCACGAGATCGCGTGGCGAGATCGCCGCCGCGGTCGCGGGATCGATCGCGGCGAGCTGCGCGTGCATCGCCTCGATCCCGAGATCGGCGGCCAGCGCGCGATGGCGATCTCGGATCGCCTCGTCGGACGGCGGCGCTTCGAAGAGGCCGACGGTGAGCGCGCGGTAGTAGAGCCCCGTGCCTCCCGCCACGATCGCCAGTCGGCCGCGCGCTGCGATCGCGGCGATCGCGTCGCCCGCCAGCGCCGCCCAGCGCGCGGCGTGAAACGGCTGATCGGGGTTCGCGAGGTCCAGCAGGTGGTGCGGAACCTGGCGCTGCTCGTCGCGCGTCGGCTTGCCTGTGCCAATGTCCATGCCGCGGTAGATCTGCAACGAATCGCAGGCGACGATCTCGCCGTCGAGACGCATCGCCAGGTCCAGAGCGAGAGCGCTCTTGCCCGCCGCGGTCGGCCCCAGCACCGCGACGAAAGGGATCGCTGCGGCGCCGCTCACGACCGGCCGGACGCCGTTCGCAGCCGGATTCGCAGCCGGACTCACAGCCGGCCGGACGTTATTCATAGCCGGCCGAACCGCCGTTCGATCTCGGGCAGCGGCATGCGCAGCAGCACCGGCCGGCCATGCGGACAGTGCGAGCGCAGGTCGACGCCGTCGAGCTGCGCGAACAGCGCCAGCACTTCCTCGCGGCCGAGCACGTCGCCCGCGCGCACGACGCTGTGGCAGGCCATGGTCGCCAGCACGTG
>CAZNCQ010000610.1:0-2230 GCA_964571275.1 uncultured Myxococcales bacterium
TTGCCGTCGAGCTACGAGACCACCGGCATCGGTCTGACGTTGCTGCGCCGGCGCGGCGACGACGAGGACGATCCGGGCTCGGGCAGGGGCTGCGCGCCTTGTTTCCGGCCGTTCGGCGACGCCTGGACCGGTTGGTTGATGCCGGCGCAGCGGCTGACGTTCAGCCTGGAGGCGGGCGCGGGCTTCCTGTTCACGCATCACCAGGAGCTGTCGGCGGCGGGCTTCTACTACAGCGACTATCGCGGTGAGGCGGGGCAGCGGTACACCGGCGCCTCGCTGTCGTACACGCTGAGGTGGCTATGAGCGCGCCGAAGTCGGAGAACAGGACGAAGACGAAGACGACGACGTCGTCGCTCGCGCGCCACGCACGCCCGAAATGGGCCTGGGTGTCGGCGTGGATCGAGAGCGGTGTCCTGGCGCTGCTGGTGCCGCTGGCCGGCGCCTGGGTCAGCCGCCGCGATCCGCTCTTCGTGCACGCCGCCTTCCCCTGGTCGGCGGTGGCGCCGTTGATCGCAGGCGTGCGCTACGGCTTCGGCGCTGGCTTCGGGTGCGCGGCGCTGGTGGTGTTCACGATGCTCGGCGCGTGGCAGCGCTTCTTGCCGCTGTCGTTTCCCGCCGACGAGTTTCCGGTGCAGCTCAGCGTCGGCTTGCTGATCGTCGGCATGGTCGCCGGTGAGTTCTCCGATCTCTGGAAGCGCCGGCTGCAAGGGCTCGAGACGGAGCAGGAGCAGCTGCGGCGCCGCTTCGAGGGGTTCGCGCGGACCTACCAGGCGCTGCGCCTGTCGCACGATCTGCTCGAGTCGCGCGTCGCGGGCGCGCGCGGCACGGTGCGCGAAGGGCTGCGCGCGCTGGCCGATGGCGCCTTCGCGCGAGCGGACGCGACGACCACGGCGGCCCGGATCCTCGATATCTTCGCCACCCACTGCGACGCGCGCGTCGCCGCGGTCTACCTGTTCGGCGACGACGGCGTCGAGCTCCCCGACGCGCCATCGGCGAGCCTGGGCGCGCTCGCGGCGCGGCGGGATCATCCGCTGATCCTCGAGGCGCTGCGCCGCAAGGCGGTCGCCAGCCTCACGCTTCCGGATCCGACGGCGGCGGACGGAACCGGCGCGGCGGGCCCGGTGTCGCCCGCTCCCGGCGATCTCTTGATCGCCGCGCCCTTCGTCGATCTCGACGACCGCGTGCGCGGGCTGCTGGTGGTTACCGACATGCCGTTCATGGCGTTCGGCGGCGAGACGCTGCGGCGGATCGCGGTGCTGGCGGGGCGCATCGGCGATCTGCTTGGCGCGGAACGCGAGGCGCGCGGCGAAGAGCCGGCGGCGGTGGCGGCGTTCACGCGCGCGCTGCAGAGGGCGCTGCGCGAGCGCCGCGCGCACGGGCTGCTCGCCGGCGTGGTGCGCTTCGCGGTCGCGGCGCGCGCCGACGCCGCGCTCGCGTCGTTGCTGTGCGGCGCGCGGCGCACGACCGATCGCGCGCTGGCCCGCGCCGCGCCGAGCGGTGGCTCCGCCGTCACGGTTCTCCTGCCGCTCACCGACGAGATCGGGATCGCGCGCTACCTGGCGCGCGTCGAGGCGCAGGTGCGGGCCCGCACCGGCGCCTCGCTGGGCGACAGCGGCATCGATGTCGTCTACCGCGCCGCGGTCGACGACGAGACCGGTGACAAGGTGATCCACGATCTGCAGCTGCCGGAGGCTGCCGGCTCACGCGATGACACGCGCGCGCGGGATATCGCTCGCGGTTAGCGCCGCGGCCGCCGAGGCGGTCGCGGCGCTGCTGATCGCGCACACCCTGGCGCCCGCGGGCGTCGCGGTGGCGCTGTTGCTCCACGCAGTGGGCGTGCTCGCGACCGTGCGGTGGCTCGATCGCGCGGCGATGGGACTCGGTCTCTCGCCGCTGACGCCGCTCGCGGTGGTGACCGCGGCCTTCCTGCCGGTGGTGGGGCCGACCGGACTCGCGCTCCTGTTGCGTTCGGCGGCGCGGGCTGCGCGCCGCGCCGGTGCGCAGCTTCCGCCGACGATCACGCTGTTGCCGTCGCTGTCGGCCGCCGTGCCCGAGGCTACGGGGGAGACGCTGGGGATGGGCGCGATCGCCGCGCGGCTGCGCTTCGCGCCCGAGAGCGACACCCGCGTGCGCGCGGTGCTGGCCACGAGGCGGCTCGACGGCGCGCGGGCCGTTCCGCTGCTGCGCGAGGCGCTGCGCGATCGCCAGGAGGACGTGCGGCTGCTCGCCT
>CAZNCQ010000611.1:0-2203 GCA_964571275.1 uncultured Myxococcales bacterium
ATGCAGACCGCCGACGCCTGCTTCCGCATCCCGATGGTCGGCATGACCCGCAGCCTGAACCTGTCGGTGGCCGCGGCGCTGATCGCCGAGCGCGCGTCGGCGAGCCGGCGCCGCATCCTCGGCGCGCCCGGCGATCTCGACGAGGCGACCCAGCTGCGCCTGCGCGCGCGCTTCTACGCCGCGTCGGTGCGCGGCGCCGACGCCGTGCTCGCGCGCTATCTGGAATCGCGTTGAAGCGAGATCACGGACGACTGCGCCGCGCATTGTCGCGCGAGATCGCCGCTCGGGCGGTCTGGGCTTCCTCGAGCGAGCGGAATCGAAACACACCACGCGGGTAAATCTTCGGCGCGAGCGCGAAGTAGCGCGCGCAGTGGCGTGCGAATCGCTCGAAGCCGTCTTCCGGTGGAACCAAGATCGGCGCCTCGGCCATCTCGCCCACGGAGCGAAACTTCTGCACGCGGCCGCTCAAGGGTCGTCCTTTCTTCTCGGCCAGCTCTCACCCCTCGCGGCGCCGCAGCATGCGCACCAGGAAGCGGCCGAGGATCGCGGCGCCCACGAATGCGGCGGCGAGCGCGGTCTGGGTCGCGCCGACGGGGAGCTCGCCGCGGAACGAGATGGCGTAGCCGGCGACGCCGGACAATGCGCCGAACAGCGTCGCCAGCGCGAAGACCACCGACATCCGCGACGTGATCGCCAGCGCAGCCATCGCCGGCAGCACGCTGAACGCAAACACCGGCAGCGCACCCAGCGCGCGCGTCGCCAGCGCGACGGCGATGCCGATCGACAGGAACAGGAACGCGTTGAGACGCCGCACCGGCAGCTCCTGCACGCGGGCGCCGGTCGGGTCGTAGCCGACGAAGATCAGCGCGCGCCAGCACAGGAGGTGGCCGAACAGCAAGACCACCGTCGCCGCCGACACCAGCATCAGGTCCGCCGGCTGCACGACGACGGCGCTGCCGAACAGGATCGCCGACAGATCGTGCGCTTCCTGGGTGATGCGATCGCCGACGATCACCGCGCCGGCGCCGCTGACCAGGAACACGAAGCCGAGCAGGCTCTCGCGCGTCAGGTGCAGGCGCACGGGATTCGCGATGAAGACCAGCGTCGCCAGCAGCGACGCGCCGATCGCCCACAACACCGGCTCGAACAGCAACGACGACACCAGGTGGACGTCAGAGCCGGCCTGGTGACCGGCGGCGTGGCGGATGGGATCGACGACGATCGGCACCCAGAACGACAGCGCGACGCCCAGCGCGGCCGCCTGCGCGATCGCCGACGACGCGAACACCATGCGGCGCAAGACGACGTGCACGCCGATGAAGCCGAGCAGCGCGCCCGCGAGCCCGCCGGTGATGATGGCGTCCTTGAAGATCGGCAGGTTCGCGAAGAGCTCGTGCCAGCTGGTGCTGTCGGTCATGGCGTGACCTCGGCTCGGGCCAGCGCGCGGCCGTAGAGGTGGGCGAAGGCGGGGTGGGCGCGCAGCTCGGACGCCGTCGCCGCCAGCGCGACCTCGTGGTCGCGGTCGAGCAGCAGCGCGCGGTCGGCGCGCTCGAGGCCGTCCTCGACCAGGTGGGTCACCATGACCACGGCGGCGTCGTGGCGCGCGCGCAGAGCGCCGATCAGCTCCATCACTTGTTGCTCGGCGGAGATATCCAGCGCCGACGTCGGCTCGTCGAGCACGAACAGCGCCGCGCGGCTGGCGATCGCGCGCGCGATCAGCACGCGCTGGCGCTGGCCGCCCGACAGGTCGCGCAGCTGGCGGCGCGCGAGATCCGCGGCGTCGACCTCGTCGAGCGCGGCGCGCGCGGCGTCGCGATCGACGCGGCTCGGCAGCCCGCGGAAGCGTCCCGGTTGCTGCCGGCCCATCAGCACGAACTCGTTGACCGAGATCGGGAAGATCGTATCGAGCGCGCTCTGTTGCGGCACGTAGCTCATACGCAGGCCGGGCGCCCGCTCGACGCGCCCCGCGACCGGCGGCTGCAGCCCCAGCAGCGTGCGCACGAACGTCGACTTGCCGGCGCCGTTCGGGCCGATGACCGCCCACAGCTCGCCGGGCGCGATCGCAGCGGTGATCGGCGGCAGGATGCTGCGCCGGTCGTAGCCGACGCGCAGATCCTCGAAGCGCAGCAGCGGGGCGTTATCGATGGCGTGAGCCGGGGCGTTATCGATGGCGTGAGCCGGAGCGTTATCGATGGCGTGAGCC
>CAZNCQ010000612.1:0-2193 GCA_964571275.1 uncultured Myxococcales bacterium
CGAACAGGCGCACCGCGCGGTTGTTCACCAGGCGGTGGCAGCCGTGCGAGAAGCGACGGGCGATCGACGTGTAGTCGACCGAGCCGTGGGTGCGGATCTGATTGTCGAAGCCGCCGCGCTTGGGATCGATGTGGATCGCCAGCACCAGCCCGTACGCCGACTGAAAGCCCGGGCCCATGACCTCGCTGTTGACGACTGTGACCGGCCCGACGTGGGGGTCGAGCACCTTGTGCGTCAGCAGGTCGCGCGCGGGCGTCCCATCGGGCGGGATCCAGACCGGGCCGGCGACGATGTTCTTCCAGACGCGCGCGCCGACGTCCGAGTTCTTGTACTTCATGTAGACGCGGCCGTCGGGGTGCACCTCGCTGCGCCACGAGCCGATCGTCGTGCGCCAGCGGCAAAGCGGGATCTTCTGGTCGTTCCAGTGCACGAACAGCGTCAGGTGAGGGTAGTGGTCACGGCGTTGCTCGATCGGCCGCCCGCGCCCGTCGTAAGGGAAGTCGTACCAGATGTCGCCGCGGTCGATCTCGACGCTCAGGTCCAGCTCGCCGGCGGCCACGGTCGAGCTGGCGGCGGCGCCGCCCGCGTCGATGGCCGGCGCGGCGGCGCCGTAGTAGGGCGGCAGCGGCGGCGCGTGGAACGCGACATGGAGCACGTCGAGGCCGGCGGTCGCCGCGAGCGAGCGCAGGAACGCGACCATGTCCTCGGGCGTGGCCACGTGCAGGCTCGCGAGCAGCGCATCGACGTGCTGCTGGATGAGGTTCGGCACGGGCTGCGCCGTTCCCGCGGCGTCGCGATAGGTCGGTGGGTTCCTCGCGCGCGCCGTCGAGCCGTCCTCGACGATGCCCGCGGCGTCGGCGACCCGCTCGGCCAGGATGCGCTTGAACGTGTCGAAGTGCAGGTCGAGCGGCGGGCGCAACATGTTGGCCAGCGTCTCGCCGCCCAGGAAACCCCAGCCGAAGATGTCGTTCTTGCGCTCCCAGTCGGCCAGCGCCTCGTGCGTCGGCAGATCGAACATGCCGTCGGTGAAGCGCGTGCGCGCGTCGGTCGCGTGGACGGAGCTCGGCTCGCCGAGCGGAGTCCCTCGCGGGAGGGTTCGGGAACCCTCCGAGGGTTCCCGATTGAACGACAGGAGACGATCGCACGCCAGGTAAGCCTGCGCGGCGCGCACCGCGCGCAGGCGGGCCTGGCCGCGCAGGTAGCGGTCGACGCGGCCGCGCCGCTTGGGATCCTCTCGCAGCGCCTGGAGCAGCGCCCCGTCGATCGCGCCGCCGCCATTCGCGGGAGGTTCGGAACCCTTCGAGGGGTCCGAGGTCGATCTCTGCTTGCGGAGCCAGTCGCCGTCGCGCACCGCCTCCAGATAAGCGCGCTTGGCGCGCTCGCGGTCGAGGTAGCCGACCTCGCCGGTGAACCGCCGCAGCGGCTCCAGGTCCAGCCCGTCGAAGCAGGCGCGCCGTGCCGGTTTTAGATCTTCCTCGATACGCGCCGCCAACACTGACAGCGTGGGCGGGATGCCGAACACCTCGAGGTAGTTGTGGTCGCCCCGGCGCGGGTTCCGTCCTTCGGGATCGACGCGATCGTTGGCCAGCGCCACGAACGTCGCGCGGTAGGCGTTGGGCCTGGCGTCGTCGGCGTCCGCGCCGCTCGAGTCCTGGAAGATGAACGGCGCCCACCCGTCGGTCAGGTCGACGTCCAGCAGCCCCGCGGCGCGCGCCGCCTCGACCGTCTGCTTTTCGGCGACGTCGCCGCGATAGACGTAAGTTTCGCCAGCAACCAGGGTGGGCGCGGGCGGGCGGCGGGGAATCGGCGCATGGATGGGGCCCGTGGGCGCGGGCGGTGGCGCGGTCGCGTGCGGCGCCGTCTCAGAGGGCGGCTTCGCGCGCCGCCCGCAGCCCGCGGCCACGATCGCGCCCAGGCCGGTGCCCAGCGCCGCGAGCACGAGAGCGTGCGCGCACCAGACCGGCCGGATCGTGCGGGGGCGTCCCACGGCGGCGATGGTAGGCCAACCGCCCACTCAATCGCGAAAATTCACGAACTGGAGGTCGATCCCGAAATCGCCCTTGCGCATGAGCGCGATGGCTCCCTGCAGCGCGTCCCTGTCCTTGGCGGTCACGCGCAGCTGGTCGTCCTGGATCTGCGCCTGGACCTTGAGCTTGCTGTCCTTGATCGCGCGGCTGATCTTCTTCGCCGTCT
>CAZNCQ010000613.1:0-2177 GCA_964571275.1 uncultured Myxococcales bacterium
CCGCTGCTGCGCGAGGCGCTGCGCGATCGCCAGGAGGACGTGCGGCTGCTCGCCTACGCGATGATCGAGGATCGCGAGCGGCACGCTGACGCGACGGTGCGCGCCCTGCAAGCCGCGCTCGCGGCCGCGCCGGCGTCGCGCCAGGCCGCGCTGCACGATCGCCTGGGCAACGCCTACTGGGAGCTCTGTTACCAGGAGCTCGTCGCCGGCGAGCTCGAGTCGTTCGCGCTCGGCCGCGCGCTCGAGCACCTGGACGCGGCGGCGGCGGGTGGTCCGAGCGCCGGGCGCTGGTTGCTGCGCGCGCGCCTGTTGTTGCGCCGCGGGGACGCGGCCGCTGCGCGCCTGGCGCTGGACGAGAGCCGCCGCGCGGGGATGCCGGCTCGGACCATTGATCCGTACTTCGCCGAGGCGGACTTCATCGATCGCTTCATCGATCGCTCCGCGGCCCGCTCCCTGGATCACTCGCTGGACCCCCGCGAGGTGCGCGCGTGAGCGGCTCGACGCGCAAGCTGCCGACGCGCGCGCCGGGGGCCGGCCCGATCGACGTCGGTCTGCTGCTCGAGGGGACGTATCCCTATGTCAGCGGCGGCGTATCGAGCTGGGTGCACGAGATCGTGAGCGGCCTCCCCGAGCTGACCTTCGGCGCGATCTTCCTGGGCGCGTCGCCGGAGACCTACGGCGAGATCCGGTACGAGTTGCCGCCCAACCTGGTGCACGTCGAGACCCATTACCTGATGGCACGTTCAAAGCCGGCGGCGGTGACGCTCCAGGCGCCGCGTTCGCGGGATGCGACCCCGCGCGAGCCCGGGCGCTCGGCCATGGCCGAGATGGTCCGCCTGCATGAAGCGTTTCGCGCGCGCGGGGGCCCGCTGGATCCGAAGGTGCTCGACGCCGCGGGCGCCCTCGGCACGCCGAGCGGTATCTCACTGGCCGAATTCCAGTCGAGCGACGAGATCTGGGCGCGGCTCTGCGCCGAGTACGACGCGCACTGCGATTCGAGCTCGTTCCTCGACTACTTCTGGACCGTGCGCACGATGCACAAGCCGCTGTTCACGCTGGCGGCGCTGGCGCGGCGCGCGCCCGAGTTTCGCGTGCTGCACGCGGTGTCGACCGGTTACGCCGGCTTCCTGGGCGCGCTCCTGCAGCGCCAGCGCGGCTGCCCCTTCGTCGTCACCGAGCACGGGATCTACACCAAGGAGCGCAAGATCGACCTCGCGCGCGCCGCCTGGATCAAGGACCAGGCGGCGGCCGACGGCGGCGGCCTCGGGCAAGAGCTCGGCTACCTGCGCCGCCTCTGGATCGGCTTCTTCGAGGGGCTCGGCCGCGCCGCCTACGCGACGGCTCGCCCGATCATCTCGCTCTACGAAGGCAACCGCGAGCGCCAGGTCGAGGACGGCGCCGCGCGCGAGCGCACGCGCGTGATCCCGAACGGCATCGACGTCGCGCGGTTCGCCAGGCTGCGAGACGCGCGCCCCGCGCACCCGCCGCCGGTGCTGGGGCTGGTGGGGCGCATCGTGCCGATCAAGGACATCAAGACCTTCATTCGCGCGATGCGCACGGTCGTCGCCGCGATTCCGGAGGCGCAGGGCTGGATCGTGGGCCCCGACGACGAGGATCCGCGCTACGCCGAGGAGTGCCGCGCCCTGGCGCGCAGCCTGGGCCTCGAGGGTGCCGTGCGCTTCATGGGCTTCCGCCCCGCGGACGAAGTGCTGTCCAGCCTGGGCCTGGCGGTGCTGACGTCGATCAGCGAGGCGCTGCCGCTGTTCGTGCTCGAGGCGTTCGCCGCCGGTGTTCCCGTGGTCGCCACCGACGTCGGTTCCTGCCGCGCGCTGATCGAAGGCGCCGACGACGTCGATCGTGCGCGCGGTGCGGCCGGCGCCATCGCGCCGTTCGCGGCCCCCGAGGCGCTGGCGCGCGCCGCAATCGATCTCCTGCGCGACCCTGCGCGCTGGCAGCGCGCGTCGGCGGCGGGCGCCGCGCGCGTCGAGGCGCTCTACACCCGCGAGGGCATGTTCAACCAATACCGGGCGGTCTACGGCACCGCTCTCGAGGAGGCGCATGGCCGGGATCGGCTTCGAGCTTCGTGAGCTCCTGAGGCGCGACAGCCTGTGGGGGCTGGTGCGCGCCTACGCCTACGCCGGGCTCATCAGCTCCGGCCCGTGGGTGCTGTCGATCCT
>CAZNCQ010000614.1:0-2171 GCA_964571275.1 uncultured Myxococcales bacterium
CGCCGCGCGAGATGTCCTGCAATTCGCCCCCGACCTCGATTCCCGCATCGGAGAAGTGCAGCTTCACCGGGAGCCCCAGCCCAAAGCGTGGGTATCGACGCTGCTCCGCACCATCCATGGGCTCAGCATGCCACAACTACCCCGGAACCCTCAAAGGGTTCCGTACCTGGCGTCTCCCTCGAAACCCTCACAGGGTTCCGACCTCCGGATGGGCTGCGGCGGCCGAGCCGCCTTCGCCCGACGCGACCTGGAACCTCATGGTATCTAGGAACGGCACATGGCTGCGGAGCGCGGAAGAACCGGGAATTCGGCGGTAGGGCCGAAGGTCTCGGCCGGGCCGGGCTTCATGTTCGTGTCGCCCGACCAGGTTGCTCCGACGCTGTTCACGCGCCGGAAGTTCTGGGCCGAGCGCTTCGGGATCGCGCCGGTCTTGCCGACGACGCGCGCCGAGATGGACGCGCTCGGCTGGGACAGCTGCGACGTCGTGCTGGTGACCGGCGACGCCTACATCGATCACCCCAGCTTCGGCGCGGCGTTGATCGGCCGCCTGCTCGAGGCGCAGGGCTTCCGCGTGGGGATCGTGGCCCAGCCCGACTGGCGCAGCGCCGCGCCGTTCGCGGCGCTCGGGCGGCCCAACGTCTTTTATGGCGTCACCGCCGGCAACATGGACTCGATGGTCAACCGTTACACGTCGGACAGACGCCTACGTTCGGATGACGCCTATTCGCCGGGCGGGGCCGGCGGGTTGCGCCCCGACCGTGCGGTGATCGTTTACTCGCAGCGCTGCCACGAGGCGTTCGGCGACGTTCCGATCGTCATCGGCGGGATCGAGAGCAGCCTTCGGCGCATCGCGCACTATGACTACTGGTCGGATCGCGTGCGGCGGTCGATCCTGGTCGACGCGCGCGCCGACTTGCTGGTCTACGGCAACGCCGAGCGCGCCATCGTCGAGATCGCGCACCGTCTGGGCGCGGGCGAGGATCCGTCGACGATCACCGACCTGCGCGGCACGGCTTTTCTACGCGAGGCGACGCCCGAGGGCTGGACCGAGCTCGATTCGCGGTCGGTCGACACCCCCGGGCGGGTCGAGCCGCCGCGCGACCCGTACGCTTTCGAGGAGCCGCGCGCCGCGTCCAGCTCGACGGTCGAGCCCACGCTGGTTCCGCTCGGTCGCGCGCGGCCGCGGCTCGATCGCGCGCGCACGGTGATCCGGATGCCTGCGTTCGAGGACGTCGAGCGCGATCCCGTGCTCTACGCGCATGCGTCGCGCCTGCTGCACGTCGAATCCAACCCCGGCAATGCGCGCGCGCTCGTGCAGCGACACGGCGACCGCGACGTCTGGATCAACCCGCCGCCGCTGCCGCTCGCGACGGCGGAGATGGACGCGCTGTACGAGCTGCCCTACACGCGGCGGCCGCATCCGGGCTATGGCGACGCGCGCATCCCCGCGTACGAGATGATCCGCTTTTCGATCACCATCACGCGCGGCTGCTTCGGCGGCTGCAGCTTTTGTTCAATCACCGAGCACGAGGGCAGGGTGATCCAGAACCGCTCCGAGACGTCCGTGCTGCGCGAGATCGAGCGCGTGCGCGACACCGTGCCGGGCTTCACCGGCGTGATCTCCGATCTCGGCGGCCCGACCGCCAACATGTACCGGCTCGCGTGCAAGGACCCGGCGATCGAGGCAGCGTGCCGGCGGCCGTCGTGCGTATTTCCCGGCATCTGCCCCAACCTGAACACCGACCACGCGCCGCTCATCGGTCTTTACCGCAAGGCGCGCGCGGTGCCGGGCATCAAGAAGGTGCTGATCGCGTCGGGGTTGCGCTACGACCTGGCGGCGACGTCACCCGAGTATGTGCGCGAGCTGGCGACCCACCACGTCGGCGGCTACTTGAAGATCGCGCCCGAGCACACCGAGAGCGGTCCCTTGCAGCTCATGATGAAGCCGGGGCTCGGCGCCTACGATCGTTTCAAGCAACTCTTCGACAAGTACTCGAAGGAAGCGGGCAAGAAGCAGTATTTGATTCCGTATTTCATCGCGGCGCACCCGGGCACCACCGACCAGGACATGCTGGCGCTGGCGCTGTGGCTGAAGCGCAACGGCTTCCGCGCCGACCAGGTCCAGGCGTTCTTGCCCTCGCCGATGGCGAGCGCGACCGCGATGTATCACA
>CAZNCQ010000615.1:0-2156 GCA_964571275.1 uncultured Myxococcales bacterium
TGAGTCGAAGCGTCGCGCGTCTCGAAAGGGAGATCGACGCGCGGCTCTTTCAGCGAACGACGCGTCAGGTTGCGCTGACGCCGACGGGCGAGGCGCTGCTACTACGCTGTGCCGGACTCCTCAGCGCGCTCGAGGAGGCGATGGCCCAGGTCAGGACGTCGAAATCGGTTCCGCATGGGCCTCTGAGGGTGAGCGTCTTCGCGGCGAACCTGCTGGCCCAACAGCTACCCGCGTTCCTCCAGCGCTATCCGGATGTCGTTGTGTCGATCGACGTATCGAACGAGCTGAGAGACTTGGTGGCCGATGTGGACGTCGCGATCCGGCTAGGACCCATGCCGGACTCCGGCGTGGTCGCCACGCGGATCCGAACCGTAACACGCCATCTCTGCGTTTCACCGTCCTACCTAGAACGGCGGGGGACGCCTGAGTCACTCGATGAGCTTGCCGAGCACGACATCGTCGACATGCCGGGCGCCTACGGGCATCCGCGGTGCTGGACGTTCACGAAGGACGGCGAAACGAAGAAGCTTGAGATTCTGGCTCGGGTGACCGTGAACGAAGAGTCGGCGATCAAGAAGCTGGTAGTAAACGGCGCAGGCATTGGCGTCCTCTCCGCCTATTGCTGTCGACCCGCGTTGGCTTCCGGCCAGCTCGTGCCGCTCTTCCGAGAGTGGTCGATCCCCCCGCTCGACGTGAACATTGTCTTCGCCAGCAAGCGAGAGCTCTCCCCGAACGTACGCGCGTTCGTCGACTTCATGAAAGAGCGTCTCGGCGCGCCGAACTACGACGAGCAACGCGAAGCGTAGAAGTTGACCTCCGGCGTGCTTGCCAGGGGAGGGCTCGCCGCGCACGGTGCGCTTTCGGCTCAGAACTGCCGGCTCTCCGAGGAGGTAGCCGGCGGTGACCGCAGTGATGTGCGCGATCATTTTCGAGTGACGCTCGTAGTAAACGTTCGCAGCGAGCCCGACGCGAGCCATTCAGGGCCGACGGCGCCGTTGCACGTCGGGCAGGTGCCCTTGTACGGTTCTCGCGGGTCCACACCAGCGACGCCGCCTCGGGTTTGAACCAGCGGGCACGCAAGTGGCGTGCTGACGGCGGGCATAGGCGCCGACCCTGACGCCGGGCGTTCAGGGCCGCACGGCAATACGAATCAGAACGCGGAGTTAGGAACCGCTATAGACTTCGAATATGGCCACTCGATCTTCACCAGCCGCGACTCGCGACATGAAGAACCGAATACTGGCCGCGGCATACACGATCCTGTCGCAGGACGGGACGGCAGCGCTCACGACCCGTCGTGTGTGCGAAACCGTGGGCGTGACGATGCCGACGCTTTACCACCACTTTCCAAGCAGGGACGAGCTGGTGCAGGCCGTGTACGCGGATGCGATGCAGAGGTTCATGTCGAAGAAGAAGGAGCTCGCGCTCACCGAGGACCCGCTGCTCGATGTACGGGCTGGTTGCGAACTGGTCCTCGACTTCGTGACTCGTCACAAGAACGTGGCGATCGCGCTCATGGGGTGTGGCCTCGAGGAGCCGGAGATCTTCAGACCGGGGTTCGAGCACCTGCGGGCGAAGGTTGCTCGCGCGTCCAGAGCCGGTGTGCTGCACGCGTCGCCTCGAGACGCGATGGCCATGATCTGCAGCGTCATGAATGGACTCATGTTGTCGACGGTGGCCAGCCCGGGAAGAAATGCTCCCTCGGCGGCGGTTCGCAAGCGGGTGTTGGACGCTATTTTTCTCATTCTATAGCGTCGCTATAGACACAGAGTATAGCGTCGCTATATTGCTTCCGGCCGAGATCGTTGAGTCGACAGGAGACCATGATACCCGCCCCTCCGTGTAGAGGACGTCAAGATTATGGGGCACATGCTCAAGGTTTCGAACGCACGCGCCAAGCACGAGCTGGGCTACTCGCCGATGGCACATCTTGCCGATGGTCACGCGTGAGAGTCGCGCATCTGGCCCCGACATCGTTCGCAGTCTAGGTCGCCGGCTCGAACATTGGCGGCACACGAGTGACGCCGAGCTAGCTTAAAGGAGCATGAACGGAGGACAGGTGAATACCACTGGGCCTCGGCTTCCGTACAAATCCAACGAAGGATGCAGGACATGACCAGACTGAATGGAAAGACCGCCGTGATCACCGGCGGCGC
>CAZNCQ010000616.1:0-2133 GCA_964571275.1 uncultured Myxococcales bacterium
GTGGACGGGACTTGAACCCGCGGCCTCCGGCGTGACAGGCCGGCGTTATAACCAAGCTTAACTACCACCCCATGTGACGGGCGAGAAACGCCCAACACGGGCGAGGATCTACCTGGGCTGGTTCGGGGTGTCAACAGATAGCGCGGTCGGGGGACCCAAGAAAATGATGACGCGAACGACGGCCTGAACGACGGGGCGATCGACGCCGTGTTAGGGTGCTGGCCCTCGGAGGTCACTACCATGCCCACGTCCCTGTCGCGCTCGACGTCGCCCCGCCGGCTCATCACTCTGCTCGCGCTCAGCTCTATGCTGGGCGTCGTGGCCGCGTATCTTCCCCACCGGATGGCGCGCGCCGAAAAGACGACGCCGGCGGCTGCGGCGGGCAAGCCGGCCGAGGCGCCGAAGTGCAAGACCTGGGGTGGCAAGCCACAGTGCTGCGATCCGGCGGTGACGGCGCACCTGACGAAAGAGGCGATCTACTCGGCCTGCGGGGAATCGGACGCGACGTTCCTGGGCGAGCAGGGCTCCAAAGAGACCTGTAAGTACGTCTTCAAGGTCGAAGGCCAGAAGGAAGAGGACACGTTCGTCCAGGTCTACGCGCCGGCGCAGAAAGAGGTTCCGAGCTCCCCGAACGACCCGTTCTTCCAGTGGAAGAAGGTCGGTAAGGTCTACATGACGGAGAAGGCAAAGTCGCCCAAGGCGGCCCCGATGATGGTCAACTCGACCGGCCTCTGGCTCCCGGGCAAGGGCTACTTCGTCAGCGTCAACGCGTCCACCAAGGTATGCGACAAGAGCCAGGCGAAGCGCCTCGCCGCGAGCATGAAATAGGCGCGGATCCGGGACCTGGCTCACCCCGGATCACCTCTAAAATCGCGGAGAAACGCCGCGGGGGCGCCGCTACGCCGTCCGGGAACAGCCGGACCGATCCTTGACGCGAACTCGTCGCCCACCGTCCTTGATTGGCCGCCCTCGAACATCTATCATCTATTGATCCCGATCGTGAACACAGAGAAGACTCGTCCCGGCTACTCTCGATCCCACCGGACGGTGGAGATCCTCAGCATCACCCTGGTCCTGACTACACTGGTCACCATGGCCATGCGTGTGGGTAGGGCCATCGAGTCGACGGGCGACTGGATCTACCTCGGGTTCACGGCGTTGACGGGCTATCTCACCGCCGACTTCTTGTCGGGTGTGGTGCACTGGGTGGGGGACACGCTCGGCGACACGACGACGCCCATCATCGGCAAGAACTTCGTGATGCCGTTCCGCCAGCACCACGTGGACCCGAAAGAGATCTCGACGCACGATTTCATCGAGACCAACGGCAACAACTGCATCGTGGTGCTGCTGCCCCTGGCGATTGCCTACTTGCTGATGCCGACCGAGACCACCTTCTGGTTCTTCGTGTCGACGCTGATGGGATTCCTGGCGCTGTTCATCGTGGCGACCAACCAGTTCCACAAGTGGGCGCACTCGGATCAACCGCCGCGCGTCGCGGTGTTGCTGCAGCGCTGGGGGTTGATCCTCTCGCCGGAGCACCACAACATTCATCACGCGCAGCCGCATGACCGCCACTACTGCATCACCGTGGGCTGGATGAACCCGTTGCTGAACCGCATCCAGTTCTTCCGCGGCGCCGAGGCGCTGGTGGCGGCGTTCCGCCCCGAGTGGCTGTACCTGGACGAGCGCGAGCTGTTCGTCGCGGACGCGGCCCGCGCGGCCGAGACCGCGGCCCAGACGCGCCCGCTCTGAGGCCAAGAGATCCGCGATGCCGTCGTTCGACGTGGTTTCCAAGGTCGACATGATGGAGCTCGACAACGCGCTCAATACCGCGCGCAAGGAGATCCAGCAGCGCTACGACTTCCGCGGAACCAACACGACCATCGAGCGTGGGCCCGAGGGAATCACCATCCGCTCGTCGGACGAGCCGCACATCGAGGCGTCGGTGTCGGTGCTGCGCGAGCGCATGGCCAAGCGCAACGTGTCGCAGCGCTGCCTGGACGCCAAGCCGTCGGAACCGGCCGGCGGAAGCACCATGCGCCAGCTCATCCTCATCAAGCAGGGAATCGAGCAGGAGACGGCGAAGAAGATCAGCCGCGCGATCAAGGACAGCAAGCTCAAGGTCCAGGC
>CAZNCQ010000617.1:0-2129 GCA_964571275.1 uncultured Myxococcales bacterium
CATACTCCAACCAGGTGATGGACCTCTCCTGCCCTGGCGCTTGTCCCTCCGGCTCCCAGCCATAGCGATGAGCCACGATGCCGACGAACACATCGCAATCGGCCGCGCGCCGCTTGCACTCGGCCACTGTCGGGTGGTCGGACGCCTCGAAAGTCTCCATTCCCACCGCGATCATCTCCGCCCGCTCGATCGCATCACGTACCAACCTCCGTCGCTGTTGGTTGTCGAGGTAAGTACTGGAGATGAAGACCCGAATGCCCCGCGACTTCGCCACCATTTCGCTATCGATGATCAAACACCTGCTCGCGGGAGCACGCAAGGGGACCCGACGGAGCGCCGCGAAGCCTCGAAGACCAGCGCGAGGAGCTCCGCGACGTCGCGTCAGTGACAGGCCGCGGTGAAGGCGGGCGAACGGAACAAGACGCAAGACTGACCGCACGAGAAAGCTGGCTGAAGTGGACAGGTCTCGGTGGTCGGTTGCCGTTCGGCCGTCCCGCTGCAGTTCCAGTCGTAGCTTCCGCAGGCGTTCGGGGTCGTGAACCAGGAGGTGAGCGGCACGGCCGGATTGGACATGCTGTCGTTGTCGCAGCAGTCACCGGAAACGGTCGTATACGAAGGCGGCGGATCGGGCGTGGCGTCGCAAAGCGAAACACTGTTGCTAGTAACGCCATAGCCATCGCCGTCGTGGTCGAAGAAATACGTGCGGCAATGGTTGCTGACACAGTCGGCATCGCGCATGCATTCTTGCTCGTCGGTGAGCTTGCATCCGGGCGGGGCCGTCGTGTCGTTGGAACACGCTCGCGTGCCTGCACAAGCGGGGATAGCCGACGAATCCTCTGCGCCATAGATCGGAAGGCACGTTCCGAGAGCGATCGCTTGGTTGCACGAGTGGCAGGGGGCGGAGCAATCGGCAGCACAGCAGACCGAATCGACGCAGAACTGTGACGTGCAGTCCGCCGGCGTCGTGCAGGGAGCGCCGATGGGGGCGAGCGGATGGACGAGCACGCAGGACGGCGGACTCGAGGTGTCGTCGGAGCAGACCCGGGTTCCAGTGCAGGCCGGGTTCGCGAACACGTCCTCAGCTCCGAACAGGGGCGAACACGTTCCTTGCGTAGCGGGTTGATCGCATGAGAGGCAGGGTGTCGTGCAGGCGCTGTCGCAGCAGACGGAGTCGACGCAGAAGCCTGACGCGCAATCCGCAGAAACGTGACAGGTAACTCCGAGCTGAGCTCTTGGCTCCGACCCAGAATCGACCGATGGAGCGTCGTCCGGGAGGGCATCGAATTCGGAATTGCCGTCGAGACTTGCGTCATCGACTGAGCGAGCTTTCTTCATACAGCCGGCGACGGGTATGACCAGGACGAGACCGACGAATGCGGATAGCAGACGACGATGGGTTCGCATGGGTACTCCTTTCGGGCGAGGGTGTCGAGAGCGCGATAGCCGCGTGGGGAATGCGAAGAGCGAGGCGCGCCGAGAGGCGCGTTCGGTCAGCGGACAGGTCAGGCGCGCGCGTAGGCGCCGCCTCAGCGCTGGAGACGGCCTCCTCGCTGCTGACGGGATCGTTCGTGGCGCGCCTCGAGCTGGACCTGATCATTCCAGCGGGCACCGAACTCGGGCTGCGCCCGCTCCATTTTGATCTGCGGAGCCAGGTTTCGGATTTCGCTCGCGAGCTGGCGCCCCGCCTGATCGCGTCCGCACGCGACTACGACCGCCATCCCCGACGGCAGGTCGGCGAGGAGGTGAGCGATCTGCGTCTTTCGCGAGGGAGTGAGCTCGCTTCCCACGGCGAGATAGCAGGCGTCCCGCTCACCGCGCACCTGTCCGTAGCTGAGACCGTCGATCGGACGCTCGACGATGACGAGTTTCCTGTCAGTCGGCTTGTATCGGCTTGCCCAGATTTCCGTGGGCTCTGAAAGGATGCGACCGACGGCGACGGATCCGCCCTCCAACGAGCCGATGCGCCACTCCGGCAACGTCGCCGTTCGAAGGCCGAGGCGGGCGAGAGCCTTGAGCGCCTCCGAACGCTCGCGGACGGCGAGAGCGTGGCGGGTTTCAGCGTCGACCAGCGCGCGCGGCTTGTCGTGAAGGTGTGCGCGATAGCCCACCGCCTCCGGAACGTCCCGGCG
>CAZNCQ010000618.1:0-2127 GCA_964571275.1 uncultured Myxococcales bacterium
CGGTAGCGCGTGGGGTCGTCGGACGTGCTGTGCGCGCCCAGGCGATAGGTCACCGCCTCGATCAGGGTCGGGCCGCCGCCGGCGCGCGCGTGATCGACCGCGGCCCTGGTGGCGGCGTAGACCGCGAACACGTCGTTGCCGTCGACGCGCACGCCCGGCATGCCGTAAGCCAGCGCCTTGATCGCGAACGTCTCCGACGCGCTCTGCGCGCCCGCGGGCGTCGAGATCGCCCACTGGTTGTTCTGGCACAGGAAGACCACCGGCGTGTGGTAGACGGCCGCGAAGTTCATGCCCGCGTGGAAGTCCTCGGCGCTGGTGCCGCCCTCGCCGAGGTAGCCGAGCACGACGGTCTTCTTCTTGAGGATCTTGGCCGCCCAGGCGATGCCGGTCGCCTGCGGGAGCTGCGTCGCCACGCACGACGACGGCGGCAGGTAGTTGAGCGATCGCGGCGCGCCCGGGTGCACCGGCATCTGCCGGCCGCGCGCGATGTCGTTGGCGTTGCCGAAGAGCTGCGCGACGAACGCGCGCAGCGGCAGCCCGCGGTACAGCACGGCGCCGAGCTCGCGGTGCGCCGGCACCACGAAGTCGTCGGCCGCCAGCGCCGCCACCGCGCCGATCACCGCCGCCTCCTGCCCGCGCGCCTCGGCATAAAAGCCGATCCGTCCCTGCCGCTGCAGCGCCAGCAGCCGCTCGTCGATGATGCGGATGCGCACCATGCCGCGGTAGATCTCGCGCAGCGCGGCCGCATCGAGGGCGGGCACCGCCTTGGCGTCGGCGGTGCCGTCTTCGCGCAGGATCGAAGACAGGCCGGTCGCGCGCGCGTGGTCCTCGTCGCTCCAGACCTCGACGAAGTCGGACTCGACGTCGCCCATGCCGGCGCGGATCTTCGCCGGCGGCGCGGGCGGCGCCTGGTCACGCGGCATCTGCGGCGGGCGGGACTTCGACGCGGCCATCGCTACACCGACTCGAGGAACATCAGCCCCGGGGTCTCGAGCGCCGCCTTGATCTCGGCGACGAAGCGCGCGGCGTCGAGGCCGTCGACGACCCGGTGGTCGACGGAGATCGACAGGTTCATGAGATCGCGAATCACCACCTCGGTTCCGGACGGCGACACGGCGGGGCGCTTGGCGATCTTGTGGACGCCCAGGATCGCGACCTCGGGGAAGTTGATGATCGGCGTCGCCAGCACGCCGCCGAGCGCGCCCGGGCTGGTGATGGTGAAGGTCGACCCGACGAGCTCCTCGCGCGTCGCGCGGCCGGTGCGCGTCGCCTCGGCCAGGCGGTCGATCTCATGCGCCAGGTCGACCAGCGAGCGGCGGTCGGCGTCGCGCACCACCGGCACGATCAGCCCGGCCTCGGTCGCGGTCGCGAGGCCGATGTGGTAGCTGCGCCGTTGCACGATCTCGCCGGCCGCCTCGTCGAGCGTGGCGTTGAGCTGGGGGAACTTCTGCAGCGCCGCGACGGTCGCCTTGATGACGAACGGCAGGAACGACAGCTTCACGCCGCGCTCGCCGAGCCGTTCGTTGGCGCGCCGGCGCAACGTCACCAGGTCGGTGCAGTCGACCTCTTCGACGTAGGTGTAGTGCGCGGCCGTGTGCTTCGAGCGGACCAGGTTCTCCGCGATCTTCTTGCGCACGCCGCGGAACGGGACGCGCACGTCGGCCGTCTCGCGCGCCGGCGCGTGCAGCGCGACAACGGCGGGACGCGCGCCGCTGACGGCCGGGCTCGTCGCGTCACCGGCGCCCGCGCCGGTGTGGTGCTCGCGCACGTCGTCGGAGGTGATGCGCCCGGCGGGGCCGGTTCCCGCGACCTCGCGGATGTCGACGCCGATGTCGCGCGCGAGCTTGCGCGTGGCCGGCGTCGCCAGGACGTTCACGGTCTTGGTGCCGTTGGGCTTGGCGGACGTGTGCGCGTCGTTCATGGCGGGCGCGTGCACCGTCGCAGTGACCGGCGCGCTCGCGTGCACCGTCGCGGTGACCGGCGCGCTCGCGTGCGCCTCGGCCGTGGCCGTCGCCGGTGCGCCGTCGAGCTCGATGGTGATCAACACCTTGCCCACCGGGCATAGCTGGCCCTCGGCGTACATGCGCTTGGCGACGCGGCCGGCGCGCGGCGCCGGGATCTCGACCG
>CAZNCQ010000619.1:0-2123 GCA_964571275.1 uncultured Myxococcales bacterium
GGCGGGACGCCGCGCAACGGGTGGACGGTGTTCTTCTTCGGCGCGAACGACGAGCTCGACACCGTGGCGGCGACCGCCGACCCGAACATGCCCAACCCCCCGCTGACGCCGACGCTGGTGCTCGGCTTTCACCGCGGCGACTTTCGCTACCGCCACGCCGACGGCCCGTTCGAGGAGACAGCGAGGCTGGTCGCGGGCTACGACCATACCTTCAGCGCGGGCACCGACTTCAACGTCTGGAGCGTCGAGCCGACCGCGACCGCGCGCTGGGCCCCGACGCCGAAGATCACGTTCGACCTCGGTGTGCAGGCGTTCTTCCACAAGGTCGAACAGGGAGCGGGCGCGGCCGCGGGGCAGAACGCCTTCTCGGCGCTCACGTCACAGCTCGACAAGTTCTACGGTGTGTCGCCCTATGTCGAGGCGCTGTGGCGCCCGACGCCGCGGATCCTGATCCGGCCCGGCGTTCGCGCCGACAGCAACGCCGACGGCACCACGAGCAAGTACGACGTCGATCCGCGCCTGACCGTGCGATACAAGCTCGCCGATCGCGACCTGCCCGACGCGAAGCCGGGCAGCGACGACAGCGCGATCTGGCTCAAGGGCAGCGCGGGCATCTATCACCAGCCGCCGCGCTTCGTGCTGCCGCTGCCCGGCCTGGACATGATGCCGCTCAAGTACGGCCTCCTGCGGTCGTACCAGACCAGCCTGGGCGTGGAGATCCCGCTGGAGCAACGCTTTCAATTCAACGTCGAAGGGTTCTTCAACTACATGGACCCGACGATCTTCGATCTGCAGATCAACGACACATCGGTGATCACCGCGCCCAACGCGACGGTCGGGCCGACGTCGATCGTGATGCCGCCGAACAACGGGCAGATGTTCATCGACCGGCTCACGCAGCCCGAGACCGGCCGTGCCTACGGCGGCGAGGTGCTGATCCGCCGCGAATCGAAGACCGGCGTCTTCGGCTGGTTGTCGTACACGCTGTCGCGCTCGGAGCGCTTGCGCAGCCAGACGTCGAACGGCCAAACGACGACGGCCTGGGTGCCGTACGATTTCGACCGCACGCACCTCATCAACGTGGTCGCGGGCTTGCCGCTACGCCGCAACTGGGACCTCGGCGTGCGCTGGCAATACCAGAGCGGCGCGCCGGTGCCGGTGACCAGCGGCTACAACGCCGCGCGGAAGGACGGGTACATGCGCTTCGATCTGCGCGTCGACAAGCGCGCGGTGTATCGAAAGTGGCTGCTCGACTTCTACGTCGACATCACCAACATCGCCCTGTTGCCCGAAGAGGTACAACCGGGAACCGTGATCCGCTACGTGCTGCCGACCGTGGGCCTGCGAGGCAGGCTTTGATCAGGAGACATCAATGAACAACGGGAAAGCGATCGACTCTCAGGTTCTGGATCTCATGCTGCGCGCGGGGTCGGCCTGGGTGCTGTACTTGTTACTGGGGCTCAGCGTGGCAGCCGTCGCGGTGATGCTGGAGCGGCTCTGGTTCTTCTGGAGCGAGCGGCGCCCAGCCGGGGCCATCGACGCGGCGCTGGCGGCGCTGCGGGATCGCGGCGCGGTCAGCGCGCTCGGCAAGCTGTCGGGCGCGCGCTCGATGGAGGCGGCGGTCGCGCGCGCCTGCTTGACCAGCGCCGCCGACGGCGTCGCGGCGGCCGAGGAGCGCAAGGCGGCCGCGGTCGAGCGCGAGCGCGCGCGCTACGAGCGGCGACTGGCGTTCCTCGGCACGCTGGGCAACAACGCGCCGTTCATCGGCCTCTTCGGCACGGTGCTGGGCATCATCCGCGCGTTCCACGACCTGGCGGGTAGCGCGCTGCAGGGGACGCAGGCGGTGATGTCGGGGATCGCAGAGGCGCTGGTCGCCACCGGTATCGGCCTGGTCGTCGCGCTGCCGGCGGTCGCGACGTACAACCTGTTCATGCGCCATGTCGAGAGCGCGGCCTCGCGGTCGGAGGTGCTGGCTCACGAGATCCTCGCGCTGCTCAAGGGCCGACCCGGCGTCGCGCTGGAAGCGGCGCGCATCGGCGACGGCGCGCGCGAGGAGGCGTGATGGCGGGTTCGAGCACGCGCCGACGCGGCATCATCACCGACATCAACGTCACGCCGCTGGT
>CAZNCQ010000620.1:0-2116 GCA_964571275.1 uncultured Myxococcales bacterium
CGTGCAGGTAGTTCGCCGTGGTTATGAACATCACGTCGCTGAGGTCGTAGTCGAGGTCGAGGTAGTGGTCGTTGAAGGTGCTGTTCTGCTCCGGGTCGAGGACCTCGAGCAAGGCCGCCGACGGATCGCCGCGGAAGTCGGTCGACATCTTGTCGACCTCGTCGAGCAGGAAGACCGGGTTCTGGCTGCCCGCCTTCTTCAACGACTGGATGATCTTGCCCGGGAGCGCGCCGATGTACGTGCGGCGATGGCCGCGGATCTCCGCCTCGTCGCGCACGCCGCCGAGCGACAGCCGCACGAACGCGCGCCCGGTCGCATGCGCGATGGAGCGCGCCAGCGACGTCTTGCCGACGCCGGGCGGGCCGACCAGGCACAGGATCGGCCCCTTCAGCTTCTTCACCAGCGCCTGCACGGCCAGGTACTCGAGGATGCGCTCCTTGACCTTTTTCAGGCCGTAGTGGTCCTGGTCGAGGATCCGCTCCGCCTCGATGACGTCGAGCTTCTCCTCGGTCTTCTCGCCCCAGGGCAGCGCGAGCACCCAGTCGACGTAGTTGCGCACGACCGCCGCCTCGGCCGACATCGGCGCCATCATGCGAAGCTTCTTCAGCTCCTTCTTCACCTTGGCCTGCGCCTCGCGCGACAGGTTCTTCTGCTTGGCGCGCTCCTCCATCTCGGTGAGCTCGTTCTTGAACTCGTCGCGATCCCCCAGCTCCTTCTGGATCGCCTGCATCTGCTCGTTGAGGTAGTACTCCTTCTGGGTCTTCTCCATCTGCTTCTTGACGCGCGTGCGGATCTTGCGCTCGACCTGCAAGATCTCGATCTCCGCCTTCATGAGCTCGTAGAGACGCGACAGACGCTTCGACGGCGTGTCCATCTCCAGGATCGCCTGCTTGTCGGCGAGCTTCAGCTGCAGCTGGCCGACCATCGTGTCGGCGAGCTGGCCGGGATCCTCGATGGTCTGCACCGAGATCAAGATCTCGGGCGCGATCCGCTTGTTCAGCTTCACGTAGCCCTCGAACGTCGCGTGCACCTCGCGCATCAGCGCGTCCAGCTCAACCGACTTCTCTCCGACGTCGGGCAGCTCCTCGATCTCGACGGTGAAGAAACCCTCGGTCTGGGTGAAGCGCCGGATGGCCGCGCGCCGCTTGCCCTCGACCAGCACCTTGACCGTCCCGTCGGGCAGCCGCAAAAGCTGGATGATCGTCCCGACGGTGCCGACGGTGAAGATGTCGTCGGGCACCGGCTCGTTGGTCTTGGCCTTGCGCTGCGCGGAGAGGAAGATCTCCTTGTAGCCGCCCTTCCCCATGGCCTCTTCGAGCGCGCTGATCGATTTCTCTCGGCCCACGAACAACGGCACCACCATGTGCGGGAACACGACGATATCGCGCAGAGGTAACAAAGGAACACGTCGCGGGGCGTGCTTGTCATCGTCCCTTTGGTCTCTCTGGTCCCTCTGACGATCGGACATCAGTGACTCCTCGGGTGCGGCATCGGATCAGTCCAGTAGCGGTGCGCTGTCAATCGGGACAACGCACCACGATCCTAGCAACTCCGCAACCAGACGGCCAAAATTCGCACACGCTTCCGCGCACGATCGCGCTCGAGCTTCCGCCGCGAACCTCGGGCGTGAGGCGATTCAAAGCCCCTCTGAGGGGCCTTTACCCAACTAGTAGACGCCGACGCCGCTCTGGCCCGTCGGCACGGGAGCTCCGTCCGCGTCACCGACGGCCGACGTTCCGCCCGACAGCCCGCAGCCCGGGTTGTCGTCCACGTCCTCGGGCTCGACCGACTCTTCCAGGTGGACGACGATCGGCTCGTATCCGTCGCGCGACGTCGCCGCCGCGGTGTCGGTGTCTCCGCCCGACGGGGGCAGCGTGAAGAGCTGCGGGTCGTGATCCTGTGACAGGGCGCTCACCGCCATCAGCGACATCCCCCCGAGCCCGAGGGCGACGGTCCAGTAGAGCAGCGACGCCACCATCAGCACCGGGATCCAGACCACCAGCCGTCGCACCGTCGTCGTCATCATCGCCGGTCCTCGCATCGGGAAACCTCCGTGCTCATGAAGCGGACCTCTCGGTGCCGGCCACAGCGCCCTTCTGGTACATCAGGATCGGCT
>CAZNCQ010000621.1:0-2109 GCA_964571275.1 uncultured Myxococcales bacterium
TCGAGGTCAACGTCGACGAGGGGAAGAGCCCGACGCTGCCGCTCGACTTCTCGCGTCCCGTGCCCCCCCCGCCGGTCAGCCTACCCGCGACGCCGGCCGGGTCCATGCCGCCGGCGCCCCCGGGACCGAGCCCGTTCTCGTCGCCGCCGACGTCCCCCAACATCGCTGCGCCCGCCGCGCCGAGTGTGCCGCGCTCGACGGCGACGCGCCCGGCCGCCGTCTCGCCGCCGCCGAGCGTGCCACGCGCGACCCTGCGCGCGCCGGCCGCGGCGCCAGCACCCGTGACGGCGCCCGCGCCCGCGATCAAGACGATCCAGATCGGCGACGGCAAGCTGCGCGTGATGCTGAACGCGGCCACCGCGACCTTCTTCTCCTACAACCCGCTGCTCAACATCCGCATGGGCGGTTTCTTCATTCCGGTCGAGGAGGAGGTGCCGCTGGGGACGACGTACAAGGTCGAGATCGTCGACGCCCAGAACCAGACGCTGGTCGTGGGTAAGGGCAAGGTCGTGGCGCGGCAGGAGCTGAGGGTCGGCATCCGCCTCAGCGACGTCGACAAGGACGCGCTCGGGCGCCTGCAGGCGCTGGTCGGCAAGCTCGCCTCGTCGAAGTGACGCCGGGAGAGATCGGGGTGTCTGCGATGCTAGCGGAGGCCCCCGCGCGCGCAATCCGGGTCGGCGGCATCAACATCGCGCCCGGCGAGGCGCGCACGCTGTCGATCCCGCTCGCGGTGCGCGCGAGCGACGACAAGACCGCGGCGGTCGCCGTACCCGCGTGGGCCGCGGTCGGTCCCAAGGCCGGGCCCCGCGTCAGCATCGTCGCCGCGCTGCACGGCTACGAATCGAGCGCTGCGCGCGCTGCCGCCGAGCTCACACGCACCATCGACCCGGCGGCGATGTCGGGCAGCCTGGTGGTGGTCCCGGTCATGCGCGCGGGCGGACGCTTCGCGCCCGGCGATCGCGCGGCGCCGCTCTGGACCTTCCCCGGCGACGCGGGCGGCACGCGCGAACAGCGCGACGCCTTTGCGCTGTTCTCCGAGGTGACGGTCGGATCGACGGCGCTGATCCTGCTGGCGGCACCGCCGCCGGGCCGGCGTGCGTTGCCCGCGGTGCGCGCCGCGATGGACGACCCCCGCACGCGGCGTCTCGTCGCGGAGACGGGGGCGGTCGTCGCGCTGGCGACGCGCGCGCCGTCCGGCTCGCTGCGCGCGGCGGCGGCCGAAGCCGGCGTCAGCGCCCTCGAGCTGCGCGCGGCCGGCGGGCCCGGCGACGAGGCGGCCGACGTGGCGCAGCTGGTGTCGGCGATGCGCGCCGTGCTGAACGCGATCGGCGTGCTGCCGCTCGACGCGACCGTCCGGGGCGACGGCAAGAGCGAAGCGCGCCGCGAGACGCGCGCCACCGACACGCGCGCCGCGCGACCGGCGTCACCGGCGCCATTGCCGGTGCGGCGCACGTCGACGGTCCGCGCGCCCGCCGGCGGGTTGGTCGAGCCGCGCGCGATGGCGGGCGATCTGGTTCGGCGAGGCCACGTGCTGGCGCGCATCGAGCCTCCGCTCGGGGCCCGCGGGATCGAGGTGAAGGCGCGGCGAGACGGTCTGATCCTCGAGTCGCCGTTGCGGTTGACCGCGCGCGCGAAGACCAAGCTGTTCCTGATCGGGGATCTCGCGCGCGCCGACGTCGAGCGCGCGGGCGCGGCGCCGCTGCGCGCGCGCAAGTCCGAGCGCTCGCGCGCGCACGACACCAAGGTGCGCGCCGGCTGGGTCGAGCACGTCGCGCTGCCCAACCTGGGCATCGCGCGGCTCAAGGCGAAGATCGACACCGGAGCGCGCACGTCGGCGCTGCACGTCGCGCGCATGAAGACCGTCGACACGGCCGGCGGTCCCGGCCGGCGGCCGATCCTGGAGATCACCGTGCCCGGCGGGCCGCGCGGCAAGCGCCCGGCCAAGGTGCGCGCCGCCGTGCGCGAGTACGTCGTCGTGCGCGACACTTCGGGCCGCATGGAGCGGCGCCCGGTCATCGAGACCGCGTTGCGGATCGGGCCGTTCAAGAAGCGGATCCTGGTGACGCTCACCAACCGCGGCGACATGCTGTTCCCGATGCTGATCGGGCG
>CAZNCQ010000622.1:0-2104 GCA_964571275.1 uncultured Myxococcales bacterium
GCTGGAACACGTCCTCGCGGTAGGTGCCGGCCTGGGTGACGATCGAGAGGATGTTTCCCTCGTGGGTGAGGATCACCTCGCGCAGCTCGTCGTCGCTGATGGCGCGGTTGCCGACGAAGTTGACCCGGCGCACCTCGACCTTCGCGTTCTCGTGGACCCGGAACCAGACGTCGACCTCGGACGGCGAGTTGCGCTTCAGCTCGTAGGCGACCTCCGCCATGTAGAAGCCCTTCTCGACGTAGAGGTCCTTGATCTTCTCGACGTTCTTCTTGAGCTTCGAGAGATCGAGGATCTGCTCCTTCTTGATGTCGAGGACCTCGTTGATCTTCGACAGCGACACCTCGTCGTTGCCGGCGACGTAGATCTTGTTGATCGCCGGCTTCTCCTTGAGCACGAAGACGATCACCAGGCCGGCCTTGCTCTCGGTGCTCTCGACCTGCACGTCCTCGAAGAAACCCATCTTCCAGATCGTGCGTACGTCGTCGCGCAGGATCTCCTGCGTCAGCTGCACGCCGGGCTGGGTCTTGAGGTTGACCTTGATCGCGTCGTCCTCGACCTTGCGGTTGCCGCGGAAGAGCACGCGCAGCACCTTCATCGACGGCATCGCGACCGCCGGCGCAGCGGCCGGTGGCGGCTCGGCCGCGGCTTCGTCGTCGTCGGCGGCGGCCGCGGGCCAGGCAGCGAGCGCGATCGCCACCACCAGCGCCGCGGACGCAACCGACCCGATAATCGGGTTTCGGGGAACCCGCGCGGGGCTCCCACGCATGATCTTCACCGCGCTTACTCCCCTTCGACGATCACGCCGTCTGCCATGCGCAGCTTGCGGGCGGTCTGGGCGGCCAGCTCATTGTTGTGGGTGACGATCAGGATCGTCATGCCGCGCTCGCGATTGAGCTCGAAGAACAGCTCGTGCATCTCGCGCCCGGTCTTCGTGTCGAGATTGCCGGTCGGTTCGTCGGCCAGCAGCAGCCGCGGCGACAGCAAGAGAGCGCGCGCCAGCGCCACCCGCTGCTGCTCGCCGCCCGACAGCTCGCCGGGTCGGTGCTCGAGCCGATCGCCGAGGCCCAGGCGCGTCAGCATCGCGCGCGACAGCTCGACGCACTCCCGGCGCGGCAGCCGCATGATGAGGCCTGGCATCATCGCGTTCTCGAGCGCGGTGAACTCGGGCAAGAGGTGGTGGAACTGGAAGACGAAGCCGATCTCGCGGTTGCGGAACGCCGCCAGGCTCGCCGACGACATCGTCGTCACGTCCAGGTCGACGCCGTCGAACGTGATCGTGCCCGACGACGGCGCGTCGAGCATGCCGAGGACGTGCAGCAGCGTCGACTTGCCGGCGCCCGACGCGCCGACGACCGACGCGATCTCGCCCGGCAGGAGCTCGAAGTTGATCCCGCGCAGCACCGGCAGCACGCGCCCACCGTGACTGAAGTTCTTGGTCAGACCCCGCACGACCACGTGCGCCCCGCCGCGCGCCGGGCGGGCGGCGCCCCCGATCTCTCCAGGTGGCGCGGCGAGAGCGACGGGCGATCGGTCGGCGGTCGACGCGAACGGGGTCGCGGGCGTCAACCAGGCTCCTTGCGCGGGTTCATTGCGGGGTCGCAAGGTAGTCGCCACATCGGCGAGTGTCAACGACGGGCGAGCCACGACAACGCTTGAGACTAGGCGCACTTAGCCTGAGTTGCCCAGCCACGCACGCGCGCGGGTCACTCGTAGCGCAAACCGTCGACCGGGCGCATGCGCGAGGCCACGAAAGCGGGGTAAATCGTCGCCAGGCAGCACAGGGCCAGCGCCGCCAGGCTCACCGAGGCGATTTCCGAGACCCGCATCACGACCGGCAGCTTCTGGATGTAGTAGAGGTCAGGATCGATGGGCAGGCCGAATCGGGACAGCAGCAGGCACCCGACGATACCGACCGTCATGCCCAGCGCCAACCCGACGAGCCCGATGTAGAGCCCCTCGGCGAAGAAGATCTTCAGGATCGCGAAGTCGCCCGCGCCCATCGACTTGAGGATCGCCACCTCCGTCGCCTTCTCGGTGGCCAGCATGATGAGGTTCGAGACGATCGAGAAGGACGCCACCAGCGCGATGAAGGTCAGCACGACGA
>CAZNCQ010000623.1:0-2075 GCA_964571275.1 uncultured Myxococcales bacterium
TGTCGTTCGAGCCGCGCGCCGGCGCGCCCGAGGATTCCTATCCGCTGTCGGAGCGCATCGCCGCCGAACAGGACACGCCCGAGGAGCGCGCGGTCGAGGCGGAGATGGTGGGCGCGGTCGCGCAGTTCGTCGACGGCTTTCGCGAGCGCCTGACCGACGAGCGCGAGCGCGCGGTCTGGAGCGAGCACCTCGCCGCCGAGGAGCCGGTGTCGCTGGGCGTGCTGGGCGAGCGCTTTGGCGTCACCAAGCAGCGCATGGGCCAGATCGCCGACAAGCTGAAGAGACGATTTCGCGAAGAGATCGTGCGCGACCTCGGCGAGGGCATTCAGACCGACTGGCTGCGCGAGCGCGATTGATTCGCGCTCGCCGCGCTATAACTGTCCGGAATGAATTACGTCGAGCAACGCGAGTTCACGCTGCGGTTCGATCTGCGCTGCGACTTTCCGGAGGACTACGACGGTGACGCCGATGGTTTCGAGTGGGTCAAGGACTTTCCCGCCATCGCCGCCGAGATCCTGGCCAGCGCCACCGCCATCATCCGCGCGCGGAGCGGCTGGGAGGTGCGGCCCGCGAACCGCGGCCGTCCCACCGACGAGGAAGTCACGCTGCTGGTGACCCGCACACCCTGAATACGAAAAAACGGCCGAGGGGGTCCCCGGCCGTTCCATTCGTTTCAGTGGTTCGGAACGTTACGCCGACTTGCGGACGTTGGCAGCCTGCAGCCCCTTCGGCCCCTCCGTAATGTCGAACTCCACCGTTTGACCCTCACTCAACGAGCGGAAGCCCTCGCTCTGGATCGCGGTGTGATGCACGAAGACATCAGGACCGTCGTCGCGAGCAATGAATCCGTACCCCTTCGCATCGTTGAACCACTTCACCTTTCCGGTTGCCATACTGCCCTCCTCGAACGTTTGGTTGCTTCTTCCCTTGGCTGCAGCCGCGGAAAGTGTGCCCGAAAGTACAGGGCCTGGAATTCATGTCAAGTCCCCAGCTTAGTGTGTCGGGGCATCCTCTAAAATCGCCCGGGAAATTGAAAAAGCAATTTCTTCGGGATCTTCGTCCGCCAACAGCGCCCGGATACAGGCGATTCCGGCGGCTCCCGCGGCGAGGCATGATCGAACATTCCCGACGGAGATGCCGCCGATCGCGAGCACGGGGAAGGGAATCGCGCGCGCGGCGGCCAGCGCGGGCAGGCCGATCGGCGCGCCGTAGCGGCGCTTCGAAGGTGTGTCGAAGATCGGGCCGAGAACCGCGAAGGAAATGTCAGCGGCACCCGACGCCGCGAGCTCGCCGGCGCTCGCGAGATCGTCGGCGCCGTGCGCAGAGATCGCAATGGATAGCGTGGGGGCGATCACCGCAATCTCCGACGGAGACAGCGATGTCCCGGTCAGGTGAACGCCATCGGCGCCGACGGCGAGCGCGACGTCGGCGCGGTCGTTGACGTACAAAGCGGCGCCGAATCGCGTGGTCAGCGCCCGCAACGGGCGCGCGAGCTCGACGAGAGCGCGCGCCTCGAGATCTTTTTCGCGCAGCTGGATCGCGACCGTGCCCGGGCTCACGCCAGCGCGCGCGGCGCCCTCGAGCACCTGCGACAGCACGGTGTCGAGCGCGCGACCGTTCGTGGCGTGGCGGTCGGTGATGACGTAGAGAGCGGGGGCTCGACGAAGAATGGGCCTGGTTCGAGCGTCGGCGCCGCTACTCAATCAAGCCTTCGAGCGGCGAAGACGCATTCGCGTAGAGCTTGCGGGGGATGCGCCCGGCGCGGAACGCCTTGCGCCCGGCGACGATCGCGTCGCGCATCGCCTCGGCCATGAGCACGGGGTCGCGCGCGCCGGCGATCGCGGTGTTCATGAGCACGCCGTGGCAGCCGAGCTCCATGGCGATCGCGGCGTCCGACGCTGTCCCCACGCCGGCGTCGACGATGATCGGCACCTTGGCACGCTCGAGGATGATGCGGATGTTGTACGGATTCCGGATGCCGAGGCCCGAGCCGATCGGCGCCGCCAGCGGCATCACCGCCGCGCAGCCGACGTCCTCCAGCTTCTGCGCCAGGATCGGATCGTCCAGGCAGTAGG
>CAZNCQ010000624.1:0-2069 GCA_964571275.1 uncultured Myxococcales bacterium
GAGCCGAGGCGGCCGTCGACGACGGTCTTGTTGAAGCCCGGGCCCTCGCAGTAGTACGCGTCCGTGTGGCCGGCCGTGTTCAGCTGGAAGATGTTGCCGAAGAACGTGCCTTCCTGGTTCGGGAAGGTGGTCGACTGGCCCCAACCGAGGTACGAGTTCTGGCCCACGAGCCAGATCGGCACGTGGATGCCCGCCGTGTTGACGTGCGCGAGCATGCAGGCCGAGATCCACTGCTGGCAGGTGTAGTCGCAGACGCCGGTCTCCCACTGCGGGGTGAGGCCGATGCCGCCGGCGAAGCTATAGTTCGCGCCGGTCGAGTCGGCCTTGGTGATGGTGCGGCCGGCGGGCAGCGCGCAGCGAACCAGGTACGACAGGGTCGAGCGACCCGCCGCCGAGTTCATGAGGTACGTCGTAGAGCTGAGGCCGGTCGTCGCCAGCGGGTTCAGCTGCAGGCCATTGCCCGACAGGCCGTTGCCCGACAGGCCGTTGCCCGACAGGCCGTTGCCCGACAGGCCGTTGGTCAGCGAGAGGCCGTTGATCAGCGACAGGCCGTTCGCGCTCACGAGCTCGCTCTCGACCGTGTTGCCAGTCTCCTCTTCTCCGGGAACCTGGCAGCCGGCGAGCGCCGCAGCCAGAGCCAGCGACGCCGCCAGCCAAGTTGTCCGTTTCGTTGTGTCAGTCATTTTGATTTCCGTCCTTCGGTAGCCCAGCCGACTCGAGAGTCCCGTTGGCTTTGCGTCACCCGGTCACCCGGGTTTTGCCTTTTTCGGGAGCGGATACCTTCCGCTCTACACTGAACCAACAAAGCAGTAACTATGCCTACAATTAATTATTAAATAGACATCGTAACACGATGATTTTATTGAGTGTAAGTGCGTTACATCCTTTCGACCTGTTGAGATCGCGGCAACAAAGCGTTGCACCACCCCCTGGGGTCTCCCCCCCTCACCGCCGCCCATCGCGCGGACAAAAGAAAAAGGCCCGGTCGGGGTCGCCGACCGGGCCTTCGCGTACGAGCTAGCGATTGACTAGAGCGGGATGATGTTCCACTTCTGAATGTCCGCCGTGCCGTAGGTGACGGCCGCGACGGCCGCGCCGTCCAGCGTGTTGCCCGCGGCCGGCCAGATGGTCGATGCCAGCTTGGCCGAGGGGCTGATCTCGTAGTTGCCGGGCTGGACGCTGATGGACTGGAACGCCCAGAGCTGCGACGCCGCGCCCGAGTAGGTCGACTGGATCAGCGCAGTGCCATCAGCGGTCGAGCCACCGGTCAGGTCGAGGGCCTTGCCGCTGTTCACGTTGACGACCTTGTACTTGCCGGCCGAGATCTGGGTGATGGTCCACTTCTGGTTCGCCGTCGCAGCGTAGGTACGACCCTGAATCGCCGCGCCAGCGGCTGTGCTGCTGCCCGCGACCTCGAGCACCTTGCCGGTGATACGGTTCACGATCTTGTACTGCGTGTTGACATCGAAGTTGCGCCACACGGTGACCACGTGGGTGTAGCCGTTGCAAGTCGAGTAGCCGTCGGCGACGCCATTGGTCGTCGCGGACGAAGCGGTGCACGACGCCGAGCAAGGGCCGGGCGTCCCGAACGGATCGGAGTAGGGCGCGTTGGACTGGCCAGCCCCGAGGCGCCCGGGGACCGTCCCCGAGTCAAAGTCCCGGCCGTTGCAGAAGTAGCCCTTCGGCGGATTCACGAAGACGTTTCCGAAGAACGAGCCCTCCTGGTACGGATAGCTGGTGTTCTGACCCCAGCCGATCGCGCCCTCGCTGTCGAGCCAGATCGGAATGTGCACGCCCGACGTGTTCACGTGCGCGAGCAAGCAGGCCGACATGCGCTCCTGGCAGGTCGTGTTGCAGGTCCCCGTCTCCCACTCGGGCGCGGTGCCGATCAGGCCTGCATAGGTGTACGACGTGCCGGTGCTGTCCTTCGCCGTGATGGAATGCCCGCTCGGCAGCGCGCACTTCACGATGTAGCTCATCGTGCTCCGGCCATCGGTGGTGTTCATCATCGACCCGGTCGTCAGAACGCCGGTCTTGAGCGCGTTCATCAGCAGGCCGTTGCCCGACAG
>CAZNCQ010000625.1:0-2045 GCA_964571275.1 uncultured Myxococcales bacterium
TCGCCGGAGGAGGAGATCGGGGTCGCCCGCATCGCGATCATGCAGGCGCCCAGCGACACGCGCTGCGTGCGCATCACGGTGACCGGCAGCCGCACCGTGGTGAGCGCGGTGGATGTCACGCCGGGGCAGGCGACGGCGTTCACGCTCGGCGGTCTGCCGCTGGGGAACGACGCGTTCAACGGCGAGGCCTTCGGCGTCACGTGCGCGATGCTGACGCCGTCGGCGGTCGCGGCGTGGATCGGCGACGCGGTCGTCGCCAACGTCGTGGTCGATCCGCCGGTCGCGGTGACGCTGGTCCTGCGGCGCAACGGCCGGGCCACGGTCGGCGTCGACTTTCAGGACGACCCCGACGGCGGCGCGACTGGAACGGGCGGCGCAACCGGAACGGGCGGCGCGGCGGGCGGTGACGCGGGCGTCGGCGGCGCGGTCGCGCCAGGACCGATCGCGTTCGCAGCGCCGATGACGGCCCCGGTCCCGGCGCCCGTGGGCCCCATGGTCAGCGCCGACTTCAACCGCGACGGCAACGGCGACCTCGCCTTCGCGACCAGCAGCGGGGCGATCTTCCTGGTGCTGTCGTCCCCGAGCGGAATCGTCGGCCCCGTCCAGCAGATCGCGCAGCTGCCCACGACACCGCGCGCGATCGTCGCCGGCGACTTCGACGGCAACGGCTTCGTCGACCTCGCGATCGCGCTGGCGGGCAACTCCCCGGTGCTCCTGTCCGGGATTGGACCCAGCGCCTTCGGGGCGCCCACGTCGCTGCCGACGCCACCGCTCGCCGTCCTGGCGGCCGGCGACGTCGATGGCGACGGCATCGTCGACATCGTGGGAAGCACCGACGCCGGGCTCGGGTTCGCGGTCTCGCAGCGCGCGGGCACGAGACAGATCTTCAGCTCGCCGAACGGCTCGGTGACCGCGATCGCAGTCACGAACATCGACGGGGACCCGATGCTGGACGTCGCGGTCCTATCGAACGTCGGCATGTCGATCGCGACGTCGTTCTTGCAGCGGGGCATCGGCGTTTTCGTGAACGGGCCGTCCACACCGCTCCCGTTTCCGGCCACCGCGCTCGCGGCGGCCGACTTCGACGGCGACGGCTTGGGCGACCTGGCCGTCGGCGGAAACGGTGGGATCTTCCTGCTCTCGGGAACGGGCGCGGGAGGGTTCGTCCCGCGCGTCCTGCTGGGTAGCTCGCCGGTCACCGCGCTCGTCGCGGCCGACTTCAACGGCGATGGACGCCCCGATCTGGCGAGCACGAATGCCGCCCAGGTGCTGGTGTCGCGCAACCTGGGCGCCGGCATGTTCGACGGGCCCGTGACCTTCAGCGGCGGGCTTCCGCCGCTCGCAGGAATGGTCGCGGCGACACTGACCACCGGCGCGCGACCGTCGCTGGTCGTCGGGTCGGCCACCCCCACGATCACCTTGCTGCGAAACACCTCGCCCTGAAGGGGGGGACTCGGTCGGGCGCGGTCCGTACGCGCCCGACCGGCCGTCTCGTCGCGCCATCGTTCCCCGGGCACGGCGCGCCCGCGGGATAAAATGGCGGCGCATGCGTTCCGCCAGCATCGAGCCCGAGTCGTCCTCCGAGTCCATCCTTCCAGCGGCCGAAGTTCCAGACGAGCTGCCCCGCTCCATCTTCCGTCTGTTCTGGCTGTTCGCGCGGCCGCACCGGGCGACGGTGCTGCTGATGATGGTGGCCTCGCTGTCGCTGCGCGCGCTCTCGGTGCTGCAGTTTTACGCCATGAAGCGGATCGTCGACACGGCGGTTGGCCTCGACCTGCGCGCGCCGGGCGCGTGGCGCGCCCTGCGGCCGCCGCTGTTCGGCTTCTTCGTGGTGGTCGCGGTCTTCATCGTCGTCGAATGGAGCGCCTGGTACGGCTCCTACGCGAGCCGCATCCCGATCCTGGCGCGCGCGCGGCAGCTGGTCTTCACCTATGCCCAGCGCCACAGCCCGACCTACTTCGACAACATGCTGACCGGCAAGGTCGCGCATCGGGCGATGCTGCTGCCCGAGCAGACGGTGACGCTGTTCGAGCGCACCAACTGGG
>CAZNCQ010000626.1:0-2043 GCA_964571275.1 uncultured Myxococcales bacterium
AAGGCGCACAAGTTCCTGTTCATGTGGGCGCCGATCATGGCGATGGCGCCGGCGCTGATCGTCAGCGCGATCGTGCCCTTCGGCGCGCCGTTCTGCTGGGACCACCCGGGCGGCCCCGTACCCGCTGGCGGCGTGTGCGCACAGCCGCTGCCGCTCCAGATCGCGCGCCTCGACGCCGGCCTGCTGTTCTACTTCGCGATCTCGTCGCTCGCGGTCTACGGCGCCACGCTGGCCGGCTGGGCCTCGCACAACAAGTGGGCGATGATGGGCGGCCTGCGCGCGAGCTCGCAAATGATGTCGTACGAGGTGACCATGGGCATGGCCGTGCTCGGGTCGTTCCTGGTCTACGGCACGCTGGAGCCGGGCGCGATCGTCGCGCAGCAGCAGTACGTGTTGAACCTCAGCGACATCGGCCACAGCTGGGGGATCTTCTCGCAGCCGGTCGGCTTCATCCTGTTCCTGACCGCGGCCATCGCGGAGACCAAGCGCACGCCGTTCGACATCCCGGAGGGCGAGCCGGAGATCATCGGCTACTTCGTCGAATACTCGGGCCTACGTTTCGGCATGTTCTTCCTGGGCGAGTTCCTGGAGATCGTGTTCTCCAGCGCCATCATGGTCACGTTGTTCTTCGGTGGCTGGAAGGTGCCGTTCTGGCAAGAGCTGCAACAGCTCTTTGCCGACCACCCGGGCCACTTCTTCACGTCGAGCGTCGCCTTCTCGGTGCTGACGTTCGGGTTGTGGTTCGTCAAGGTGTTCATGTTCTGCTCGTTCCAGCTGCTGATCCGCTGGTCGCTGCCCCGCTTCCGGTCGGATCAGCTCATGCGGCTCGGCTGGCAGCGGTTGCTGCCGGTCTCGATCGGCAACGTCGTGGTGACGGCGCTGGTCGTCCTGTGGGCTCTCAAGTAGTCTGTACGCGAGGGAGATCCACATGGCCGTCGGAGTCAAAGTCGTCAACCGCCCCGGAAGTTTCAGCCAGCAAATGTACCTGCCGGCGATCGCCGAAGGGCTGGGCGTCACGTTCCGCCACTTCGTGAAGAACTTCTTCGGCAACATCACCGGCAACCGCAAAAACACCGACATCGCCACGCTCCAGTATCCCGAGGAGAAGAAGAAGTATCCGGCGCGCCACCGCGGCTTGCACCGCCTGATGTTGCGCGAGGACGGCCAGACCCGGTGCGTGGCCTGCATGATGTGCCCGACGGTCTGCCCCGCTCACTGCATCACCATCGTCGCTGAAGAGGCGCCCGACGGGCGCATCGAGAAGCGGCCGAAGATCTTCGAGATCGACGAGCTCCGCTGCGTGGTCTGCGGTCTGTGCGCCGAAGCCTGCCCGTGCGATGCCATCCGCATGGACACGCTCGACCACGCCAAGCCGACCACCCGGCGCGTCGACGCGATCCTCGACAAAGAAGAGCTGCTGTCACGCGGGCTCCCGTCGCACGCGACGCAGGGCGGAGTCGGTGCCTTCTGGCGCGAAAAGGTCAAGGGTGAAGCGCAGACGCCCGCGGGCGCCGACGTCTCGCCGTCCGGTCCGCCCAAGGGCCCGACACCGCTCGCATAAGGCGCTTGATCTCGCGCCGGAGATTTGATCGGCGATCGCTCTTCGCTGTTGAGTAGCGAAACGCTCTTGACCGTCGAGAGGCCTCTGCCATGCTGGTGGTGAGCCTTCTGCGAGGTGCGATACGGAGAGCAATTCTTTTCCCTACAAGATCGAAATTGGGAGCCGCCCCTGACCGATGGATGTGCACGCCCGCGAGTCGGGAAGCCCGATGCGGTCATCACTGTGGTTCCCCCCTTACGAATGTAGGGGCAGAAGAGTTCTCTTCGACCGGCCATCGCGGAAGGCTCAAATTTTCTCGCAGCGACGTAAGAGACAGCGTGCCGCTGGCTATTGAGCTGGCACCGGACCGCACCTAGAGTTCCGTCGATCGTTCGGGGAATTAAAGTCCCCTGAGACGATTCATCTAGGGGCCCGGTCGCTGCGATGTTGGCGAGCACGTTCATGGACATGGTGCTCGGGGTGGACATCCACTTCGAGATGGT
>CAZNCQ010000627.1:0-2025 GCA_964571275.1 uncultured Myxococcales bacterium
CGAGCAAGCGCCGCCGCTCGCCGTACGTCAGCGCCAGGCGGTTGCGAGTCCGCTCCATGCGGTTCTGCAGCCAGCCGCGCAGCTCGACGTCGTGCAAGTGCGCGAGCTCGACGCCGATGTGGCGGCAATAGGTCTCGCGCAACAGCGCGACCAGCCCGCTCAACGTGGCGCGGTCGGGTCCGGCGATGTCCTCGCTGCTGAACACGGTGTCGAGGTCCGCGTCGGAGAGGCCGTAATCCTCGAGCGCCAGCTGCGCGCCCGCGCGCTTGACCAGGCCCAGCGGATCGAGGTCGGCCGCGAGGTGTCCATGCTCGCGGTAGGCCTCGACCAGGTGGTGCACGCGCTCGGCCGCGACCGACGTGCTCGCCGCCCTGGGCCGCAGCGGCACCACGGTCGCGCCGGCGAAGATGCTGCGCTTGAACGTCGCGGGCGGCGCGATCGCCGGCTCACCCGCGGCGTCGAGCGATTCGAAGTAGCTGCGCCAGGCGGGATCGACCGACGTGGGATCGGTGCGCCACTGGAAGTACAGGTCTTCGACGAATGCCAGATTTTCTGGGTTCACGCGCTCTGCGTTGACGGCTACCGCGGTCCTGGCGGCAGCGGCGTGTCCGTTTCCCGATCCATTGGTCTGCTGCGTTTCGATCATCTTCATGGTCGTGCTCGGTCTTCGTTCGAATTTCGACAGTGCGATATTGAGGAACCTGGGCAGAGCCTATTCTACGTGACACCGGCGAGCCCGAAGCTTTTTCGCGAGGGAATCGGCTGGTGCGCGCGAACCTGGAATTACGCCTCCCACATCAACGCCGTGTGGGCCACCATGGAAGGTCGGCGGCAGCGAGGCGGAGCTAGGCGCTGGCCAGCGTGAAGTGGACCCGGGTTCCCTCGCCGAGGGCGCTCTCGGCCCAGATCCGGCCGCCGTGCGCCTCGACGATGCCCCGGACGATGGCCAGGCCCAGCCCGACCCCGTCGCGGTTCTTGCGCTGAGCCTGCCAGGAGCGGTCGAAGAGGTTGGCGAGCTCGTCGGGCTCCATGCCCGGGCCGTCGTCGGCCACGGTGAAGCGCACGATCGGCCCGTCAGCGGCCGCGCTGACGCGGATGTGCCCGCCCATGGGGCCGAACTTCATGCTGTTGCCCACGACGTTGGCCAACACCTGAACAACGCGTTCGCGATCGCAGCTCACTGTCATCGCCTGTGCGAGCGGCTCGCTCGCCAGCTCCTGCGACTTCGTCGCCGCCGTCGGCCGCAGAACGTCCACTGCCTCGGACAGGAGTCCGGCAACGTCGTGGGGACGGCGCGTGAGCAACAGCTCGCCGCCCTCGATACTCGAGAAATCGAGCAGGTCGCGGATCAGGACGTTGATGCGGTAGCCCGCGCGCTGGATCGCTTCCACCTGGCGGCGCGCGCGATCCTGCTTGTCGGGCGGCAGCGACCCGCGTAACAAGAGCGCGCTTCCGGTCAGCACCACGCCCAGCGGGTTGCGTATGTCGTGCGAGACGATCGACAGCATCTCCTCGCGCGAGCGCCGGAGATCACGAAGCTCGGCGCGCAAGCGCGCGTTCTCGACGCTGAGCGCGACCCGCCGCGCCAGCTCGTCGGCCAGCGTCGCGCCGACGTCGGCTGGGCCGCCCGGCGCCGCCGCCAGCGTGAGCGTGCCGACAGTGCGTCCGCCGATCACGATCGGGGCGGCGACCGGCGATCGCGCCGCGAGCTCCTCGATGGCGGCCTGCTGCGCGCTGTCTCGGTACGCGGTCGCGAGGCGCGCGACGCGCCCCACGCCGAGCCGCAGATCGACGGCGCAGTAGCCGACCAGCGTCGACGTGAGGTGTTGCGCCCAGGTCTGCAGCGCCAGGTCCGCGCCTTCGGAGGCTGCCGTCGCGTTCGTCGCGGCGAGGAGAACGCTCGCCTCGTCGAGAATCTCGACCACCGTCGGGGACGTCTGGTTGGCCTTCACCGGCATGCATATCCCCGAGCTGGGAATCGGGCCCGCTGGGGAATACTGCAACATTCGCCCGATCTCGACGAGC
>CAZNCQ010000628.1:0-1995 GCA_964571275.1 uncultured Myxococcales bacterium
AACGGTTTAGCAAACCGCCGCCTTCGGCCTCTCGGCCACCTCTCCAAACCGTCGGCCGTCCTTTTAACAGATTCTCGGCTCGACGGCGAGCCCTGGCGCCGATTCTAAAGGTGCTGCGCCCCGAACGTGTCGCAGGCGCCGGGATCCCCGGTTTCCATCCCGACGGTGAACCATTTCTGGCGCGACGCCGCCGACCCGTGGGTGAAGGTCTCGGGGCGCACGCGACCCAGCACCTCTTTCTGGATGCGGTCGTCGCCGACGGCCGCTGCCGCGTCGAGCGCGTCGGCGATCTCCTGGCGGCTGACCTTGCCCGCCTCGTAGGCCGAGTGCCCCCAGACGCCGGCGTAGCAGTCGGCCTGCAGCTCCAGGCGCACGGAGAGCGCGCCGCGCTGGTCCGGGCGCGCCTGCTGCATCGCCCGCATGCGCCGCTCGATGCCGAGCAGATCCTGCACGTGGTGGCCGTACTCGTGCGCAACCACGTAGGCCTCGGCGAAGTCGCCACCGCGCGCATGGAACCGCTCCTGCAGCTCGCGGAAGAAGCCCAGGTCCAGGTAGACCTTCTCGTCGGGCGGACAGTAGAACGGACCCGTCTGCGCGCTCGCCATGCCACAGCCGCTCGGCGTCGCGTCGGTGAACAGCACGAGCTTCGACGGATGGTAGCCCGCGCCGAATTCGGGCAAGCGGCGACGCCAGAACGACTGCACGTTGGTCTCGACGCAGACGACGAACTTGGCCGGATCGTTCACCGAGTCGACGCCGCGACAGCTCCCCGACGGACCCGCCGGCAACTGGCGCGGCTCGACCGGCTGGCTGTAACCCTGGCCACTGCTTTGGCGAGCCTGATCTATCGCGTGGGTCAACTCGCCCGCGGTCTGGTTGCCGCCGCTCGCCAGCACCTGCAGGACCAGGTAGACCGCGCCGCCGACCAGACCCAGACCCCCGACGCCGGCGCCCACGCGCCCGCCGGGGAATCGCATGCCACGCCGGTCCTCGACCTCCGATGAATCCGCTTGGTCCGAATCGTCGAACTTCACACGTACAGCATAGCAATCGATCGCAGTCACGCGGCTCGAAGCTCGGCGTCCCGGTGTGCCGTCGGTCGCGCGCGTTACGGTCGGCCCAAGCGCGGCGCCGCCATCCCTTCCAGCACCTGCTTGAGCGACGCGAGGTCTCTCTTCACCGCGCGAGCATCCTCGGCGAACCGCGCGTCGGATACGCCCGGCTGGTGAAACAACGAAAACACCACCTCGCTTCCCCGTCCGTTCGGGATCACGCGCAGCGGATTGTGAATCGTGACGCCCGACGGCAGCGTCACGTCGTGGTCCAGCACGCCGAGCTGGTTTCGGTCCGCAAAGCGGACCTTGACCTTTCCCATGGGCGAATCGGCGATCCATTCACCATCGACGTTCGTGATGGTTCCCGCCAGCCCCTTCGCCCAGGTGGGGGCGTTGACGGGATTGGAGACGAACTCATAGACGTCGGCCGGAACGCGATCGATCGAAATGCTGATGTGCTCCCCTTCGCGGAGCGCGACCTCGTCGGTCATGTTGATCCTTCCCTCTCGCCGGCAAGCGTCGAACCATCCGAGCATCAAGAGCGCGACGACCAGCCGCGCTCCACGCACGCGAATCAAGCGACGCCCCGAATCGTTCATGCCAGATCTATCGATCGGCGAACGGCCGGTGACTTGGAAAAATGGAACCTGGGAGGAGGAGCCTCCCTGGTACCCGACGGGCGCTAGCTGCGGTGTCGGCGCCGTCTCGCGAGCAGAGCGAGCATCCCCAACAGCGACAAAGCGGACACCGCGCCGTGCAGAGGTCGCGAGCCAACGACGCAGCCACAGCCCGAGGAGTCGGCCGGGGTGCCTGCCGCGCCGCCGGTCGCAGACGTTCCGGTCGCGCCACCGGCGCTGGTGCCGCCCGACGTGCCTGCATTTCCGCCGGATCCTTGGCCGGCACCACCGGGACCCCCGACGCCACCACTTCCAGAGTTGCC
>CAZNCQ010000629.1:0-1979 GCA_964571275.1 uncultured Myxococcales bacterium
TGCGCGACGCCGCCTCGCCCTCGCGCAGGAAGCGCTCCTTGGCGTCGGCGTTCGACGCCAGCGACGGCAGCAACGTCTTGATGGCGACGCGCTTCTTCAGATCGCGGTGCAGCGCTTCGTAGACGCAGCCCATTCCGCCCTGTCCCAGGAGGCGCCGGATCTCGTAACGTCCGAGCGTGGTTCCGGGACGCAGGGTGTCCGAGCCGCCACCATCCACCAAGCCGTCCATGGGCAATCCAATCTTGTACCAATCCGCGAGGATTGCGTCAAAGCGTGCTTGGCCGACACGGGTCGCACGTGTCGCGCAGGCCACACCACCACGCATTTTTCGCGTCTCCACGCGATGCGCCGCGTGCAATGGCCCCAGGCAGCGCGGCGGTCGCCCCTGTCACAAAAAGAGTGTGGGCTCGGTTGCTGGCGCTCGTCTTGCACATCTAGCACTATCGAAAGGGTTGGGGTCGAGATTTCACTAAGGGGAAAAGCATCATGAAACGGCTGCTGTCAGGACTAACCGTTCTCCTCTTTCACACTGCTGCGGCTTACGGACAACAGTCCGGCCTCACCGAGATCGCGCCCGAAGATCCGTCGCAGATGCCGCCGCCGCCGGCTGTCGCGCCGACCCCGCCGCCACCGCCGCCGGCTCCTCCGGCGCCGCCTCCGCCGGTCGCCGCGCCCGCGCCACCGGTCCAGCAGGCGGCCCCGCCGCCGCCTCCGCCCTCGCCGCCGCCTCCGCCTCCGGCGCAGCCCCCACCGCCGCCCTCGGCGTACCAGCCGCCTCCGTCGTATCCGCCGCCGGGCTACGGGCCGCCGCCGGGCTATGGTCCACCGCCGGGCTATGGTCCGCCGCCGGGCTATGGTCCGCCGCCGGGCTATGGTCCGCCGCCGGTTTACGTTCCGCCGCCGCGCCGCTATCACCGGTATTCGGGACCGCCGCCGCTGCCCCAGCGGTCGGTGATTGATCGCCCGTTCACGATCGGTGGCGGCGGTGGTTTTGGCGGTTTGCAATTCCGAGATGCAAATGGCAACACGCAATCGACCAGCGCGGGCGCCTACACCTTCCGGCTGGGCTTCGGCCTGCACCCGGGCCTGATCCTGATGTGGGACGTCGAGGGCGCGGTCGCCGGCGATTCAGGCACCTCGTATCAGCAGACCGCGCACCTCGCGGCGTTGCAGCTGTTCCTGACCAATCGCCTGTTCATCAAGGGCGGGGTCGGCGCCGCGCGCGTCGACCAGGTCAGCGGCCCCGACGTGTGGGTGGGCCGCTGGGGCATGGCGGCCATGGGTGGGGTCGGCTACGAGCTGGTGCAGGGCTGGCACTGGTCGTTCGACATCGAGGCGACCGTCACCGGCGCCCACTACGGCCAGAACCAGGAAGCGCAGTCCGAGACGTGGACCAACTGGTCGCTCGTGAACTTCGCGATCAATTTCTTCTAGCCAGAGCCCCTCCCCGAGGACGGGGCGCCCGGTCTATCGGGCGATGAGCTCGTAGAGCAAGCCCCAGCGGATTCCTCGGTCGCTCACGAGGACCGCGTCGACGGTGGCGCGCGCGGCGATAGCTTGCAGGATCAGCGCGCCGGCGAGGATCACGTCGGCGCGGCGCGGGTCGAGGCCGACGATCTTCTCGCGCTCGGGCTGCGTTGATTGGCTGAGGCGCGCGATCTGGCTGTCGAGCGCGGCGCGCGTGAGCTCGAAGCCGTGGACGCGCGCCGGGTCGTACGACGCCAGCGCCTGCACCATGGCCGCCAGCGACGTCACCGTGCCCGCGACGCCGACCAGGCGCGGGTGCGCCAGCGCCGCCAGCTCCGTGACGGGGGCGAGCGCGCCCGCAATCTCCTCGCGCGTGGCCGCGAGCTCATCGGCGCGTGGTGGATCGTTTCGAATGTGGCGCTCGGTCAGCCGCACCGATCCGATCTGCAAGCTCGTACGCAGCCGGACCACGCCGCGCTCGGCGACGATGATCTCGGTCGAGCCGCCGCCGA
>CAZNCQ010000630.1:0-1973 GCA_964571275.1 uncultured Myxococcales bacterium
GGTCTGCTCGAAACCGATCGGCAACGGCCGATCGTCGTGGGCCACGTCGTGCAGCGACGGATCGACGAACGCGTGCCGCGGCACCGCCGCCATCGCGCCCAGCACGCGCGGATCGGCCACGCCACGCGCGGCGATCTGCTCCAGCACCATCGCCCGACGCGCGCGCTCGAACGACGCCGCCGCCGTCTTTTCGCCTTGCGAGCCGCCGCCTGCCATTGCGCTAGGTATTAGCGCGGCTGACCGCGTCGTGCACGAAATTACCCAGCCGCCAAGCCACGAGCTCACCCATGAGCCGGGTATGGGTCAGGTCGAGCCCGAGCGGCGTCACCGATGCCAACCCCTCGCGCACGGCGCTGCAGTCCGATCCCGGGACGTCGGTGGCGTTCTCCTCGGGGCCGCCAATCCAGTAATAGGAGCGCCCGCGCAGGTCCTGGCGCACCTCGACCTGATCGCGATAGACCCGCTGGCCCAGGAAGGTGACCTGGTAGCCGCGTAGCGCACCTCCGGGGATATTCACGCTCAGCAACGACGCCTCCGGGATCGCGCCCGGCCCGCGCGCGATGGCCTCGGCCGCGATCGCCTGGAGGAAGCTCGCCGCCTGCGAGAAATCCTGCGCCTTGCGGCGTTCCAGCGAGATCGCGATCGACGGCACGCCCCGCAGCGCCGCCTCGACGGCGCCGGCGACGGTCCCCGAGTAGAAAACGTCCGAGCCGAGGTTGTAGCCGTTGTTGATGCCCGAGATACACAGCGCCGGCCGGCGCGGCACGAGGTGCAAGAGCGCGAGATAGACGCAGTCCACCGGCGTGCCGTCGATCGAGTAGACACCGGGCTCGAGCTCGTCGACGCGCAACGGGCGGTCGAGGCTGATCGAGTGCGAGGTGGCGCTGCGCTCGCGGTCGGGCGCGGCGACGACGACGTCGCCCACCTCGCGCAGCACCTCGGCGGCGGCGCGGATCCCGGGCGCCATCACGCCGTCGTCGTTGGTCACCAGAATCAAGGGGCGGTCGGACATCGTGCCGGGGTTCTACTTTGCAGGGAACGTCGCGCGCAAGGCAGGCCATGCGATTCAATGCGCGCGCACTTGCGCCCGCCTACATAAAGGTCGATGTTGTGTCCCCCTTTCCAGCGAGGAGACCACCATGTCGATCAGCCGACGAGAGACGTTCCGCATCCTGGGCGCGGGCGCGCCCGCGCTTTGGCTCGCGAGCAAGACGCAGCCCGCAGCGGCCGCCACCCCGACGGCCGGCGCCGGCGCCGGCGCATTCGCAGGTAAGCACACGGCGGTGCCGTTGCCGTTCGATCCCAAGAAGCTGACCGGGATCTCCGAACGCATGATCACCTCGCACCACGACAACAACTACGCGGCCGCGGTCAAGAACCTGAACAAGGTCGAGGAGCAGCTCAGCACCGTCGGCAAGGACACGCCGGGCTTTCTCGTGAGCGGCCTCAAGGAGCGCGAGCTGCTGTTCACGAACTCGCTCATCTACCACGAGCACTACTTCGGCAACCTCGGCGGCAACGGTAAGTGCAACGGGCCGATCGAGAAGCGGCTCGCGTCGACATACGGCTCTCTGGCGCGCTGGGAGGAGCACTTCCGCGCCGTCGGCAACAGCCTGGGCGGCGGCAGCGGCTGGACGATCCTCGACCTCAACTTCCACAGCGGCGAGCTGCGAACGTACTGGGCCGGCAACCACACGCAGTCGGTGGCGTTCGGCGCCCCGCTGCTGGCGATGGACATGTACGAGCACGCGTACGCGATCGACTACGGCGCCGCCGCCGGCAAGTACGTCGATGCCTTCTTCCTGAACATCAACTGGGACGAGGTCAACCACCGCCTCGAGCGCGCCGACAAAGCAACCGCGTCGCTGCACGCGTGACACGCGTCCCGAAGGGAGGACCGTGACGGGTCCTCCCTCACTTGGTCGGGGCGACTGGATTTGAACCAGCGACCCCCTGTCCCCCAGACAGGTGCG
>CAZNCQ010000631.1:0-1968 GCA_964571275.1 uncultured Myxococcales bacterium
GCGTGCGCGCGTAGAGCTCGTCGCCGAGCAGGATCCCCGGCGGCGACGGCGCGGGTGGCTTGCTCGGGCTACCGCCGTCGCCGCCCGCCGACTTGTGCCCGCCGAGCGCCGGCCTGTGCGCCTCGCCGCCCGCGCGCGCGCTGGCGCCGCTGGTGGCCTCGCGTGGCAGCGGCGGCGGACCGTCGCCGTCGCCGTCGCTCGCGCCCCAGGCCGCCGAGCCGGGGAGAAGCTCGATGTCCTCGGGCGGAATCTTGTCGGGGGTCAGCAAGTATTCGACCTTGCCCTCGGACATCTTGCGCGCGAGATCCAGCACGCGCGGCGCGCGCGTGGCGTCGATGCCACGCAGGATGATCCCCATGCCCGCCGGGTTTGACGCGTGCTTCACGATGACCTCCGACTCGATGTAGGCCATCGAATCGACCACGCCCTTGATCGAGGTGATCTTCTCTTGCACCTCTTTCCAGTCGCTGAACGGACGGTCGTCGGCGGCGCCGATGACGATGTCGGCCTTGGTGGCGCGGATCTTCGACTTCAAGTCAGCCTCGAACCCCGACATCACCGAGAGCGCGATGATCGGCGCGCCGGTGCCGAGATAGACACCGAACATCGAGATCGCCGTGAACACCGTGAACGAAGCGAACAACCAGCCCAGGATGGTCAGGAACAGCCCGAGCGAGATCGCGCTCACCGCCGCCCACTTGAGCCAGTCGAGGTAAGGCGTGCCCTCGGTCCGCATCTCCAGCCACGGCCCGATGTGCAGCAAGCGGTCGATCGCCGCGGGCCCGAAGCGCGCCAGCGCCAGCCAGCCGAAGCCGACCACCAGCAAGACCAGGCCGACGATCATGGTGCGCCGCGACCGGCGCGACGGATCCTCGCGCAGGTGGCGCCAGGCGACGAACCATTCGAACCCGCTCGGGGCCAAAGCCGATCCTACTCTTTCACTTTCGCGTCGTGTTTCGCTTCTGGTCCGTCCGCCGCCGCGCGCTCGGCGGCCGGGCGCATGAGCGGGAACAGGATGACGTCGCGGATCGACGGCTGGTCGGCGAGCAGCATGACCAGGCGATCGATGCCGATCCCCTCACCTGCCGTCGGCGGCAGCCCGTACTCGAGCGCGCGGCAGTAGTCCTCGTCGTAGTCCATGGTCTCCTCGCGCCCCTGCGCCTTGGCGTCGACCTGACGCTGGAAGCGCGCGCGTTGATCGGCCGGGTCGTTGAGCTCGGAGAACGCGTTCGCGTGCTCGCGCCCCACGATGAACAGCTCGAATCGGTCGACGCGCCCTGGATCGGCATCATTGCGCCGCGACAGGGGCGACGTCTCCGCCGGATAGTCGGTGACGAACGCCGGACGATCGGCGGGCAGCGCCTTTTCACCGGCGTAATCGAAGAGCGCGCCGATGCGCTCGCCGTGGTTGTCGGCCTTGCGCAGCACCGCCGCCAGCTCGTCCTTGCGCTCGCCGAGCCCGGTCGACCCGATCCAGCGCGACAGCGCCGCCTCGTCGTCGAGCATCGCGCGCTCGAGCCCGCGCGGTAAGAGCTCGGCGCCGACCGCGGTGATGATCGCATCCTTCATCGGGATGCGCGGCCAGGGGGATGCCAGGCTCACCGCTTGCCCACCGTAAGTGATGTTCTCGCCGCCGGCGACCTCGCGCGCCAGCTCGCGGAACAGCTCCTCGGTCAGCGCCATCAGGTCCTCGTAGGTGGCGTAGGCCTGGTAGAACTCGAGCATGGTGAACTCGGGGTTGTGCTGGCGCGAGAGGCCCTCGTTGCGAAAGTTGCGGCCTATTTCATAGACGCGCTCGAAGCTGCCGACCACCAGCCGCTTGAGATAGAGCTCGGGCGCGATGCGCATGTAGAGGTCGAGATCGAGCGCGTTGTGGTGGGTCTCGAACGGCCGCGCCGCCGCGCCGCCGAGGATCGAGTGCATCATCGGCGTCTCGACCTCCATGAAGCCGCGCGCGTCGAGGAAGCG
>CAZNCQ010000632.1:0-1961 GCA_964571275.1 uncultured Myxococcales bacterium
AACTGGCAGGGGTACTCGGGCGAGTCGACGATGAGCTACCTCACCCAGATGGCGGGGCTGGCGTGGCACAACTTCACGTCGGCGGCTGCCGGTGTCTGCGTCGCGCTCGCGCTGGCGCGCGGGTTCGCGCGCCGTCCCGGGCCGAACGGTAACAAGACGCTCGGGAATTTCTGGGTCGATCTGATCCGTGGAACGGTCTACATCTTCATCCCGCTCAGCATCATCTTCGGGCTGATCCTGGTCTCGCAGGGCGCGATCCAGAACCTATCGGCCTACGCGGACGTGACGACGCTCGAGGGTGCGAAGCAGAGCATCGCGCTCGGCCCGGTGGCGTCGCAAGAGTCGATCAAGCAGATCGGCACGAACGGTGGCGGCTTCTTCAACGCCAACGCCGCCCACCCGTTCGAGAACCCGACGCCGTTCACGAACTTCCTGTCGATGTTCATGATCTTCGCCATCCCCTCCGCGCTCACGTACACGTACGGGCGCATGGCGCGCGACCAGAAGCATGGTTGGGCGATCTGGGGCGCGATGGCGATGATCTGCTTCGTCGGCATCGTCGCCTGCTACCACTTCGAGGCGCAGGGCAATCCCGCGTTCGCGGGCCTGTCGGTTGACCAGAGCCTGGGCAACATGGAAGGCAAGGAGGCACGCTTCGGGGTCTCGGCGTCGGCGCTCTATGCCACGGTGACCACCGACGCCTCGTGCGGCGCCGTCAATGCCATGCACGACAGCTTCACGCCGCTCGGCGGCCTGGTCCCGCTGGCCAACATCCAGCTCGGCGAGGTGGTCTTCGGCGGCACCGGCGCCGGCCTCTACGGCATGTTGATCTACGTCGTGCTCACGGTGTTCATCGCCGGCCTGATGGTCGGACGAACGCCCGAGTATCTGGGCAAGAAGATCGAGTCGCGCGAGATGAAGCTGGCGATGCTCTACGTGCTGATCTTCCCGCTGGTCATCCTGGGATTCACCGCGTGGAGCGCGGTGATGCCCTACGGGCAATCGTCGCTGAACAACGCCGGTCCGCACGGGTTGATGGAGATTCTCTACGCCTACTCGAGCAGCGCCGCCAACAACGGCTCGGCCTACGCGGGGCTCAACGCCAACACCCCCTGGTACAACGTCACGCTCGGGATCACCATGCTCGCGGGCCGCTTCCTGATGATCGTCCCGGCGCTGGGAATCGCCGGGTCGATGGTCGGCAAGAAGGTCGTGCCGCCCAGCCTGGGCACGTTCCCCACCAACGGCTCCACCTTCGCGGTGCTGCTGGTCGCCGTCGTGGTGATCGTCGGCGCGCTGACCTTCTTCCCGGCGCTCTCGCTGGGAAACATCGTCGAGCACTTCGCGGCGCTGCACGGAAAAGTCTACTGACGCGCGCGCGCCAGCCCTCGCAATTCGACGCCACAGGAAGGAATCCACCATGTTTCGTCCCAAAGCTCAGGCTCTCTCTCTCTTCGATCGCGACATCGTTCGCCGCGCCATCGTCGATTCGTTTCGCAAGCTCGCGCCTCGGCACGTGGCCAAGAACCCGGTCATGTTCGTGGTCGAGATCGGCAGCGTGCTCACGACGTTGATCTTCGTCCGCGACCTCGCTCATCGCACCAGCGCCAGCTCTCCGCTCTGGTTCACCGGCCTGGTCACGGTGTGGCTGTGGTTCACCGTGGTGTTCGCCAACTTCGCCGAGGCCGTCGCCGAGGGGCGTGGCAAGGCGCAGGCAGACACCTTGCGCCGCATGCGCAAGGAGACCACCGCGCGGCGGCTCGTCAACGGCAAGGAAGAGGCGGTCGCCTCCTCGTCGCTGCGCAAGGGGGACCTGGTGGTGGTCGAGGCGGGGCAGCTCATCCCCGGCGACGGCGAGATCGTCGAGGGGATCGCCTCGGTCGACGAGTCGGCCATCACCGGCGAGTCGGCGCCCGTCATCCGCGAGAGCGGCGGTGATCGCTCCGCGGTCACGGGCGGCA
>CAZNCQ010000633.1:0-1946 GCA_964571275.1 uncultured Myxococcales bacterium
TCGTGCACCAGTTTCTCTCGAGCAACGCCAATCGGCGCACCGATCAGTACGGCGGGTCGGTAGAGAGTCGCGTTCGATTCGCCGTCGAGGTCGCGACCGCCATCGCAGGCGCAATCGGCCCGAAGCGCGTAGGGTTTCGCATCTCACCTGGCAACAAGTTCAACGACATGATCGAAGAGGATGTCCCCGCGCTTTACGACGCGCTCGTCTCACGTCTCGCTCCGCTCGGCCTTGCATATCTGCATCATGAGCACCACGGAGACGACGGTTTCCTCGCGAGGCTCCGGGCTCTCTGGCCGACGGCCCTCGTACTCAATCATCCGGACGCGAGCCTCGAGACGAGGCTGGCCGACATCGAGAAGGGCCGCGCGGACATGGTCTCCGTCGGCAAGATGGCTCTGGCGAACCCCGATCTAGTGGCGCGCATTCGAGCGGGTGCACCCCTCAACAAACCCGATCCGAGCACCTTCTACCGTGGGGACGCGCGCGGTTATACGGACTACCCCACGCTTGGTGCGGCGGCTCACCCACAAGCACAACCGCCAACGTCGACGGCGTGACGAAGCGAAAAGATCGCCTCGACGCGCTGCCGCGCAACTGACCGGGATGCAGCCTGGCCTATCGGGGTCGCAAGATGCCTCATCGGGTTCGCATTCTCCTTCAGTGCAGCACCATCGAGATCGAGCAACGCACCTCGAGTGCGTCGTCCGAACTCAATGCGTACTACGTGACGTAGGCTCGATTAAAGGAGATGACCGCATGACGCGTGACAAGAAGGTTCTAATGCTCGGGCTCGACCCCAAACTCGTGGACTACTCACACCTGGCCGTGAAGCTTGACGAAGCTACGTTGCGGGCTGGTCTGGCAGCGGACGAGAAACGCCTCCGCGATCTCGGGTACGATGCGACATGGCTCCTCGTCGATCGCGGCGAAACTGCCGAGGCCGTGGTGTCGGCGGCGCTCAAGGAGAAGACATTTGACTGCGTCCTCATAGGTGCGGGGATCCGAACCGTTCCTCCGCTATTTCTCCTGTTCGAAAAGCTCGTCAACCTGCTCCACGAGGGAGCTCCGCACGCCAAGATCTGCTTCAACACCGTTCCCGATGACACCGCCGTGTCCGTTCAGCGCTGGGTCTGACCGCGGTCGCTGGGCACTCTCGGCCTTGGGTCTTCTTGCGGGAATGATGCTTGGCATCTTCATCGCGGGGTACGCGGCGCGCGGTCTACCCGGGGAACGCTAGCAAGAGCTACGGACTGACCAGCGCGGTAAGGACCTTCAAGTCGCCGTGACGCAGTGACCAGGGCGGGGTCCACCGCGCCTCAGTGAGCCGCTTTGATCAAACCGTGCTGGCGCCCACCCGGAGATCGATGGGGCCTGCGCCAGCGACAGCCGAGTGGCGAGTGGCGGCTTGCATGATTCGCCCACCGCCACATGGCTGTGCGCGCGGATCCCCGCGCCTTCGATGCTTGGTGCCGCGTCGCCGATGAGTGACACGATTTCCACCTGTTGCCGCAAGGACGTACGCCGCGAGTCGCGCGCAGGGGGCTGCTATGGGGCGGGAAGTAGGGCGGGTAGGCCAGCGCGCAAGCGCAGGCGGCCCAAATCCCGGGTTGTCCTGAGCCTTACGAGCGCCGCCCCGGACCTACCTTGTTCGCCGATTTCAAAGGAGCGAGCCATGTATCTCACGACGAACGACCTCCCCGACGCGGTACGCAGCAAAGATCCAGACGACCGCGATCACGTCGAGGCGCTCTCGTCCGCGCTCGCCGGCTTCGGCAAGCTCGCCCGAAGCGCGATCAACCTGCAGGACGAGCGATAGTCGCGGCCGCGGGGACTCGGCGCCATGTGGATAGTTCGCCTCGCGCTCCGGCGGCCGTACACCTTCGCGGTCCTCGCGCTCGTCATCCTGATCCTCGGTCCGCTCACCGCGGCGACGACGCCCACCG
>CAZNCQ010000634.1:0-1943 GCA_964571275.1 uncultured Myxococcales bacterium
TCAAGCTGACCTGCCTGCAGCGCTTCGGCGTCGCGCGCGCCGCCGAGATCTGCAAGGACGACAAGCTCGCTGAGCGCTCGGACGCGATCGCGCAGCTGTTCGAGGACGAGCTGGAAGCCGCCACGGCCGCCAGCGACGCGCAGCACGGGCCGATGTCGCTGCTGCGCGACGAGCGCCAGGTGCAGGAGTGGCCCGGCAAGATCGCCTGGCTCTTCGAGCCGTACTTGCAAGATCTCTACGAGAAGCGGCTGTGGAAGGACATCGACCACTTCGAGTCGGCGTCGGTCGGCGCGCGACTGGTCGGCGCGCTGGTGCTGGCGACGGCGCGCACCGGCGAGCTGGTGAGCAGCAGCGAGGCGGCGAGCGTCGAGGCGTTCCACACCGATCACCGCAAGTGGCTGGTGTCGCACCTGCTCGGCTCGACGTGCGACGCCGACTGCCGCGGCCGGCTGGTCGACGTGATGCTGAGCTCGTACGGCGAGGCGCAGGGCGACTACGACGAGCCGCTCAAGCGCCTGCTGCTGCAACCGCGCGGCGAGGCGGGCCCGACGCTGGCGCACCTGCACGCGCGCCTCTTGTGGTGCCAGGTCGACGCCGACGACCTGGCTGAGTTCCGCGACCGCGTGCTGGTGCCCGCCGTGACGCAGGCGCTGGCGCCGCCCCACGGCGGCGGGCCGGCGATCGATTCGTTGACCGTCGACGATCTCGTCGGCTTGACCGCGCTCGTGCCCGAGCCGACCGACCCCAAGACGCAGCCGGCCTGGAAGGCGCTGATGACGGCGATGACGACGACGGCCGCGTCCGCACAAACATCCGGCGGCAAGGGCGGGCCGGGCGCCGAACGCTACCAGCGGGTCTTCGCGACCAAACGAGCGGCGGCGACGCGCGAGCGCCAGAATCCGCCGCCCATGATCAAGAAGGTCAGCTTCTGCAACCTTGCCGATGCGTCGGCGAACGGTACCAGTCTCGACCAGTGAACATGAGCGACCAGTCACCCGGTTCTGCTCCCGATTCGTCTTCCTCTTCGACCGTCGCTGGCGCGCGCCAGCAATCAGGCGGCCGCACGCTCCTCGACATGAACGGCTACCAGTGGACGGTGCTGTTCGCGGCGTGGCTGGGCTGGGGCTTCGACGTCTTCGATGGCCTGCTGTTCAACTACGTCGCGCCCAACTGCGTGCCGACGCTGCTGCACCTGCCAATCGGTTCCCCCGAGGCGGCCAAGGCCACGTTGCACTGGAACGGGATCTTGTCGTCGATCCTGCTGCTCGGGTGGGCGGCGGGCGGCATCCTGTTCGGACAGGTCGCCGATCGGTTGGGCCGGACGCGCACGTTGATGTTCACGATGTTGCTGTACGCGCTCGGCACCACGTTGTGCGCGGCGGCACCCAACCTGGGGGCGCTGATCGTATTTCGCTTGATCGCGAGTCTGGGCATCGGCGGTGAATGGGCGGCGGGCGCGGCCATGGTCGCGGAGGTCGTCCCCGACAAGCGCCGCGTCGAGGCGGGCGCGCTGCTCTACACGTCGGCGCCCGCCGGCCTCTTCCTGGCCACGTTCGCCAACTACCAGATCGCCGGCGTGTTCTTCAAGGGCAGCCCCGAAACGTCGTGGCGCTACGTGTTCCTGTGCGGGCTGATTCCGGCCGTGGTCGCCTTCGTGGTGCGGATCTTCGTGCGAGAGCCCGAGCGCTGGAAGCAGGCCGCGCGAGGGAGCGCGCCGCCCCGGTTGCGCGAGCTGTTTCTGCCGGGCACGCGCGCGCTCACCCGCAGCGGCGTTGCGATGGCGTTGATTGCGCTCATCACCTGGTGGAGCTGCAATGTCTTCATCCCCATCGTCTCGACCGGCCTTGCGCGCGCCTCCGCCCACGCGAGCGGTCTCGACCGCGCGGCAACGCTGGCGCTGGTCGAGAGCTGGAAGTCGACCGCGACCAACATGTTCAACTGGG
>CAZNCQ010000635.1:0-1931 GCA_964571275.1 uncultured Myxococcales bacterium
GGCGCAGGTTCTCCAGCGACTCGATGTTCGCCTCCATGCGCTCGATCTGCGAGTCCGCGACGAACACCACGCCGTCGACGCCCTTCAAGATCAGCTTGCGGCTGGCGTCGTAGAAGACCTGGCCGGGCACGGTGTAGAGGTGAAAGCGCGTCTTGAAGCCGCGGATCTCACCCAGCGACAGCGGCAGGAAGTCGAAGAACAGCGTCCGCTCCGTCTCGGTGGCGAGCGAGATCATGCGCCCCTTCGCGTCGGGGCTGGTCTTCGCGTAGATGTACTGGAGGTTGGTCGTCTTCCCGCACAACCCGGGGCCGTAGTAGACCAACTTGCAGTTGATCTCGCGTGACGAGTAGTTGATGAAGCTCATAGGCTCGCGCCCGGTCCGCGGTCAATCATTGAAAAGGTTGTCGATGTCGCTGTCGGTGATCTCGGTGAGGATCGACGGCTGGCTCTTCGCGGCGGCCTTCTTCGCGACCTGATCGAACAGCCGCGCCATCTCGTCCGAGGACTTCTTCACGCGCAGCCGCACCAGGCCCAGCGACGACCGCTCGTCGAACAGCACCAGAAGGATCGCGCGCCCGCCCACGAGGGTGATGTGAACGTGAATCTTCTCGCCCTCGTGAAACTGACTGGTGAAATCCTTCTCGCGCAGAATCTTGGAAATCCCACCGGTCGCCGCCACGTTGCCGGCGGTGAGCGAAGACAAGGACGTCACGTCGAGCTCCTCGATGTCGCCCGCCTCGGCGATGGGTTGACCGTCGCGGCCGATGAGCAGAATCGCTTTGGCGTTGGCGTCCCGTTGCAAGCGCTGGCAGAGCGTCGAGATCAGCTGCTGCTCTTCGGGGAACATCACTTCGGGGCCGCTCATTGCGCTCCTTGTACGATGGACATCACGCTTCGCCCTGGAGAATCACAATTATCATTCGAATCCCTGGGATTCAAGCTTCGCGCTCCCCGATGCCTCAGCGTGAATCTCCTCGGCTCACAAAAGATCTCCTCGCGGCCCTCCTTGCCAAGCTCCTGACCAAGATCCTTTTCGGCAGCTACGCGCGTAACTTCAGCCACGGCGTTCAAGAGATTTCACGCCGGCCGTCGATCGCGCGCGCGAGCGTCAGCTGGTCCGCGTACTCGAGCTCGCCGCCGATGGGCACGCCGGTCGCGATGCGCGTGGCCCGCACGGCCAGCGGACGCAACAGCTTCGCGATGTAGACCGCGGTTGCCTCGCCCTCGACGTTTGGACTGGTCGCCAAGATCACTTCCCGAACCGGACTATCGGCGGATGAGCACCGCCTTATGAGCTCCGCCGTGCGCAGATCGTCCGGACCGATGCCATCCAGCGGTGAAAGTACGCCATGTAGGACATGAAATCGCCCGCGATAGCCGCCCGAGCGGTCGACCGCCGCCACGTCCTGGGGGTGGGCGACGACGCAGACCGTGCCGGCGTCGCGCCGGGCGTCCTGGCAGATCGCGCACGGGTCGCTCTCGGTCAGGTTGCAGCAGATCCCGCAAAACCGGATCTTCTGTTTCACGTCGGTGATCGCCGCCGCCAGCGCCTCCGCGTCCTCGGGGCTCGCGCGCAGGATATGAAAGGCCAGACGGGCCGCCGTCTTCTCCCCGATGCCGGGCAGCTTGCCCAGTTGCTGAACCAGACGCGCGATCGGTGATGCGTACATCCGTGGTCAGCTTCCGAACATCCCGGGCGGCAGCGGCAGCCCACCCGTTGCCTTGGTCAGCTCGCCCTGAGCCAGCTCGCGGGCGCGCTCGAGCGCGATGTTCACCGCGCCGACCACCAGATCTTCGATCATCTTCAAGTTCACCGGCTCGCTGCCGCTGACCACCGTCGGGTCGATCGCGATCGAGACGATGTCGCCCTTGCCGCTGGCGACGCAGCGGACGAGGCCGCCGCCGGTCTCGCCCTCGACGGTTTTGCCGGC
>CAZNCQ010000636.1:0-1916 GCA_964571275.1 uncultured Myxococcales bacterium
CCGGCTTCTGAAAGCCCTCACGGCCGAGCTGCGTGGCCAGGAAGATCTCCGCCATCCCGCCGTCCGCGACCTTCCTCACGATCTTGTATCGCCCGTGCTTGGCCATCGGAGACTCCAACTTACCATGCCCGCTGGGGCGGGTCCCGGACCGCGCGCGGCTCACTCCACCGCCAGCGGCTCGCGCAACGTGATGGCGCGGATGGCTTCATTGAAGCGGACGCGTTGCTCGTTGACCAGCAGGTCAATCTCGATGATACGCCTGCCAATGGCGTCCAGGCGCGCAGCGGTGTCGGCCAGGCGCGCCGTCAGTTGCCCGCGGAGATCCGCCGCGGTGGTGTTCTTCTCGAGCGCCTTGAGGTTGGCGCGCGTCTCCTCGCTGGATTTGCGGAGCTCGGCGTCCTGGACCGCGATCTTCGCGCGCTCGTCGCCGGCGCGCGTGAGCACTTTGCGGAATTCCCACGCCGCGCGCAGCTGCGCCGCCACCGCGGCGTCGGCGCGCTTGTCGGCCAGGTAAGCGCGCACCGCCTCGTCGGCCAGCGGCGCGAGCCAGTCGATGGTCCACGTCATCTGCTGCCGCTCGTCGACGGTCAGCTTGCTCGTGGCGTGCGCCGCGACGCTCGCGGGCAGGAGCGCGCTGCCGGTGCCGACATTGTCTTCGGTGCCCGCGGGCGGCGAGACCAGGCGCGCTCCGCCCGCGCGCGGATGCTTGATCAACATCTTCGCGTCGTGATCGGCGCCGTTGCGCAGCACGTAGTGAGCGAGCATGACCTGCTCGCGCGCGATCGTGAGCACGCCCGCCTCGATGTGGTACAGGCGCGCGCCTTCTTCGCGCGTCTCGCCGCTCTGCTCGACCGCCAGCGTGCGCTCGAGCGCGAACGGCACCGTGGCGGTCGCGCCGTCGGGCAGCGGGTCGGTCATTCCCTGGCCCAGGAAGGCGCCCTCGGCGAAGATCGCCAGCGGCCCGCGTTCGAGCAGTCCTCCGGTGCGGTTGGTGAAGCGCGCGACCCGGAACGGGTGCGACGACGAGTCGGGTACGCCGGGATCGGGCGCGAAGAGCGCGATCGCTTCGCCGGGGATCCGCATGTCCAGCAGCATGACCATGGTCGCGTTTCCGTCGGGGATCGTGACCGTGCCGCCGACGTCGTAGCGGGTGGCCCCCGCCTGCAGCGCGACCGTCGCCAGCGCGGCGACGTTGCGCGCGCGGCCCGAGAAGCCACCTTCGCCCTTGGGCATTGGCCGCGGCCTGTCCATCGCCATTCCGCGGCTGGCCGCCGCCGGCGCGGATCGCGCCATTTTTCCGAATTCGGCACCCCCACCGACGGCCATGTCGGCCTCGGCTTCGGGCGGCATCGCCGCGGCGGGCGCCGACGGCGGCGGAGGGGGCGCCTGTTCCAGCGAGGTCTCGCTGTGCGGAACCACCGCCATGACCTCGCCGTCGTCGGTGATCTGCGGTCGCGGCGGCACCACGGCGCGCGCGAGCGCGGCATCGAACGCCAGCGGCGCCTCGGCGATCAGCGACAGCGAGACGTCCTTCCAGTCTTCACCCGACAGGTTCTGGACGATGCCCCAGGTCTGCAGGCTCGCGCCCTCCTTGTCGATCACCAGGCGGTACGATGGCCGCCAGATCGGCGCGGCGGCGATGTAGCCGACGTTGAGATCGTGGTGGCGCCCATCGAGCGATATCACCACCGTCTGCAGCTTGGTGCCCGCGTCGGGCGCGTTGTCGGGCGGCATGGGGAAGGCGGCGGCGCGCACGGAGCTGCCCCCGCGCTCCAGCACGGCGAGCGTCGCCAGGAAATCGCCGACCTCGTTGCGGCGCACGCGAAACTCGACGCGGTCCGAATCGACGTGGCCAGCGCGTTCGAAGTAGCCGACGCCGTTGCGGTAGATGACGACCTTCTTCAGCGGCAGGCCGG
>CAZNCQ010000637.1:0-1904 GCA_964571275.1 uncultured Myxococcales bacterium
CCCTTCGTCGACTCTCCCTTCGTCGGCTCTCCCTTCGGGGCCGGGCTCATTTCGACTCCTCGGCCGAGGCCATCGCCTCTCGCCACGACTGACGGTCCGTCACGCGCTGGTACCACGCGCCCAGCGCCGCGCGGCCGGTCGTCGGATCGCCGGGAATTCTCGCCTTCACCGAATGCAGGACCGACGCTGCGGCCAGATCCGCCAGCGAGAAATCGCCCGCGAGGAACGCGCGCTGCGCGAGCACGACCTCCATCACGCCGAGCAGGCGATCCAGCTTTTGCATCGCCGCCTCGCCGACCCAGCTCACCCGCTGGTCGGGCGCGGCCTTGACCTTGTGGATGTAGACATCCACAAACGCCTGGTGGAGTCCCGTCGACGAGAACGCGCACCACTGCAGCACGCGCGCGCGGCCCTGCGCGGCCGCGCGATCGCGCGCGTCCGCCGCCGGCAGCAGCCGCGCGTCGGGGAAGCGCTCGCCGAGATACCAGAGAATCGCGTCCGACTCCGCGAGCACGAAGTCGCCGTCGACCAGCACCGGGATCTTGCCGTGCGGATTCAGCGCCAGGAACTCGGGCCGCCGTTGCTCGCCGGCGTCGAGGTTGACCGCGCGATATTCGTACGCGGCGCCGGCCTCGGCCAGCGCGACCCGCAGCTTCAGCGTGTTCGGCGCGTTGCGATTGATGTGGGCATGGAGCGTGATCATTCGAAAGCTCAGGGACGGGTGAGAAAGCGGGCGAGGATCGTCTTGATGCCCGCGGTGGGGAAACGCATGGTGACCTTCATGTCGGCGCCCGACGACTGCCAGCTGCGCACCTCGCCAACGCCGAACTGCGGGTGGCGCAGCTTGTCGCCGATATGCAGGCCGCTCGCGTCACCGCCGCTGTCGCCGTCATAATGCACGCTGAGCTCGCCCGGTGCCGCGCGCGGCCCTCCGGACTGCGCCGGCGCTGGTCGCCCGCCGAGACGTCGCGCGGCCGGTGGCGCGGCGGAGCGCTGATACTCAGGCACGTCGTCTCGATTCCAGCGGCCGCCCCAGGGGCCCTGCCCCTCGGTCTCGCCGTACTGTCCGCCGTACTCGCGCGGACGCTCCATCACGATCGCGTCGATGATCTCCGGCGGCAGCTCGCGCAGGAATCGGCTGGGGATGCCGGGCAGCTCTTGCCCCGACAGGCGGCGCCGGCGCACGCGCGACAGATAGAGCTGTGTCCGCGCGCGCGTGACCGCGACGTAGCACAGCCGGCGCTCTTCCTCGACGGCCGAGTCGTCGTCGACGCTGCGCGCGTGCGGAAAGATCCGCTCCTCGAGCCCGGTGAGGAACACGACCGGGAACTCCAGGCCCTTGGCGGTGTGCACGGTCATCAGCGAGACCGCGCCCTTCTCCGGATCGTAGCCGTCGACGTCCGACGCGAGCGCGATCCGCTCGAGGAATCCCGCCAGCGAGGGCTCCTCGGCCTCGCGCTCGTATTCGCGCATCTGGCCGACGAGCTCGAGCAGGTTCTCCATGCGCCCCTCGGCTTCCATCGTCGACTCGGCGGCGAGCGCGTCGCGGTAGCCGCTCTCCTCGAGCACCTTCTCTGCCAGATCCGCCGGCCCGAGGCCCGCGGATTCGGTGCGCAGCTTGTTCATCAGCGACACGAACGCCGCGACTTTCTTGCGCGGCCCCGACCCGAGGATGCTCTCGTCGTTCGCGCACAGCTCCAGCGCCGACCAGGCGGTCATCTTGCGCGCGCCCCTCTGCGCCAGCGGCAGCTCGGCCTGCGCGCCGCGCGCGGGCGGCAGCGCCTCGGCCGGCGGCGCGGGCGGCCCGTTGTAGACCACCTCGCTGATCTTGTCGACGGTGGCGGCGCCAATCCCGCGCGCCGGCACGTTGATGATCCGCTGCAGCGCCATGCCGTCGTCGGGGT
>CAZNCQ010000638.1:0-1895 GCA_964571275.1 uncultured Myxococcales bacterium
TGTCGCCGGCCGCGCCCGCGTTGGGATCGTCGGGGTAGCGCTCGACGATCAGGCCAAAGCGCTTGATGGCCTCATCGTAGTCGCCGTAGTCGTAGAAGAACTGACCGTTCTTGTAGATGACGGTGATGATCTCCTTGTCCTTCGGAAACAGGGTCGCGTAGAGATCCGCCGCCTCGGCGAACTGCCGATCGCTGTCGGTGATCTCGCGCTTGCCGCCGCTGGCGCCCGACGGCGGCTTGCGGACCTTTTCGAACGAGGTCATCGCCTGCAGCAGCGCGTCCTTGTGGTACTTGCCCACCGGCGTGGTCTTGGCCACCGCCAGGTATTCGCGCCCGGCTTCATCGTATCTCTGCAGCTTGAAGTTCAGGATGTCGGCGCGCAGGTAGCGCAGCTCGACGGCGTCGGACGCGTCGGAGAAGTTCGCGAGGTAGAACTGATACGCTTCAGCGGCGCGCGCGTAACGTTCCTTGTCGACCACCTTGCTGGTCTTCTCGTTCTGCTGTGCCTCGGCGTGCATGCTCTTCGCCAGGTTGCGGATCAGCTCCTCCGCCATCGCGCGCGCGTGCTGCACCGTCTTCGGCCGATCCTTGTTCGCGGCCGCCCAGGCGCTGCGGCCGTGGTAGGTGTCGGCGAGCTTGCGCATCTCGACGACCGCGGTCCTCACGTCGCCGAGCAGCTGGTACGACTCGACGATGCGCTTCTGGTAGTCGGGCGCCTCGCCGTCGTTGGGATCGAGCTGGATCAACAATCGATAGGCTTCGATCGCGCGCTCGTAGCGGGTCTGGTCGAAGACCGTATCGGCCAGGCGCCGCAGCACCTTCTGCGAGTATTCCTTGCCGCCGATCTGCGCCAGGAACTCGAACGCGTCGGCGGCGGTCTTCGAGTCATCTTCGGTGAAGAGCTCGACCAGGTAGTCGAGCGCCTGGCCCTGCAGCTCGGCGGCGCGCTTCTGCTCCGCCTCGGTCTTGCCGGCCTTCTTCTTCGCGAGATCGAGGACGTCCTTGAACCGCTCGGCGCTCCTGGTCGTCTGTCCCAGCTTCCAGTAGCACCAGGCGGTCTTGAACAGCGCCAGATCGTAGAGCTGCGACTTCGGGTGCTTGAGGACCTTCTCGTACGCTTCGAGCGAGCTCTTGTAGTTCTGCTGCTCGTAAAAACGATACTCGGCGATGGCCATCCAAGCGTCGGCGGTGAAGCGCGAGCGCGGGAAGCGCTCGATGATGATCTGGAAGTACTTGATCGCTTCGCCGAGCTTGCCCTGGTCGCGCAGCGAGAACGCGTACAGATAGATGACCGTGTCGATCTTGCGGAAGCGCGGGTATTGCTTGATCAGGCGGTCATAGACCGACTGCGCGCGCGCCAGATCGACCGTCGGCGGCCGACGCGGCACGTGGGGGCAGGCGCTGCGGTCCTCGTGGCAGGCGGTGACCGCCGCCTGATAGCGCTCCATCTTGTCGAGGTAAGCGGCCTTCGACTCCTCCCAGTACAGCTCGGCGAGCTTGTAGAGCGCCTCGGCCTGCTCCGCGCCGCGCGTGCTGTCGCGCAGGTAATCCTCGAGCAGGCGGATCCCTTCGCGCCGCGCCTCGGTGACCTCTTTCTCCTTGGCGCGGATCGCCTGCTCCAGCACGGGAGACAGCGGGTGCTCGTCGGTGGCGTCGTCGCCCTTGCCGGCCGGCTTCTTCCCCGCCTTGTCGGCCGGTCGGTCGCTGGGCGTGGCGGCCGGTTTGTCGTCGTCGCCGGCGCTCTTCTCGATCGCCGCCTCGGGCGCGGATCCGCGCGCCGCCCGCATTCCGGCGAGCGTCGCGATCGCGCAGGCCGCGATCAGGATCTTGTTACGACCGCTCCTCATTTGTAGTTGTCGTACTCATCGCTCCAGTGTTCACCCTCGAACGGCCAGT
>CAZNCQ010000639.1:0-1892 GCA_964571275.1 uncultured Myxococcales bacterium
CCGCGCGAGTACACCATCGACGACATGGGCGTCGGCGAGTGCGCCGGCGAGGTCGTGCCGATCGTCGAGATGGGCCTGGCGGCCAGCGAGCGCGAGATCTTCGAGGCGCAGGTGCTGCTCGACGACGGCAAGATCAAGGACGCGGTGTCGCGCGCGTACAGCGCGATGCTCGAGGCGGCGCGCTCGCTCACGCGCGAGAAGAGCCCGAACCTGAGCGCGGCGCCCGACGAGGTGGTCGGCGAATTCCGCAAGCACTTCTATGACACGCAGCTGTTCTTCGACCCCTACGCGGGCGGCAAGTTCGCGCAGTACCTGTTCCGCGCCCACGAGGAGCACGACAACGCGTCGACCGTCGAGGCGGCGCACCAGCTGATCGAAGAGGCGACGCTGTTCGTCGACGCCGCCCACCAGTGCTACACCCGGCTCGGCTCGTCGCTGGGCGCGCCCGCGCTCGGCGCCGGCGTCGGACCGTCCTGAAGAAAGCGTCATGCAACCGCAAAAGCTGCAGATCAAGCTCTACACCGATCGCGCGACCGGCATCTCGCCCGAGGCGTTCGTCGTCGTCTTTCACGGCTGGATCAAGAAAAAGCTCCTGCCCGAGCTGATGATCGACGTCGCCAACTACGCCCACGTGCCCAAGGGGCCGGGCGTGGCGCTCATCGGCCACGGCAACGACTACTTCATCGACGAGGGCGATGGGCGGCTGGGTTTGCTCTACAGCCGCAAGCGCGGCGCGCCCGACGCCGGCCAGCGGATCGCCGATGCCTTCCGGCGCACGCTGTACGCGGCGTCGTTGCTCGAAGGCGACGCCGCGCTCGCCGCCGGCGGCGCCAAGGTGAGCTTCCGTACCGACGAAGTGCAGCTGCGCGTCAACGACCGCCTCGCGGCGCCCAACGACGACGCGACCTTCGCCGCGCTCAAGCCGGAGCTCGACGGATTCTGCCGCGAGCTCTTCGGCGCGCCTTGCGACATCACGCGCGCGGGCGCGGCCACGAGCCTGTTCACCGTGAAGATCGCGACCGGCGTGAAGAGCGACGTGGCGACCCTGCTCGCGCGCCTCGGCGGCGCGCCGCTCGCGGACCGCTCGCTGGTCTGAAGCGGATTGCCTCTCGCACGCATTTGCGGTGCTGTTGCAATTCCGGTGACCGGGTCCGCGTAACATCCGCGCCTCATGTCGCCTCGCACGCGGATCGCGGCCGCCGGGTTGCTGTCAGCCGTCCTCGCCGTCGAATCGCGCACCGCCCAGGCGGCGCCGGGCGCGTTCCTGATCTCCAGCCCGGCGAACGGAGCGTTCGTGACGGAAACGCCGACGCTGTCGTGGCAAGCGTCGAGCAACGCGGCGTCGTACACGGTGACGATCACGCCCACCACGGGAGCGCCCTTCCTGCAGGCGGGGCTCACCGGGCTGTCCTATGCGATCGCGGGCGCCGCCGCGCTCACGGAGGCCGCGGGGCCCTACACCTGGCGGGTGACCGCGCGCGACAGCGCGGGCAACAGCACCGACAGCAACACCTGGTCGTTCTTCGTCGACACCACGCCGCCCTTGCCCTTTGGGCTGGCGGCGCCCGCCGACGGTGGCTTCAGTCGCAGCGTCGGCCGTCTCAGATGGGACCCGGCGACCGATGCCGGCAGCGGCCTCGCGACGTACCACCTCTATCTCGACGGCGTCCGCTGCGGCGACTCGCTCACCGCCGGATTCACGCTGTCGACGGGCACGTGCAACCTCGGCGAAGGGCCTCACACCTGGGCGGTCTCGGCGGAGGACGCGACCGGCAACATTCGCTGGTGCACCCAGGCGCCCGGCGGCGTGGGCGGCTGGGTGATCAAGATCGACGACACCGGTCCGTCGGCCGGCGACGGCGGCACGTTCGATCTCACGAGCCCGGCGGCGA
>CAZNCQ010000640.1:0-1891 GCA_964571275.1 uncultured Myxococcales bacterium
GAGGCTCACTAAACTCGAACCAACGTTGTCTCATTGTCGTTGACAGGTTCCGGCCCGCGCGGGTGGCCGTGAGCGGCGCACCCGCGCGAGCGACGACAGCCGGCCCTATCTGCGATCAGAGGTGGTTGCAGTGCGCGGCGATGCCGTCGGTCAGCGCTCCGCTCTGCGTGTAGAGGCCGTCGACGATCGCGGTTCCAGGGCAGCTGGAATTGACCACCGCCAGCGACAGGTTGCCGGCGTTGACCGACACGGTTGCGGTCTGCGCCGTATTCGCGAGCCGGCGGCAGCCGAGCGTGGTAATCGAACCCAGGACGCCGGTCGAGACGCCGCCCGAGATCCGGCTGAGCGCATAGCCCGTCGGGCAGGTCGCGGTCTTGACCGGGTTCGCAGTCGGGGAGCTCGGGGTGTGTGCTCCGATCAGCGGCTCGACCATCGCCGGCACCACGATGCCCGCGTTGTTGTCCTGGGTAGTGCCGTGGGCGACGACGATCTTGTCGTCGGTGACGGCCTGCCCCGCCTGGACGGTGGCCTGCGGCGCGCAGAGCACGCCCGAGAACGCGATCGAGGTGTGTGCCGGATCGGTTTGATACATGACGCCGGTCGCGATGCTCCCCGCCGGGCAGGAGAGATCGTTGACGATGCCGCCGGTGCCACCGACGTACGCCGCCATGCGCGCCAGGTCGTTCGAGCAGATCGGCTGCAGGCCGGTCACCCAACGCGCGTCCGAGGTGCGCGCCTGAAACCCGACCAGCGTCTGCGACCCCGGGCACGCGTCGGTGTACGCCGCCGTGCCCGCGCCGCCGAACGATCCGAGCGCCGTCACGCCCGCCGTCGAGCCGGCCTTGACGTTGAGGAACGTGTTGCAGCGCGGCTGCAGCGAGGTCACGACGATACCCGGATCTTGTTGGCCCTGGATGCCGGTGAGCAGGCTGCCACCCGCGCAGTCAGCCTCGAACGCGACGCCGCCGGTGCCGCCAAAGTCGTCGGTCCAGTAGGTCTGGTTGCAGGTCCCGCCGGGCGCTGTGAAGCAGCCGAGCGCCTGGCACTTGACCGCGAGATCGTCGACCAGGGCGCCGGATCGCCCGCGCAGCGCGACCGCGGTGTACCCCGGCTTGCAGGCCAGCGCCGCCAGTGGCACCGCCGTGGACGCGCTCAGCTGCGAGCCGAGCGAGGCACCCGTGGGAGCGCCGACCTCGGCCGGGCACAGGTTGTCGCCGGCCGCGTTGGGCGATGCGGGGTTGCGATCGCAGGCCGTCGGCAGGCCGTCGCCGTCGGCGTCGTCGACCTGCGCCTGCGCCCACAGCGAGTTCAGTCGGATGGTCAGGGTCTGGTTCGCCGTCAGCGTCGTGCCGGTCGCGTAGGCGAGCGGCGCCTTGTCGCCGCCGGTGTTCTGCGCTGTTCCCAGCACGAAGTGCGACACGTCGACGGAGCCGCCGAAGAGCTGGGTGATGCGCTGGAAGCCCATGATCGGGCCGCCGGAATCGCCGGGATCCACGCTACCGAAGTTGGGCGTGGTCTGATCCTCGGTGATGTAGCCGTCGCGCGGGTTCTGCGTGATCGTTCCCGGGATCGCGTTGATGATCCGCGAGAACACCGACGAGCGGATGTCGGTGCCCGTGCTGGCGACGCCGACCGTCATGTACGTGATCGGGCCGATCGCCGGCGGAGCGCCGATCAGCGCCGGCGTGATGTGGTTCTGCGCAAGCACGGTGGGCGTCAAGCCGGGAACGAAGACGATCACCTGGTCGTGCTGCGCCGGCCAGTCGTCCTGACGTCCGCCAGGCTGGGCCTTCTGCTGGCTGTTGAGGGTGACCCACCACGACGGCGTGAACTGCGCGTTCAGGTACGGGTTGTAGAGCACCTTGCCCGCCGCGAACGATCCCAGATCGGT
>CAZNCQ010000641.1:0-1882 GCA_964571275.1 uncultured Myxococcales bacterium
CCATCGCCTCGCGCGAGATGTCCTCGGCCAGCAGCACCGGCCGCTCGTTGCGCGCCGCCGGGGTGCCACCCTCGGCGCGCTCGCCCTGGATCCGCTCCCAGACGTCGACCGCCTGCTCGGCGCTCATGCCCAGCGCGCCGCGCAGCTTGGCGAACCCGTCGCTGGTCAGCTGCCGCGGCGATACATACAAATTGTACGAGGGCCGTACCGTCGCCAGCACGCGGTTCTTGCGATCGCGGATCTGCCCGCGCACCGCCGGCAACGGATCGGTGCGAATGATGTTGTCGGACGTCAGGCGATAGAACGTGTCGCCTTCGATGACCTGCAAATAAAACAAACGCCCGGCGATCGCCAGGAACACGAGCATGACGAAGATGCCGAAGAAGCGCGCTCTGCGCCTCATCTCCGGCAGCTCGGCGTCTTGCCCTGCTATCTGCATGCGGCCCTGCTCATGAACGGCTCTACGTTACCAGGTTCGATCGACCCCCGGCCAAATTGGCGGCGCGGCGCGTGAAGCTGGACCACTACGTCATTATTGTCATTTGATACTGAGGCCGTCTCCCAAGGAAGATCGCTGCCCGCGCGACGACAGGCCGACGCGCGCGCGGTTCATGTCGATGCGCCCCTCGATCCGGCGCAGCAATCCCAGCACCGGCGGACCGCAAAATCCGGTGAGCAGCGCCTCGAGCGGCGCCTGGCGAAGCCCGCCGTAGCCGCCCTCGGGCGCGACCTGCGCACGCACCAGCACGACCAGCAGCGCCGACAGCAAGCTGGCGACGAACGCGGTCGCCGCCGACAGCACGATGCCGGTAACGGCGACGCGCGCCGACAACACGCGCGCGAACAGCACCATCAGCACGAAGACGAAGCTGTGGACTCCCTGCGGCGCGCCCGAAACCAGGTCCAGCAGATACCCGGTCGCGAACGACACCACCGCCGACGACGAGATCGACCACCTGGGCGACAGGCCCACGTGCAGCACCACCAGCAGACCCAGGCTGGGCGCCGCCATGCGCACGGGCGCGAGCTCCAGCACGGTCGACTGCAGGATCAGCAAAAAGAACGCGACGGTGAGAGCGATCAGCGACCGCATCAGCGATACACCGACAGCCCCCGCACGGGCGACGAAGAGTGACGCGAGCCCGGGTCGGGATCGGCGGACGGCGGCGGCGCGACCACCACCAGCACCTCGGACAGGCGCGCGAAGTCGACGTCGGGCGTGACCTCGACTTCCTGGTACAGGCCCACCGTCCCCGGCATCACCTTGCTGACCAGGCCAACGGCGAGATCGCGCGGGAAGGCGCCGCCGAGCCCGCTCGTCACCACCTTGTCCCCTTCGCGAGCCGCCTCGCCGCGCACCAGGTACTCGATGCTGCAGCGATAGCCGTTCTCACCCGACTTGCCGCGCAAGATGCCGCGGCCGCCGGTGCGCGGGATGACCACATCGATCGCCGAGCGCGGGTCGACCAGCAACGTGATGTCCGACGTGCGTCCCGAGACGCGGTTGATGCGGCCAACGACGCCCTCCGAGGTCAGCACCGGCATGCCGCGGCGAACGACGCCTTCGCCCTGGTCGATCTCGATGCGCGCGACGCGAAAGTACGGCGAGGCGTCGATCGCGATCACGCGCGCCGCGAAGGTCTCGGCCGGCGTCAGATCCTTGAGCCCCAGCAGGCGCTGGTAGCGCCCGCTCTCCGCCGCGAGCCGCCCCACCTCCAACAGCTCCGCGCGCAGGCGGGCATTTTCACGCGCGAGCGCCTCGTTCTCCGAGCGCACATGCGTCAACTCGACGTAGCGCCCGGCGAACCCGCCGATGCCCCGCGCGATCGACGACATCGCCGACTGCGCCGGCGACACGATGCGCAGGATGCCTCGGTCGAGC
>CAZNCQ010000642.1:0-1851 GCA_964571275.1 uncultured Myxococcales bacterium
AAAAGCCGCACGTACTCGGCCACGCGCGCGAGTGCCTCGTCATCGAGCAGCGGCAGCACCTCGGGCCGGCGGCAGCCGATGGTCTCGTAAATCACCGCTTCTCGTAGAAGATTCGCGTCGTAGGCCCGCGACCAGCGCTCGAGATCCGGGTCGCGCGGCCCCGCACCCCGAAGCTCGCGATAGGCCGCGGTCGCCATGTAGCCACATGTCGTTTCTTCCTCCAGCGACAGGGCGCTGGGCGAGATCGCCTGCGCCCTGGACTGGATGAATTCGCTGCGAATGCGCCGGTCGTAAGTCAGCAGCGCGCGGCAGACGGCGTACCGCTGCCAGGCCGGACTGCCGCCGCCGCGCGCGACCAGCACCGGCGGCGCGCCCGGCTGCCTCTGCAGCTGCACGAAGATCGGCGGCTCGATCCCCGGCGAACGCCCGCCCAGCCGTTGCAACAGCTTGAGCGCGCGCGGCGCAAATGGATCCAGCGCCAGCGCATAGGCGAGCGACGCGCGCGCGACCTCGGCGCGGTCCTGCAACAACATGATCTCCGCGCGCAGCGCGTGCCCGTACGCATCGCGCGGCGACAGGCGCAGTCCACGATCGTTCCACGCGGTCGCGGCGTCGATGTCGCGCCGCTGGCTCTCGATCTCAGCGACGTAGAAATACGCCTTGGCGTACAGCGGGTCGCGCTCGATCACCTTGCGGTACGCGAGCAGCGCCTCCTCGAGCTGGCCCGAAGCGAACGCCTGGTTGGCGGCCTCCATGAACGGCCGCGCCTTGTCGGCGGGCAGCCGGGTCGTGAGCTTGCGATCGGCGTCGCCGCCGTCGGCGACGAGGTACGGGTTGCGCGCGTACGACGACGTGAACGCACCATCGAGCTCGTTGAAATTGCCCGCGCCCTGCAGCGGACCGGTCTCGACCTTCGTCGCGGCGCCCGTCACCTCCGCGTCCCATGCCGCGGGCAGCCGCGCCATCGTCGTGTCGTCGGGCGCCTCGAGCGGCAGCTGCAGATCCAACGGACGCACCGGTATCTGCGGTTTCACGGGGGGCGGCGGCGGCGTGCAGGCAGCGACACCGGCGAGCGCGCACGCGAGGACGAGGCTGCGAGCGATCATCTGCGACGGCGGCGGCCGGTCTTCGGATCGATCCGCCAGCGAAAGGTGCCGGGGGTCTCGGCGCCGCCGGGCAGGCGGATGCGGATCGCCTCGGCCTTGCGCAGCGCCGGAAACCGGCCGATCTGCAGCAGCAGCGCCGCCACGCGCGACAGCACCGGCTCGTGCGCCACCAGCGCCACCGACTTCTTGCCCGTGCCGGCGACCGCGGCCAGCAGCGACATGACGCCGGCGGGGAAGGCGTCCGGAATCAATTTGTCGGAGACCAGCACGCGCCCGCGATAGCCGATCGCGGCGGCGGTGATCTCCGCGGTTTGCACCGCCCGCACGAGCGGGCTGGTGACCACCGCCCCGAAGTGAACGCCCGCCCGCTCCAGCGCCTGGCCCACGCGGCGAACCTCGTCGCGGCCCGCCTTGGTCAGCGATCGCTCCTCGTCGCGCGCGGCGTCCTCGCCCGCTTCGCCGTGGCGGATCAGCGTGATGCGCATCGCCGGCGCGTGAGGTTAGTGGCCGGGCTCGGACGGCGAAGACTCTGACGACTCGCTCGCCGCCCCATGTCCATGGCCGCCGGCGTCCCCCGGGCCTGACGGCGAGTGCTCCGACTCCGGCGAAGGAACCGCCAGTCCAGCCGGTCCGGGCGCGGCCTCACCCTCGCCGGTCGAGGACGGGGCCGGCGGCGCGGGGGGCGGCCCGGGATCGATGCCGTGGGTCTTCAGCACCGCCAGATAGTGATCGCGCTCGGCGATCG
>CAZNCQ010000643.1:0-1845 GCA_964571275.1 uncultured Myxococcales bacterium
ACCGGTCCGTCGGCCGGCGACGGCGGCACGTTCGATCTCACGAGCCCGGCGGCGAACGCGGTGATCAATCAGCCATCGCCGGCGTTCTCCTGGCAAGCCGCGACGGATCAGGGCGCGGGTGGCGTGACGTACGCGGTCTACATCGACGGTTCGGCTGCACCCGCGAGCGATCAAGCGATCACCGATACGTCGTACACGATCGCCGCGCTCTTGCCCGACGGCGATCATGTGTGGCGCGTGCGCGCGCGCGACGCCGTGGGTAACTTCACCGATTCGCCGACGCGCACGTTCACGGTCGACACGACCCGGCCCGACCCATTCCGGCTCAGCACGCCCGGCAACGGCACTTGCTCGATGACGCCCACGCCGAATCTCTGCTGGGTTTCCGCCAACGATGCCGGCGGTGTCGGAGGCTACCAGCTCTGGATCGATGGCGCCCTCGCGCTCGTGGCCAGCGATCCCACCGAGACCTGCGCGACGCCGCCAACGGCGCTGTCGCCGGGGATCCACGGCTGGTACGTCGTGGCGACCGATCGCGTGGGGAACGCGCGGCAGTCGATGGAGACGTTCCAGATCCTGATCGACTACCGAGCCCCATCGGCGCCGTCCCTGACGTCGCCGCTGAACGCGGCGTCCAGCCCCGATCCGCCGATGTTTGCCTGGAGCGCCGCTACCGACGCGGGTGGCATCGGCAAGTATCAGGTCTTCGTCGACGGCGGCGTGGTCGCCACGCTGGGCCCCGACGCGCAGGCCTGGTTGCCAAGAACCGACTTTTCGATCGGCCAGCACTCCTGGTACGTGGTCGCCGTCGACCAGTGCGGGGAGATCGCGACGTCGGAGACGCGGACCTTCACGACGTCCGCGTGCACCGCCGATGGTCTCGTGCACCCCTGCCCGGGTTACAATCTCGGGCCGTGCACGCCGGGAACGCGCACCTGCGTCGCGCCGGGAAGCTGGAGCGCGTGCGCGGGCGTGGTGAATCCGTCACCCGAGACGTGCAACAACCAGGATGACGACTGTGACGGCGTCGTCGATCAGGGCACGAACGGCTGTGGCGGGGTCTGCACGCTCCTGAACTTCGTCTCCGCAACCTGCGACGGCGACGACGCCGATCTCTGCCAGGAAGGGGTCTACACGTGCGTCGGCCTCAACAGCCTGAAGTGCGTCGAGACCACGCCGGTGAACGTCGAGATCTGCAACGGACGCGACGACGATTGCAACGGGATCATCGACGACGGCCTCACCGGATGCGCGACGTCGGCGCCCGACGGCGGTTCGAGGTCGGAGGCCGGCGCGCCGCTCGTCGATGGCGGCGATGACGCCGACGCGGCCGACGATGCCCCGAGCTCCGACGGCGGCGATGCCGCGGGGACCGGCGGCAAGAACGGGCGGACGCCCGAGGACGCGGCTGCGGACGCCAGCGTCCACAGTCGCTCGAGCGCCGGTTGTTCGTGCGCGGCGGCGCCGTCCGGGCGCGACTCCGCGCCGCTGTTCGCGATCGCGCTCGGTGGTGCGCTGATCGCCGTGGCTCGTCCGCGCCGGCGCTGGCCCTAGCCCAGGCGTCCCGACGACAGCATCGCGATGATCAGCACGCCCAGCGCCACGCGGTAGATCACGAACGGCATCGTGCTGCGCGTGCGCAGGAACTTGAGCAGCCAGGCGATGCTGGCGTAGCCGGAGACCGCGGCGACGATCAGCCCGACGGCCAGCGGCGTGCCGCCGATGTCGCGCGCGCGCAGGATCTTGGGGAGCTCGAAGATGCCGGCCGCGCCGACCGCCGGGATCGACAGCAAGAACGAGAAGCGCGCGGCGGCGTCGCGCCGGATCCCCAGCGCCATCGCCGCC
>CAZNCQ010000644.1:0-1828 GCA_964571275.1 uncultured Myxococcales bacterium
TCCGCGCCCGGAAATTGTTCTGAATGACCGAAGACCCCATCTACAATGTCTCCTTCAAGAACCCGCTGACAGTTTGCCCATTCCGCACGTCGTGGACGTCGCCGGAAAAGGCCGATGGTCGGAGGTCGGCACCTCCCCAAATTCGGGGCTGTGCTGACCTTCGACCGTTGTGTTCTGTGGAAGTGATCTGAGGAATTTACTGCTGAGCTGTCTGCTGAAACGGACTACTTGACGTCGACCTTCGCCCCCGCGTCGACCAGCTTCTTCTTGATGCTCTCGGCGTCGGCTTTGTTGACGCCATCCTTGACGGTCTTGGGAGCGCCGTCGACGAGATCCTTGGCCTCCTTGAGGCCGAGGTTGGTGACCTCTCGCACCGCCTTGATGACGCCGATCTTGTTCGCGCCGGCATCCGTGAGGATGACCGTGAACTCGGTCTGCTCGGCCGCCGGGGCCGCTGCTGCGCCAGCCGCCGGACCAGCCGCCGCCGCCACCGCGACCGGAGCCGCCTTGACGCCCCACTTGTCCTCGAGCTCCTTCGTCAGTCCCGCGAGGTCGAGCACAGTCATCTTGGAGAGAAAGTCAACTACCTGTTCCTTCGTCACATCGGCCATCTCGATACTCCTTGGAGGTTCAGTTCAGTCTGTTTTTCGACGATCCCAATAGCAGTCGCACGCGTCCTTCAGCCTGCGCCGCCTTTTCCGCCGTCTGCTGCGCTCTCTTGCAGCGCTCGCTCGCGCGCGGCCAGCAGAAGCGCGAAATTCTGCTGAGCGGCCGTAGTAAGCCGGAGGAAGTTTTGAGGCACGGCGAGCAAAGTTGCAAGGAAAGTTGCACGGAGCTCGTCGCGACCCGGCAGGGTCGACAGCGCCACGACGCCCTTGGCGTCGAGAGCCTTCCCGTCGACATACCCGCCCTTGATGATGAACTTCTCTTCCTGCTTGGCGATCTTCGCCGCGATCTTGGCGGGGGCCGCCGGATCCTCGTACGAGTACGCGATCGCGGTCGGGCCGGCCAGCATCGAGTCGATCACCGACATGGGCGTGCCCAGGACGGCCTTGCCGAGCAGGGTGTTCTTGACCACCTGGTAGTGGCAGCCGTTGGCGCGGAACTCCCGCCGCAAGGCCGTGTCGTTCTTGACGGTGATCCCGCGGAAGTCGGTGATCACCAGGCTCGCCGCCTTGGCCAGCTCCAGCTTCAGGGCCGAGATGTTCTCTTCTTTGACTTCTTTGAGCATGTCCTGGGTCCTTGCCTTGGCTGAGGGCTACTTCGCCTCGTAATCGGCGACCAGCGGGTTGGTGTCGACCTTGATCCCCGGGCCCATCGTGGTCGACAGGGTCACCGACTTCATGTACGTCCCCTTGGCCGAGGCCGGCTTGAGGCGCAGCAACGTCTCGATCATGATCTTGGCGTTCTCGGTCAGCTTCTCGCCGCCGAAGGAAACCTTGCCGATGCGGGCCTGGACGATGCCGGCCTTCTCGACGCGGAACTCGACGCGGCCCGCCTTGAGCTCGCGCACCGCCTTGGCGACATCGGTGGTGACCGTGCCGACCTTGGGGTTCGGCATCAGGCCCTTGGGACCGAGCACGCGGCCCAGGCGACCGACGAGACCCATCATGTCGGGCGTGGCGACCATCGAGTCGAAGTCGGTCCAGTTCTCTTTCTGGATCTTCTCGACCAGGTCCTCGGCGCCGACGGCATCCGCCCCGGCGGCCTTGGCCTCATTGGCCTTGTCACCCTTGGCGACGACGATCACGCGCTGGCTCTTACCAGTGCCGTGCGGCAGCACGACCGCGCCGCGGACCATCTGGTCGGCGTGCTTGGGGTCGACGCC
>CAZNCQ010000645.1:0-1819 GCA_964571275.1 uncultured Myxococcales bacterium
TCTTCGGCGACATGATCACCAGCGGCTTGCGGTACGGCCGCAGCACCTGGCGCCGTAGCACATGGAAGTACTGCGCCGGCGTGGTCAGGTTGCAGACCTGCAGGTTGTCGTTGACGCACATGTTGAGGAACCGCTCGAGCCGCGCGCTCGAGTGCTCGGGCCCCTGCCCTTCCATCCCGTGCGGCAGCAGCATCACCAGGCCGCTCACGCGATTCCACTTCGCCTCCGACGAGCAGAGGAACTGATCGATGATCACCTGCGCGGCGTTCACGAAGTCGCCGAACTGCGCCTCCCAGATCGTGAGCCCCTCGGGCATGTCCAGGCTGTAGCCGTACTCGAAGCCGAGCACGCCCGCCTCGGACAGCGGGCTGTCGTGCACGTCGAACGTCCCCTGCTTGTCGCGGATGTGACAGAGCGGCGTGTACTCCGACCCGGTCTCGAAGTCGAAGAGCACGCTGTGCCGGTGGCTGAACGTCCCGCGCCGCACGTCCTGGCCCGACAGCCGCACCCTGATGCCCAGGTTCAGCAACGTGCCGAACGCCAGCGCCTCGCCCATGCCCCAGTCGATCGGCTTGTCGCCCGCGGCCATCGCCGCCCGGTCCTTCACGATCTTGAGGCGCGGGTGCAGGTGAAATCCCGGCGGCACCTCGCTGAGCACCTTGCCGACCATCTGGATGATCTCCGGCGTCACCGCCGTCGGCACCAGCGGCACCTTGGTCTCGGCGCCGCCGCGCACGCGCGCCCACGCACCGGCGAACGTGCTCGGGCGCGGCGCCTTCTCCAGCTTGCCCGCGACCTCGAGCTCGGCCTCCAGCTCCTCGCGCTTCTCATTGGCGATCGCCTCGCCGTCGGCCGCGGTGATCGGCGGCTGCGCGTCCGAACCCGGTGTCGCCGCGAACGCCTCGATGTACGAGGTCCGGATCGACGGCTTGGCGACGATCGCGCGGTACATCTGCGGCTGCGTGTACGACGGCTCGTCGGCTTCGTTGTGCCCGTGCTTGCGATAGCACCAAAGCTCGATGAGCGTGTCGCGATGGAACCGCTGGCGGAAGTCGACCGCGAGATCGACCACCTGCGCGACCGCCTCCGGATCCTCGCCGTTGACGTGAAAGATCGGGATCTGGAGCATGCGCGCGACGTCGGTGCAATAGGTCGTCGAGTAGCCGTTGCGCGGCGACGTGGTGAAGCCGATCTGGTTGTTGACCACGACGTGCACCGTGCCGCCGACGCGGTAGCCGTCGAGCTCGGACATGTTGAACGCCTCGGCGATGATGCCCTGACCGGCGAAGGCGGCGTCGCCGTGGATCAGGAGCGGCAGGCAGCGCGAGCGGGAGGGATCGCCCATGCGGTCCTGCTTGGCGCGCACGCGCCCCTGCACGACCGTGTTCACCCACTCGAGGTGGCTGGGGTTGAACGTCATCGAGAGGTGCACGCGCTTGGCGTCCCCGTCGGAGCCGAACACGCGATCGATCGAATAGCCCAGGTGGTACTTCACGTCGCCGCCGCCGTCGGGCGCGCCCTCCTTGTCAATGAACTCGGCGAAGATCTGTGACGCCGGCTTCTCCATGACGTTGGCGAGCACGTTCAGGCGCCCGCGGTGTGCCATGCCGATGACGATCTCCGACACGTTGGCGCGCGCCGCGCGCTCGATCATGCGGTCGAGCAGCGGGATCAGGCTCTCTGCGCCCTCGAGCGAGAAGCGCTTGGCGTTGACGAACTTCTTGGCCAGGAACTGCTCGAACACCTCCGCCTCGGTCACCTTCTCGAGCAAGCGCCGCCGCTCGCCGTACGTCAGCGCCAGGCGGTTGCGAGTCCGCTC
>CAZNCQ010000646.1:0-1815 GCA_964571275.1 uncultured Myxococcales bacterium
GTGCCGATCGCCTCCATCTTCTGCGCCTGCTTCAGCTGCGCCTCCAGCCGCTTGGTCTCGCGCATGTCGTGCTGCACGGTCGCGAAGCCGATCGGCTCGCCGTTCGCGCCGCGCATCAGGAAGGAGCTGACCTGCGTGTCGATGAGCTCGCCGGTGCGATGGTGTCGCAGCTGGCCCTGTCCGCGCCAGCGCCCGTGCGCGCGCAGGATCTCCGCGCGCTTGAGGCCGTCGTCGGTGTGAAAATCGCGCAGGCGGAGCTTCTTCAAGTCGTGGTCGGGCTCGAGCCCCAGCATGCGGTGACCGCCCTCGTTGATGAACAGCACCTCGCCGTCGAGGCCGGCCATGGCGATGAACTCGTCGCTGTTCTGGATCAGGGAGATGAACCGGCTCGCCTGCTCCTGCGCGCGAACGCGCTCGCGCAGCTCGGCCTGCAGCTTCTGCAGCAGCATCGCGTTCGAGAGCGCCAGCGCAGCGTGCTCGCCCAGGTTGCGCGCAATGGCCAGGTCGTCGTCCGTATAGGCCGGGCCGCCGGCGCGGGTGCGCATGAGCGACAGGATGCCCAGCATGTGGTCGCCGCTCTCCAGCGGCACCGAGAGCAGGCTGCGGATGCCGAGGCCGCTCACCAGGCCGAAACCCTCGGGCGAGCACTCGCGCTCCAGCGCCTCGAGATCGATGTGGGCGCGCAAGGCCGGACGGCGCGAGCGTACGACCTCCATGGCCAGGACCGATTGATCCAGGCGCAGCTTCACTCCGCCGAAACGGCTCTTGGCGGCCGCGGATTCGGCCGGGTCGCGAAAGTGGATCGCGCTGACCGTGAGCCGCTGCTGAGTTTCCGGCAGACCTCCCGACAGATCTTGCGAGGGATCTTCAGACAGATCCTCCGACAGCAGCAACAATGCGCAGCCGTCGCCGATCAGGAAGGCGACGCGCTCGGCGACGATGCGCACCAACCGCTGGAAATCGACGGTCGCCTCGGCGAACGCGCGCATCGTCTCCGACAGCGCGAACAGTCGCCCATCACTCCGCTCGGTATTCGCTCCCATGCCGACCTCCGCAGACGGCCTCCAGAATCCGCCCTGGCGCCATTTTCCTGCGAACGTCGACCAAACGCCAGCTTGCGATCTCGGTCGGTCTTCTATTGGTAGCTGCTGGCGATGGTGCTGGCGCGCAGCGCCGCGTGCAGCGCCGCCGCGGTCGTCGGCTTCGCCGGGCGGAACCGGACCATGCGGGTTTCGCCGGGCAGAAGGTCGAAGAAGTTGTCGTCGAAGCGCCCGTCGATGGCGTCCGGCGCCCCCGGATCGCCGACCGTGAGGTAGACGTCGCGCGCAAAGGCGGGCGCCGTCACGGTCACCGCGAGCGCGCCGTCCGCGCCGCCGGCCGCGACCTCGAGGCGCAGCTCCGGGGCTGGCAGCTCGAGGTCCTTGGTCTTCACGAACGAGAGCAGGTTTCGCGACAGCAACTGGCCCTGTGCGCCGAGCTCGGTCACCAGCACCACACGGGTCGGATCAGCGCCCCCCAGCGCCTGTGCGCGCGGCATCGACAGCAGCACGCGGCTGGCGTTGGCGCCGAGCTGGACGTCTTGCTCCTTGCGCCAGAGCTCGTGCCCGTGGAAGTCGATCAGACGCACGGTCAGGCGCGCCGGCGTGTCGATGCGGCGGTCCGAGACCGCCCAGACGCTGACGATCCCCTTGTCCTCGACGGGGCTGACCAGCACGGGCGCGAAGAACTGGCGCGCGAAGTACTGCAGCGCCTTCCAGCGACCGTAGTAGTCGATGCTCGACCAGGACGCGACCGGCCAGCAGTCGTCGAGCTGCC
>CAZNCQ010000647.1:0-1795 GCA_964571275.1 uncultured Myxococcales bacterium
CGTCGAGCGGATCGTCAACGAACGGCTGGGACGGTTCCTCGAGGAGCACCCGCGCGAGTCGAAGCAGATCATCGAAAAGGCCGTGCTGGCCGCGCGCGCGCGCGATGCCGCTCGCAAGGCGCGCGAGATGGTGCAGCGCAAGGGAGCGCTCGATTCGTCGTCGCTGCCGGGCAAGCTCGCCGACTGCCAGGAGCGCGATCCCGCGCTGGCCGAGCTCTACATCGTCGAGGGCGACAGCGCCGGCGGTTCCGCGAAACAGGGGCGCAATCGCAAGGACCAGGCGATCCTGCCGCTGCGAGGCAAGATCCTCAACGTCGAGAAGGCGCGGCTCGAGAAGATGCTCTCCTCACAGGAGATCGTCACGCTCATCACCGCGCTCGGCTGCGGCGTCGAGAAGGAAAAGGAGATCGAGAAGGTCCGCTATCACCGCATCATCATCATGACGGACGCCGACGTCGACGGAAGCCACATCCGGACGTTGTTGCTGACGTTCTTCTACCGGCACTTCCACGAGATCATCGAGCGCGGCTACCTCTACATCGCGCAGCCGCCGCTGTATCGCGTGAAGAAGGGGAAGAAGGAGCTCTATCTCAAGAACGAGAGCGCGCTCGACGAGTTCTTGCTCGAGAGCGGGTCGGAGAATCTCAAGCTGCGTCCCCCGGGCGGCGTCGGCGAGCCGCTGGTGGGCGATCGCCTGCGCGAGATGACCCGGCTCGCGACGAAGTACAAGCGGCTGCTGGCCGTGCTGGATCGCCGGTGTGATTCGCGGATTGTCGACGCCATCGTGAAGGCGGCGCACCTGTCGAAGAACGACCTCCGCGATCAGATGGTCGTGGCAAAGGCGCTGGCCAGGCTCCAGGAGTACTTCGACGCGTACGCGCCGGAGCTGTCCGACGCGGTTCTCAAGGTCGCGCCGGACTCGGAGCACGGCGGTTTCAAGATCGTGGCTCCGGCGCGCGCCGCCGGCGTGCGCAAGGCGACCGAGATCGACTTCGAATTCATGGACTCGCCCGAGTTCTCGGAGCTGGTCGCGCTTCATGAGCGGCTCGCGACGCTGGGCCCGCCACCTTACATGCTCGAGAACGGCAACGAGGTGATCGAGTTCCGCCGGATCGAGGAGCTCGCCGAGCGCGTGAACGAGCTCGGGAAGAAGGGCCTCGCCATCCAGCGCTACAAGGGCCTGGGCGAGATGAACCCGGAGCAGCTCTGGGAGACGACGATGGATCCGGCGCGGCGCACGCTCTTGCAGGTCCGCGTCGAGGACGCGTATGAATCGGACCGTCTCTTCTCGACGCTGATGGGCGATCTGGTCGAGCCGCGCCGCGCGTTCATCGAGCGCAATGCGCTCAACGTCAGAAACCTCGACGTCTAGCGCTCGTCTACCGGCGTCGTCGCCCGGCCTCGATCGAGGTTTGACGACGTTTCACGCGGAAGCCGCACCGAAACGCAAAAGCCCGGTGGACAGGTCGTCCGCCGGGCTTCTGAGTCTGAGATCGTCTAGCTTGCGATCAGCAGGCGAAGATACGATCGAGCTTTTCCTCGATCTTCACTTCCTTGGACTTGGTGGCGACCGCGATCTCCTTGATCAGAAGCGTGCGCGCGGTGTCGAGCATCTTGCGCTCGCCGAACGACAGCTCCTTGTCGCCCTTGAGACGCTGCAGGTCGCGAAGGACCTCGGCGATCTCGAAGACCGAACCGGTCTTGATCTTCTCCATGTACTCACGGTAACGGCGATTCCACGTCTGACCCTCGACCGCGACCTCGCGGCTCTTGAGGATCTCGAAGACCTCGTCGA
>CAZNCQ010000648.1:0-1779 GCA_964571275.1 uncultured Myxococcales bacterium
CGATGTCGCGCCTGCGCCTGGCCCTGAATTCGGGCGCCATCTTCACGCCGGGCGGCCTTTCGACGGCGTTCACGTTTGGACTCACAGCCCGCTTTCGCTTGCTCCCACGCGTCGGCCTCGAGGTGATGGGGTTTGCGCCGCTGTCGCAAGGTCACGTCGCGGGCGACCAGCTCACCACGGACGCGTCGACCTGGATCGCTGGCGGCGGGTTTTTCTGGCGCCAGCCCACGAGCATGAGCACCGCGATCGAGCTGGGAGGGGGCGCCATCGGCGCATGGGTGCAATCCAACGGAAACGTTGGAACGCGCACCGACTTCAGTGGCCAGGGTTCTAGCGCGGGTGCGGCGGCGGGCTATGCGCGCGTCGGCGGAGAGCTCGCGCTCGCTCGCAACCTGGCGCTGAGGGTGGATTTGCTTGGCGGCATCGTCTTCAAGCGCGCGGTCGTTACGGATGACATCTCTACGTCGCCACGCGTCCCCGCGTGGAACCGCACGTTCGCGGCCGCGCTCGCTGGTGTCGAGGCGCGATGGTTCTAGGGCACGTTGCCGGGGCCGACACAGTCGTTGACGATGACGGGGACGCTTTCCTTCGAATCGACGGAGTCGGCGTACTGATAGGGAGGCTTCCAGTTGTTCGGCGCCGTCGTCAGGACATTGGCAGAGGCGCTGCTCGGCGCGTCGTAGAGATTGTTGACGTCGGCGATCGTGCCGTCCATCGGGGTCTTGTCGAGGTGGGTCACGATCGGCACGGCGACCTGCTCGAAGACGTTGCCTTCGATGAGCAGCGTCGCCCCCATCGTCGACGCGATCGCATACGACGATGTCGGATCCGATGGCAATTCGACGGTGTCGTAGTGGTTGCTGAACAGGTGAACGTGGCCGAAGCGGGCGCGCGGCGATCCAATGGGCGTGCGCAAGAACAGGTTGTGGTGAAACGTGACGGCGAGGGCCAGATCTTGGTCCCCATCCGACGCGGCCGGCGTATCGGTGTGGCCGACCAAGCTGGTGTTGTAGTGGTCGTGGAAACGGTTCCACGAGATGGTGACGTTGCCCGATCCATGGGTGATGTCGACCAGGCCGTCGTAGGTTCCCTTGGGATTCACCAGATCGCTCGAAAGGTCGCAATGGTCGACCCAAACGTTGCTCGACTGCTGGATGGTGATCGCGTCCCAGGGCGCCAACGCCTTTGCAATGGTCAGATTCCGCACGATGACGTTGTGCTTTCCCTTGATGACCAACCCGCTGTTGACCAGGCCGTCGCCCACGTTGGCGGGAAGCACCGTCTTGTCCGATTCCAGCTCGACGGGCTGCAGGGCGTCGAGCGGATACGCGATTGTGCCGCTGATGCGAATCGTCGCCGGCCCGGGCATGCTGGCGACCATCTTCAGCTGCGCGAGGGCGTCGACGGTATACGTCGGCCCGTCGCCTCCGCCGGTCGTCCCGCCGTCGAGAGTTCCGTAGCCGACCAACTTCGTCGGACAGGAGACAGGCTCGACATCGGGGCCCGCGTCCGGATCTCCTGTACCGCCCGTCCCGCCGTCGGTGTATATCGGTCGGAACGGATGGAGGATGCTGTCGGCGCAGCCCGAAAGACAGATCGACAGTCCGCCCCCGCAGAACACCAGCAGGAGAAACACGGGATCGCGCGCTAGAGCCGGGGCCCGTCCCACGGAATCAATTGTATGCACATTCGCCGTGCGCCGCGCGGCCCTTTTCGACGAGGCAATGCCATGAACGACGAAACGCGTGAAAGCGTAATCGGTCACTACCGCTGGGTGAT
>CAZNCQ010000649.1:0-1772 GCA_964571275.1 uncultured Myxococcales bacterium
GCCGGATCGCGTGGCACAGCTGCCCGAGGCCGATCGACAGCGAGTCGCCGTCGCCGGAGATGCCGATGTACGTGAGGTCGCGGTTGGCCGCGTTGGCGCCGGTGGCGATCGACGGCATGCGGCCGTGCGCCGAGTTGAAGCCGTGCGCGCCGCTGACGAAGTAGGTCGGCGTCTTCGACGAGCAGCCGATACCCGACAGCTTGGCGATCAGGTGCGGCGGCGTGTCCAGCTCGTAGAACGCGCGCACGATCGCCGCGGTCACCGAGTCGTGCCCGCACCCCGCACACAGGGTCGACATGGCCCCCTCGTAGTCGCGCATGGTCAGGCCGATGTTGTTCGGCTTCAGGTGGGGGTGAACGACCGCTGGTTTCTTGATCGACGCCATTTTGCCCTGACCTTTCTCTCCCTAACCTTCGTGTCTGACCGCGCGCACCGGGCCGCTGCCGACGCTGCGCTCGGTCTCGGCGGCGACGCCGTCCAGCACGTGCCGCGCCGACAGTGGAAAGCCCCCGTAGACCAGCACGGGGCGCAGCTTCTCCTTGATACCGGGCACGTTGGTCTCCATGGTCAGCAGCGTGCGCAGCTGCGCGTCGCGGTTCTGCTCGACGACATAGATGCGGTCGTACGCTCGCAGGAACGCCTCGACGGTGTCGTCGAATGGGAAGGCGCGCACGCGCATGAAGTCGGCGATGATGCCGCGCTCGGCGAGCGTCTCGACCGCCTCGCGCACGGCGAGGTCGCAGCCGCCCACGCTGACGATGCCGAAGGTCGCGTCGGCCTGCTTGCGGATGATCGGCGCCGGCACCGCCTTGGCCGCCGCCTTGTGCTTGCGCGCCAGGCGGTCCATGACGTCCTGGTACTCATCGGGGATCTCGGTGTAGCCGCCGAGCTTGTTGTGGCCCGATCCGCGCGTGAAGAACGCGCCCTTGGAATGCACGCCTGGCAACGTGCGCGCCGCGACGTGGTCGGCGTCCTCCGGCGAGTAGCGGAAGAACTTGGGCATCGCCTCGAGCTCCGCGGCGCTGAGCACGCGCCCGCGGTTCGGGCGATAGCTGTCGTCCCAGTGCAGGCGCGGGCAGACCCAGTCGTTCATGCCGATGTCGAGATCCGACAGCATGAACACCGGCGTCTGGAAGCGCTCGGCGAGATCGAACGACGCCACGGCGAAGTGGAAGCACTCGTCGGGGCTGCCAGGGAACAGCAGGATGTGCTTGGTGTCGCCGTGCGACGCGTAGGCGCAGGCCAGGATGTCGCCCTGCTGCGTGCGCGTCGGCATGCCGGTCGACGGTCCGGTGCGCTGCACGTCGACGAGCACCGCCGGGATCTCGGCGTAGTACGCGAGGCCGATGAGCTCGCTCATGAGCGAGATACCCGGCCCCGACGTCGACGTGAACGCCCGCGCGCCGTTCCAGCTGGCGCCGATCACCATGCCGATCGCCGACAGCTCGTCCTCCGCTTGCAGGATGCAGTAATTGTTCTTGCCCGTCTCCTTGTCGCGCCGGTAGTCGTGGCAGAACTGCTTGAACGCGTCCATGACCGACGTCGACGGCGTGATCGGGTACCACGCGGCGACGGTCGCGCCCGCGTACACGCAGCCGAGCGCGGTCGCCGTGTTGCCGTCGATCAGGATCTTGTCGCCGGTCGCGTTCATCTTCTCGAGGCGGATCGGCAGCGGGCAGTCGAGGTGCTCGAGCGCGTAGTTGTAGCCGGCGCGCAACGCCTTGTGGTTCGAGTCGAGCAGCGCCTTCTTCTTCGAGTACTTCTCCTCGAGC
>CAZNCQ010000650.1:0-1765 GCA_964571275.1 uncultured Myxococcales bacterium
TCGCCGACGCCGCTGCCGTCGGGCGATGCGATCTTCACCTCCAGGCCCGGCAACGGCCGTCCCACCGAACCGGGGATCGGCTTCTCCTTGGGCGAGGTCACGGTCAGCACCGGCGCGGTCTCGGTCAGGCCGTAGCCCTCGAAGAACGAGAAGCCCATGCCGTAGAACGTCTTGAGGACGTCGGCCGGCAAAGCCGATCCGCCGCTGATCAAGTACCGGATCCGCCCGCCGAAGCCCTCGTGGATGGGAAGAAAGAACAGCATGCCAAGGTCGAGCTGGGTGCGCGACCGCAGCTCGTAGTTCGCGGCGATGAGACCACGCATGGCGACGTCGATGATCGGCGATTTCTCGGAGAACTTCTGCAGCACGCGCCGCTTCATCAGCTCCCAGAGCGCGGGCACGCCGACGATCGCGGTGACGTGCCCCTTCTTCAACGCCGCGGCGATCGCGTCGCCGGTCAGCTCGGTCACGTAGGTGATCTGCGCGCCGTGAGCCAGCGGCACCAGGAGCCCGGGTGAGAACTCGAAGGTGTGGTGCAGCGGCAACAACGACAGCATGCCGTCGTTCACGCCGAACTCGAACACCTTGGACAGCTCGGACACCATGAAGGTGAGGTTGCGGTGACTCAGCATCACCCCCTTGGGCTTGCCGGTCGTGCCCGACGTGAATAGCAGCGACGCGACCGAGTCGGGGCTGAGCTTGCGGTGCAGCGCCTTCGCGCGCTCCTGCTCGACGTCGAGATCCGGCAGCTCGAACACCTGGTGAAACGGCCACACCTTGGTGCCGAGCCCCGCCTCGTTGAGCGCGCGCGAGAGCGTGCTGCGCTTCTCCCAGAGGCTGTCGTCGATGAGGATGCCGGTCGCCGACGACGCGCGCGCGATGTTGCAGAGCTCGGCCACCGAGGACTCGAAGCCGATCGGCACCGCGGTGGCGCCGGACTTGATGATGCCGAAGTAGGCCATGGCCCACTCGGGCGCGTTCTTGGCGTACAGGATCACGCGGTCGCCCGCCGTCACCGACTCGCCGACCAGGAAGCCGCCCACGCGGCTCGCCAGTTCTTGCAGGTCGGCGTAGGTGTAGATCTCCTCGCGCTTGCCGCGCTCGATGCGCAGCGCGACGCGCGTCGCGTGCAGCTTGGTCGTGGTGTCGAACAGCTCCAGCAGATCGTGGTAGCTGTAGATCTGCTTCGGGCGCGCGGCGTAGGTCTCGTCGAGCTCGGGCAGCACCCAGCGCTGCAAGCCGGGGAAGTGGATATTCATCCAGTAGTCGTACCAGTCGATCGCTTCGGGCCCCCAGCGTAGCCGGTTCTGGTCGTCGGCGGTGAAGCGGTCGCGCAGCGCGCGGATGTGATCGGCGCGGAACACGTACTGGTTGTCGAGGATGAACGGGCGGAAGAGCTCGATGTTCTTCTGCGCCTCGTCGGTGACGCGATTGACCTCGTCGACGTTCTTCTTGAGGCGATCGATCACCTCGGTGAAGCGGCCGCCGCCCCAGCGCGGGCGGATGCGCGCCAGCGCCGTCGACGCCTTCTGCGCGACGCGGTTCACGAGCGGCAGCGACCAGGCGTCGTACTCGTCCTGCGACACCGGACGGAACTCCATGCGCGCCGCCAGCTCGTTGATGAAGCGGTTGCCGGTCTCCTTGTCCTGGAAGCGCTTGCGCTTGTAGAGCCCGGTCAGGGTCACCACGCGGTTCATGCGCAGCGGGTTGAGATCGCCGCTCGACAGCTGGTGCACCAGCGCCGGCTGCTCGACGCAGGCCTGCG
>CAZNCQ010000651.1:0-1763 GCA_964571275.1 uncultured Myxococcales bacterium
AAGGCCGCCGAGGTGTCGCTCGACAAGCGCACCGACGACCTGGACGACAACGAGACGCGCCGCATCCGCGAGGTGATCGAAGGCACGCAGCTGAAGGTCGAGGGCGATCTTCGGCGCGAGGTCTCGATGAACGTGAAGCGGCTCATGGACCTCGGCTGCCACCGCGGCCTGCGCCACCGCAAGAGCCTGCCGGTGCGCGGCCAGCGGACGCACACCAACGCGCGTACGCGCAAGGGCCCGCGCAAGGGGCAGATGATCAAGCGCAAGACCGAGACCGGCGCCTGAGCCGGCGCTCTTCGTAAGCAGGGACAGGCCAGCAGGTAAAAGGAACAAATGTCGACGACCCCTACCGAGAACAAGCCCAAGGCGAAGCCGAAGGCCAAGAAGGTTCGAAAGAACATCCAGAGCGGCATCGCCCACATCACCGCGTCGTTCAACAACACGATCGTGACGATCACCGACGTGTCCGGGAACGTCGTCGCCTGGTCGTCGTCCGGGGTGAAGGGCTTCAAGGGCTCACGCAAGTCGACGCCGTTCGCCGCCCAGCTGGCCGCCGAGGACGCGGGCCACAAGGCGATGGAGCACGGCATGAAGTCGCTGAGCGTGTACGTCAAGGGTCCGGGGTCGGGCCGTGAGTCGGCGCTGCGCGCGCTCGCCTCGACTGGCTTCAAGATCACGCTGATCCGCGACCTCACCCCCATCCCGCACAACGGCTGTCGCCCGCCCAAGCGGCGCCGCGTTTGATAAGGAACCCTCACTCAGATGGCTAATTACTCAGGTCCCGTGTGCCGGTTGTGCCGGCGTGAAGACATGAAGCTGTTCCTCAAGGGGGACCGCTGCTACACCGACAAGTGCGGGTACGAGCGCCGCGCGTACGCCCCCGGCCAGCACGGCCAGGCGCGCCGCCGCAAGATCTCGAACTACGGTTCGCAGCTGCGCGAGAAGCAGAAGGTCAAGCGCATCTATGGTCTCGCCGAGCGCCAGTTCCGCGGCTACTACCACAAGGCGATCCGCATGAAGGGCGTCGCCGGCGAGAACTTGCTGCAGCTGCTCGAGCGCCGCCTGGACAACGTCGTCTACCGCCTCGGCTTCGCGTCGGACCACGCGGAAGCGCGCCAGCTGGTGCGCCACGGCCACTTCCGTGTGAACGGGCACAAGGTGAACATTCCTTCATTCCTGTGCCGCGCCAACGACATCGTCGACGTGAAGGAAGGCTCGAAGAAGGTCACGCGCGTCCTCGAGAGCCTGGGCGCCGTCGATCGCCGCGGCGTTCCCAAATGGCTCGAGCTCGACAAGGACGCGTTCAAGGGGCGGCTCACCAGCTTGCCGTCGCGCGAGGATTTGACCCTGCCGATCCGCGAGCAGCTCATCGTCGAGCTCTACTCGAGATAGTTGGTTTTTTGACCAGCGCCCCATTTCAACGGCGAATGGCGACCTGTTTTGGATTGATAGGAGACCGCAATGGCAATGGCTAGCACGCACACATCGACCGGCGGACAAAGTGCCTACGTCACGCGCAACTGGCGCGATCTGATCCGGCCCCGCAAGCTCGAGGTCGAGATCGATTCGCTGACGCCGATGTACGGCAAGTTCACCTGCGAGCCGCTCGAGCGCGGCTTCGGGACCACGATCGGCAACAGCCTGCGACGCATCCTGCTGTCGTCGCTGCAGGGCTCGGCGATCACCGCGATCAAGATCGAGGGCGCGCTGCACGAGTTCACGACCATCCCCGACGTCGTCGAGGACGTGACCGACATCGTGCT
>CAZNCQ010000652.1:0-1752 GCA_964571275.1 uncultured Myxococcales bacterium
CGAGGTCGGTGTTGACGGCGTTGCCGTAGATGTCGAGCACGGGCGCGATGTTGTAGTGGGTCACCGTGCCGAACGCGGCACCGCGCTTGATGGCGGCGACGTTACCCAGAATCTGAACGGGGGGTCCGCCCCGCGCGCCGCCTTGCGCGCCGCTTTGCGCGCCGCTTTGAACGAAGGCTCCGATCGCGCCGGCGCCCGGCGCCGCCGTGGCCGACGTGAGCGACACGTTCTCGAGGTCCTGGAGCGAGTCGAGGGCGTACTGAGGCGACTGTACGGCGACGCTGTAGCTGACTTCGTTCTTGGGGTCGAGCCAGAAGCTGGGCGAGGTCTGGAAGCTGCCGCTCGTCGCCGTGAGCAAGCTCGTCGCGACGTCCCGCTGTTGGAAGCCGAGCTGCAGGGCCTTCGTGCGGTCGACGTCGATCATGAGCTGGGGATTGTCGAAGGGTTGCTGGATGCGAAGATCAGCCGTCCCCGCGACGTGCTTGACCCTGTCGAGCAGCCGCTCGGCGAAGGCGCGGTTCCCCTGGAGGTTCGGCCCCACGATCTGGATATCGATGGGCGCGGGCAAACCGAAGTTCAGGATCTGCGTCACCATGTCGACTGGCAGCTGGTAGAAGGTCACGCTCGGGAACCGGTGCTTGAGCAAGGTCCGGAAGCGCTGCACGTAGTCATCCGTGGGATGGTGTTTGGGCGCGAGCGAGACCTGAATGTCGGCGTCGGCCGGCCCGATGGGCGCCGCGTTCGAGTACGTCAGATTGATACCGCTGTACGGCAGGCCGATGTTGTCGATGATCGAGACGAGCTCGTTCTTGGGAATGACCTCGCGGAAGGCCCGGTCGATCTCGTCGCAGAGGGCAGCGACGTCCTCGATCCGCGTCCCCGTGCGCGCGCGGACGTGGATCTTGAACTGACCGCTGTCGACGGAAGGAAAGAAGTCCCGCCCGAGGAACGGAAACAACACGCCCGCCGACAACAGCGCGAAGCCCAGGAACGAGATCAAGAAGATCGCCGGATGGCCGACGCAGAGCTCGAGCAAGCGGCGATATCCGCTGCGGAACCTCTCGAAGACGCGCTCGAACCCCAGCTGGAAACGTATGAACACGTTGCGGCTCGTCTCCTTCTGGGCCTGCACGTCCTGCTCGTGACCGCGCAGCAGATACTTGGCCATGGTGGGGACGACCGTCCGCGACAGGATGTACGACGCCAGCATGGCGAAGCAGACGGCCTCGGCGAGCGGGACGAAGAGGTATCTGGCGACGCCGCTGAGGAAGAACATCGGCACGAAGACGATGCAGATCGAGATCGTCGACACGAGGGCCGGGACGGCGATCTGCGCGGCGCCGTCGAGGATGGCCTTCTCGATGGCCTTCCCCTGGGCGACGTTGCGATTGATGTTCTCGACCTCGACGGTCGCGTCGTCGACGAGGATGCCGACGGCGAGGGCCAGGCCCCCCAGCGTCATGATGTTGATGGTCTCGCCGAGGGCGCTGAGCGCGAGCAGCGACGACAGGATCGCGAGCGGGATCGAGACGGCGATGATGAGGGTGTTGCGCCAGCTGCCCAGGAAAATGAGGATCATGATCGCCGTGAGGCACGCGGCGATCACCGCCTCGCGCACGACGCCACTGATAGAGCCGCGCACGAAGACCGACTGATCGGCGAGGGGTGTGATCTTGAGGTTGGGCGGGAGCTGCGAACGGAGCACCTCGAGCTTGGCGCGGATGCCCTTGACGATGTCGAGCGTCGAGGCGT
>CAZNCQ010000653.1:0-1735 GCA_964571275.1 uncultured Myxococcales bacterium
CTCGTAGTCGCCGACGATCGTGTAGGTCGTCTCGTCGCCGCTGTCGGTATCGGTCAGCTTGACCGTCGCGCCGAACACCACGCGCGTGCCCGAAAGCTTGGCGGGATCGATCACCTCGGCCTGCGCCAGCACCGAGTCGATCTCGCGCGAGCGCCCCTCGATGAAGCCCTGCTTCTCTTTCGCGGCGTGGTACTCGGCGTTCTCGCGCAGGTCGCCGTGCGCGCGCGCCTCCTCGATGTCCTGCACGTTCTTGGGGCGCTCGACCTCGCGCAGGTGCTTGAGCTCGTCGCGCAGCGCCTGCTGCCCGCGCGGGGTCATGGGGAATTTAGCCATTCTGGTACTCCTGCAGCGATCGTACTCCCATGCGTCCCGCGCGCAGCTCGCCGAGCGCGGCCACCGCGGCGCGCGCCGCTGACAGCGTGGTGTAGTAGGGGACGCCGCGCATGAGCGCCGTGCGCCGGATCGGGAACGAATCCTTGATGGCCTGCGCACCCGCCGTCGTGTTGACGACCAGCTGGATGTCACCGTCGAGGATCCGGTCGACGATGTGCGGCCGCCCCTCGCGCACCTTGTTCACGCGCTCGACCTCGATGCCGGCCTTGGTCAGGAACTCTTGCGTCCCGCCCGTGGCGCACAGCTGGTAGCCGAGCTTGCGCAGTCCCTCGGCCACCGCGACCGAGCCCGGCTTGTCCGTGGTCTGCAGCGACAGGAACACGCGCCCCGACATCGGCAGCTTCGTGCCGGCGCCGATCTGGCTCTTGCCGAAGGCGGCCGCGAAGGTCTTGTCGATGCCCATGACCTCGCCGGTCGAGCGCATCTCCGGGCCCAGGATCGTGTCGACGCCCGCGAACTTCAAGAACGGGAACACCGCCTCCTTGACCGCGACGTGGGTCGGCGTGACCTCCTTGACCTTCATCTCCTTCAGCGTCTTGCCGACGGCGATGCGCGCCGCGATCTTCGCCAGCGGCACGCCGGTCACCTTCGACACGAACGGCACCGTGCGCGACGCGCGCGGGTTGACCTCGAGGATGAAGATGCCGCGCCCGTCGCGCGGCACCGCGAACTGGACGTTCATCAGGCCGCGCACGCCCAGCTCCTTCGCGAGAGCGCGCGCCTGCGCCTTGACCGCCTCGACGGTTTCGGGCGGCAGCGAGAACGGCGGCAGGCTGCACGCCGAGTCGCCCGAGTGCACGCCCGCCTCTTCGATGTGCTCCATGACGCCGCCGATCACCTGGTCGGTGCCGTCGGCGACGACGTCGACGTCGATCTCGATCGCGTCGGGCAGGAACTGGTCGATGAGGATCGGCGCGTCCTTCTCGCCCGCGCGCGAGGACAGGCTCTCGCGGCGCGAGGCCTCCATCGCCGTGAACACGAAGTGCTCCAGCCCCGACGGGTCGTGCACGATCTCCATCGCGCGGCCGCCGAGCACGTACGACGGGCGCACCATCACCGGGTAGCCGATGCGGTCGGCGATCTGGCGCGCCTCCTCGAGGCCGTTGGCCGTGCCCCAGGCCGGCGCGCGCAGGTCGAGCTTGCGCAGGAGCTCGCCGAAGCGCTGGCGGTCCTCGGCGCGGTCGATGGCGTCGGCGCTGGTGCCCAGCACCTTCACGCCCGCGTGCATCAACGGCACCGCGAGCCGCAGGGGCGTCTGGCCGCCGAACTGCACGATCACGCCCTCGGGCTTCTCGACGTCGAGGATCTCGAGCACGTCCTCGCGCGTGAGCGGCTCGAAGTA
>CAZNCQ010000654.1:0-1733 GCA_964571275.1 uncultured Myxococcales bacterium
ACGTCGATCGAGTTCGCCGAGCACAAGGAGTACGCGCCCGGCGACGACGTGCGCCACATCGACTGGAAGGCGGTCGGGCGCGTCGGCCGCTACTACATCAAGCGCTTCGAGGACGAGACCGAGATGCGCACGTTCCTGCTCGTCGACGCGTCGGCGTCGATGGGCTACCGGCGGCGCGGCCTGTCCAAGCTCGAATACGCGACCTACCTGGCGGCGGCGCTCGGCTACCTGCTCGCGCAGCAAGGCGACCCGTCGGGCCTGGTGCTGTTCGACGAGAAGACGCGCCAGTACCTGCCGCCGCGCACGCGCGGCGGGCACGTGCGCGACCTCCTGCTCGCGCTCGAGGGCGCCTACGCCGCGGGCCGTACGCAGCCGGGGCGCGCGCTCGCCTACGTGGGCGAGCTCTGCGATCGGCGCAGCCTGATCATCCTGATGGCCGACCTGCTCGACGCGCCCGAAGACCTGCGCGATCGGCTGCGCCAGCTGCGCTCGCGCGGCCACGACGTCGTGCTCTTCCACCTGCTCGACCCCGACGAGGTCGAGCTGCCCTACGACGATCTCACCCAGTTCGAGGGCATGGAGCCCGACGACGAGCGCCGGTTGCTGTGCGACCCGCGCGATCTCGCGGTGTCGTTCCGGCGTGAATCGCTGGCGCTGCGCGAGCGCTGGCGCCTCTACTGCCTCGAGGCGCGCGTCGAGTACATCTTCGCCACCACCGACCTGCCCCCGGCGCACGTGCTGCGGTCGTTCCTCTTTGGCCGCCAGCGGGCGCGGCGCTAGACGGCACGCATGCAGTTCCTCGCCCCCTCGCTGCTGCTCGGCCTCGCCGCCGCGATCCTGCCCTGGCTGATCCACCGCATCGGCAAGCGGCGCGCGAACCCGGTGCGCTTCGCGGCGATGGAGCTGCTCTTGCGCGCGGAACGCAAGGTGTCGGCGCGCCGCCACCTGCGCGAGATCCTGCTGCTGCTGCTGCGCACGGCGATCGCCGCTTCGCTGCCGCTGGTGTTCGCGAAGCCCTTCGCCGAGATCCGCTCCGACCTGCCGGCGGCGACCACGCGGCCGCAGAGCGCCGTGATCGTGCTCGACGATTCGGCCAGCCTGCGCCGCAGCGCCGGCGAGTCGGGTGGCGACCCGCTGTTCGAGCGGGCGCGCGAGCAGGCCAGGACGCTGATCGAGCACCTGTCTCCCGAGTCAGACGCCGCGCTGGTGCTCGCATCCGAAGGAACGCCGACGCCGATCGCCGAGCCGTCGAGCGATCGCAGCCGGCTGCTCGCCGCCGTCGACGCCGCGACCTGCTCGGCTCGACGGGGCGATCTATCGTCGGCGATCCGCAAGGCGGCGCAGATCCTGGCCACGTCGATGCGCCCGGAGCGCATCATCTATTTGATCACCGATCTGCAGGCCGCGGGCTGGGAGAACGGCACCGGGCTGCCCGAGACCAGCTCGGGGCGCCCGCCGTTCGAGGTCGTGATCCTCGACGTCAGCGGCGGCGCGCCCTGGACCAACCGGGCCGTGGTCGACCTCGCGGCCGAGCCCGCGCCGGAGGCCGGCCCCCTCGGCGTCGCCGTCGTCGCCGAGATCGCCAACTTCTCCGACCTGCCGGCGGCGCACATCGGCGTGACGCTGAAGATCGACGGCGCGCAGGTGGCGCGCGGCTTCGTCGACATGCCCGCGCGCGGGCGCGCGCGCAAGCGGTTCCTGCACACGCTGGCCGGCGGCGGCAACGCGCACGA
>CAZNCQ010000655.1:0-1720 GCA_964571275.1 uncultured Myxococcales bacterium
TCGTTCGACTCGCGCGCGAAGACCTGCACCAGGTTGCTGCCGGTCCACAGCGGGATGTCGGCCTCGAAGTCCATCTTCGTTCGGTCGCCGGTCAAGCGGTTCGGCTGGTAAAAGGCCTTCTTCACGGGGATCTTGGCGTTGCGGTTCCACACCCGGACGTAGACGTCGCGCACCAGGTGCTCGTCGGTGACGTGGCCGGTGATGTGGACCGTGTCACTGGTCGACACTGTCGGCGCGTTCACCGTGAGGATCGGCGGCGTCACCTGCCACTCCGGCTTCATCGCGCCGTGGGGCGTTCCGCCCGACTTCAGATCGGCCGAGGCCATGAACGCCGAGTGACCGGTGTCGAGCTCGACGCGCGTGAACGCGCCCAGCTTGCCCGTCGCCTTGAACGCGGTCCCCTTGGGCGCGCGGCCGATCACGAGCGCGCTGTCGCCCGCGGCCTCGTGCAGCGGCGCGTCCTCGCGCGTGACCGTGACGTTGCCGGTCATGGGGTCGGGCGCGGGGCCGGGTGGCGCAATCTTGACCTTGATCTTGTCGGTCACCGACTCGCCCAGCGTGGTGTCGCCGACCGCCATCTCCAGCTGGTAATCGTCGCCGACGTAATCGGGCCGCACCTCGTACACGAACGAGAACGTCTTGGTCTCGCCCGGTCCCAGATCCTTCGCCTCGAAGCGGCCGGCGCTGATCAGGATCCCCTCCTGCCCGGACCCGTTGCGCAGCACCGCTTCGGTGTGGGGCGATTTGCCCGCGCCGATGTTCTTGACGGTCACCAGGGTGCGCACCTGCTCGCCGCGCTGGACCAGCCCGTCGTGGTTGCTGCCCTTCTGGTCGTCGATCGTCTGATAGTTGTAGGCGAACATCGGGCGCGCCTTGCCCTCGATGTTCAGCACCATCTCGGCGTTGCCCTTGGCGCTGCCGCGCTGGCTGAATAATGTGCCCTTGAGCACGTCCGTGCGTGTGAACGACGAGGTCGGCACCTTCACCGACAGCTCGTACGACTTCGACTCGCCGGGCGCGATCTTGCCGAACACCATCTCGTTCTCGTCGAAGATCGGGTTGTCGCTCTCCAGCACCGCGCGCACGCGATAGGCCGGCGTCGTGCCCACGTTCTTGACCACGCCGCGCACCTTGGCCGTGGCGCCGGCCGGGATCTTCGCGTCGCCGGACATCGACTGCAGCGACAGCTGCAGCTGCGCCAGCGGTCCCGTCGCCGCGCCTGCGGTCCAGTCGACGCCCTGCTTCTCCAGCGCCGCGCTCAGCTTCTTGTCCTCGCTGGCGCGCACCTTGTCCAGGAAGGCCTTGGACGCGCTCACCGCCTCGCGGCTGTGAAGGGTCTTGGCCTGCGCCAGGAAGTCGCGCGCGAAGTCCATCAGGAAGTCGTTCTTGGTGTCGGCGTCGTCATCCGGCTCCGCGTCGGTGTCGGGGTCGGCGCCGGGATCGTCATCGTCGTCCGTGTGCGCCTTTCGATCGTTGGTCTTGGGCATGAACAGGTACGACACGGTCTCCATCGGCTTCTCGCCCCGGCGCGCGCTCGGGTGCTCGAGGTGCCACTCGTAGTCAGCCTCGCGCCGCTTGTGGCTCGAGGGCTGAAGTCGGATCCACGACCGGTCGCCGTCCTTCTGCACGAGCATCGGGTCGGTCTCGATGTCGGGGATCACGCCGACGCCCTGGATCGAGATGTCGCCCGGGGTCAGGTACTGCGCCGTCGTCAGCTTGA
>CAZNCQ010000656.1:0-1719 GCA_964571275.1 uncultured Myxococcales bacterium
CACGAGATCTCGACGCCGCTGGGCGTGATCGCGGCGCGCGCCGAGCAGATGCGGGCGCGCGTCGCGTCCGACGAGCGGCTGTCGGCCGGCGTGAACGCGATCCTGTCGCAGACCGACCGCATCAGCCAGGTGATCCGCGGCCTGCTCGGCCTGGCGCGCGGCGAGGCGCCCGCGAGCGAGCGCATCGATCCGCGCGAGGTGATCGAGAACGCGGTCGCGCTGGTCGAGCACCGCTTCACGAAGGCGGGCGTCGCGCTGCGCCAGGAGATCGACGCCGAGCTACCCGCGGTCATCGGCGATCCGCGGCTGCTCGAACACGCCGTGGTCAACCTGCTGCTGAACGCGTGCGACGCCTGCCGCGCGGGCGGCGACGTGACGATCCGCGGGCGCCGCGACGACGCCGAGATCGAGATCCTGGTCGAAGATTCAGGCGCGGGGATCTCGCCGGGCGACGTCGGCCGCGCTCTCGAGCCGTTCTTCACCACCAAGGCGCGCGAGGGTGGCACCGGCCTCGGTCTCGCGATCGCGCAGGAGATCGTCGCCAACCACCGCGGGCGGCTGGTCTTCACGCGCGGCGAGCCGCGCGGCACGCGCGCCGCGATCCGCCTGCCGCCGGTGGAGGCCGGCGCGAATGCCTAGCAAACGCTCGCGCATCCTGGTGGTCGACGACAATCTGGAGATGGCGCGCACCGTCGCGGACGGGCTCGCCGATCGCGGCTACGACGCCGTCCCGCTGGCGTCGGGCGCCGAGGCCCTCGAGCGGCTGTCTTCGACGACCGAGCGCTACGACGCCATCGTCACCGACTTGCGCATGCCCAAGGTCGACGGCCTCGGGCTGCTGGCGGCGTCGCGCCGCCTGGACGCCGATCGGCCGGTGATCGTCATGACCGCCTACAGCGCGATCGACACCGCCATCGAATCGATCCGCCAGGGCGCGTATCACTACTTGACCAAGCCGTTCAAGCAGGACGAGCTGGCGATCTTCCTCGGGCGCGCGCTCGACGAGGTGCGCGTGCGGCGCGAGGCGGTGGCGCTCAAGACCGCGCTGCGCGCGCAGCTGTCGAAGTCGGGCATCATCGGGCATAGCCCCGCGATCCAGGCGGTGCGCGAGCGCATCCGCCGCGTCGCGGACGCGCCCGCGCCGGTGATTGTCCTCGGCGAGACCGGCACGGGCAAGGGGCTGGTGGCGCGCGCGCTGCACGTCGAGAGCCGCCGCGCCGAGCGTCCGTTCGTCACGGTCAACTGCGCGGCGCTGCCCGAGACGCTGCTCGAGAGCGAGCTCTTCGGCTACCTCAAGGGCGCCTTCACCGGCGCCGCCGCCGATCGCGCGGGGCTGTTCGCCGAGGCCGACGGCGGCACGATGTTCCTCGACGAGATCGGTGAGATGACGCCGGCGCTCCAGGCCAAGCTGCTGCACGTGCTCGAGAGCGGCACCGTGCGCGCGGTCGGCGCCGTGCGCGAGCGCGAGGTCGACGTGCGCATCATCGCCGCGACTCACCAGAACCTGCCGCAGCTGGTGCGCGACGGGCGGTTTCGCGAAGACCTGCTCTACCGCCTGGACGTGGTGTCGATCGTCATTCCGGCGCTGCGCGATCGCCGCGACGACTTGCGCGAGCTGCTCGAGCACTTCTTCGCGGCTGTGCGCGCGAAGTACCCGCAGTCGCCGGTGCAGCGCTTCGGCGCCGAGGCGCTGCGCGCGCTCGAGCGCTACCGCTGGCC
>CAZNCQ010000657.1:0-1715 GCA_964571275.1 uncultured Myxococcales bacterium
CTCGTCGCCCTGAACGTGCTCGCCGCAGCTCAAGAGGGCGACGTTCCGCTCGCCGGTGGTGGCCCAGGTGTGCCGGCTCCGGAGCGCCTCGCCAACGTCGCGGCGGGTGAGCGCGGGCGCGAGCACGCCCGTCAATCCACCGCGAACGCCAAAGATGGAAGCGCCAGGGGCGCCACCACCAGGCCGACCGCGATGCTCGTCTCCGGAGGCGCTGGCGCCCAGGCGATAGCCGCGCGCCAGCGCCTCACGGTACAGCCAGTCGAAGTGCCCCCAGGACGAGGCGATCTCGACCAGCCGCTCCAGATCGGGATGATGCCAGTCGAGGATCGCGCGCCGCCCGCCCACGTGAGGGATCATCAGAAAGCGCTCGGGCGCGTCCTCATACGCGTCGTAGAGGCGAGAGAGCGGCCACCGGCCGGGCACGGGCGTGGCGCCCGCCCGCATGTGCTCGTGCCATTCGAACGAACGCAGCGGGCCGCCGGCGGCATCGCGCGGAAAGCGTACGTCTTCGTCGTCGAGGAACACGACGTTGTGGTCACCGCCCGCGGCGCTGTTGCCGCACCACTCGGTGCCGGGGAAACAGACGAACCGGCCGTCCTGGTGAAACGCGCGCAGGTCGGCCAACGCCGATGTCCAGTCGCCGTCGGTGATCTGGAAGTCGTTGACGGTATATCCGAGGATGTCCAATCGAGCGAGGTCGCGGGCGAAGCGCAGGTTCGCGGACGTCGAGTTGGTCCCCACGGTGTCGTGCGCATGCACGTGGAGATCGGCGAAGTAGGCGCGCGGCGCGCGCGCAGGCAGAGCCATGGCGACGGCGATCGGGGCGACGGCATTCCAGACGCGGCCCGCACCCACGACCTGGACATCGACGCGATAGTCGCCAGCCTCGTCGACCGTGAACGTGGCGCAGGCTGAGCGCTCGTCGGCCGTCCAGGAGACTGCTTGCCGCGCCACCGCGTCCGCGCTTCCCGCACGTCGCACGACGAACGTCGCGCGCCCGCCTGGATTGGGGCACGGATTGCCCCAGGCATCGTCGAGCCGCGCCACGATCGGGGCGGGTTCGCCGCGCGTTACCAACCGGGGTGTGATGACCTGCAGGTGCTCAGGAGCACCCGCTACCACGGCCAGGCGCACCTCGCCGGGCACGGCCGCGAGGCGGGACGTCCCGGTCAAGTCGACGTAGGCGCGCATCTTGAACGCGTCCTCGACGAAGGTCTGCGCCCGCGTGCCCGGTCCACCGGCCGCGCGATCACCGAGGCGGATCTCGATCTCGTCCCCGGGGCGCAGGTAGCCGTCGACGACATCGACGATGATCGCTTTTTGATAGGGGCGCTCGTGGCCCTTGCGATCGAACTTCACGTCGAGGCGCTGGACGGTTGCTTCGCTTTCGCCCGGGAACGTGGGCCGCAAGCGGACGCGGGCCGTCAGGTAGTTCGCGCCACGCGGATCGTGAGTCTGCGGCTCGCCCCAGTCCGAGTAGAACTTGTACGTGACCTTGAGGCGACCGCTGTCGGCCAGCCCCGCGCTGCCCACCCGGTAGACCAGCACGAGCTCGACGGACTGTCCCGCCTCGAGCTGCTCGTGCGACGCGGACAGCGAGCCCAGAAAGGGCAAGGAGCCGAGGAAACGCTCGAGCTCGCGTGGCCCGACCGGGCTCGCGGCACCACGCGACGCGCGCTCGACGCTCACGTCAGTACACGAACTCGGGCCGCGCT
>CAZNCQ010000658.1:0-1715 GCA_964571275.1 uncultured Myxococcales bacterium
TCGGCGGCCGCGTGGTGGCACTCGTCGTAGACGATCAGTCCCACGTCTCGCCCGCGCAGCACCTTTGCCAGGCGCTCCTCGTGCAGCGAGCGGATCGAGCAGACCAGCACGCGGGCGTCAGGCGGAGCGCGCAGCTCGCCGCGCTCGATGGCTACCACGGGGGCGCCGGCCAGGCCGCCCAGCGCGCGTTGCAGCTTGTCGCGGGCCTGCGCCAGCAACTCCTCACGGTGGGCGAGCACCAGCACCTGCCGTCGCGCGAGCCGCGCCAGGTGTGAGAAGATCACGGTCTTGCCGGCGCCCGTGGGCAAGTGGACGAGCAGCCGGCGCTTGCCGGCGCGGCGCGCCGCCAGCACGGCCTCGACCGCGGCGCGCTGATAGGGGCGAAGGCCGGGGTGAAGACCGCTGGGAGCGCTGGAGGGCAACGTGGAGGTCATACCTTCACTTCGGATTTGCCGGCGAAAGATTGCGCTGGCGCGGGGCAGGGGTTTCGTGGCTGATCCGAAGCAGCTCCGGGCGCATCGGCGCGCTCGCCACCTTGCTACACGCACGCGACGTTCCCGCATCATCCGGCGCGTTCGTCACTCCGCCCGCGTCCCCGCAAACCCCCGATTCTTCGCCAGAATCTACGCTTCGCATCGCTCCACATTCTCCGCGAAACCGACCGGACCCACATTCGACTCCCGGCGCCTCCACCACCTATCTGCTTGAAGCCGAGCGAGATGCGACGTCGCGCGAGCGACTTGTGTGCTAACTGAAGAGTGAAGAATCGTGGGCACCTGCGCCATCGCCATCAAGAAGGTCCGCGAACTACCGATGAGAATGGGTCTGCTCGAGCGTGCTGCGCTTGCGACACTATCTACACGGTGACTATCTGGAGCCGACCGACCGGCGGCCCGACAGCGTTGTCTACTGCGCGTTTTGCGACGGAAACTGCCTCCCGGTGCACCTGTACGAAGAGCACGATCTCGACGCCAGCCTGATCCGGCTGAGCGCCAGCAGGAAGGCGTTTTATCGAAGTCAGCAGCGCGTGCCGCGCCCCGTCGACGCCGCGAACTACTTCGACGGCACCCCTGATCCCGGCTAAACGCATCCATTCAGTCGCCGCGAGACGATATTCGGTGTCGTTCGTTCGCAGGCGAGTAGCCTGAAGGCATGTCACTCGCTCATCTCCGGGAGACGAAGTCGCCACGCAACCGCACAGCGGAGATGGTGCCTCGGAAGGTCAACACGTCGCCCACTGCGTTCTGCGGCGCGAGCCGAGAGCCCGCGTACCGCACGATGGACGAGGCTACGGCGTCGGGGTTGGAGGTTTGCGATACCTGCGTCGCCCTCTTTCGGAGACAGCGCAAGGGCGACTGAGCCCGCTTGGCCACTCTGGGGCTCACCGGCTGCATAAGAGGCGTCGTGGGCAGCCTGAAGTTTCCGGCATCGAACCTGAGCCAGGTGGTAGGTACCCGTTTTCCCTGATGGTGCGGCGCGCGCGACGATCCCGCGCGGTGTAAATACGTGGACTTTCGCTGCGCGGTTGCTATCAGGGTCCATGACGACCCATCACTCGGCGCGTGTTCCCGCAGTTGACGGAGGGTTCGCCGCGCTTGGCCTTTCCCCCACCCTGTGTCAGGTGGTGGCGGAGCTGGGCTTTGCCACGCCGACGCCGGTCCAGGCGCGCGCCATTCCTCTGTTGCTGGCGGGCCGAGACCTGATCGGACAGTCCA
>CAZNCQ010000659.1:0-1703 GCA_964571275.1 uncultured Myxococcales bacterium
GCGCGCGAGCTGGTCTACACCGGCGCGATCATCTCGGCGGCGGAGGCGCTGCGCATCGGCCTGTGCAACGCCGTCGTCGAGCCCGCTGACCTGATGCCGCGGGTGCGTGCCGTCGCGGAGACCATCGCCGCCAAGGCGCCCCTGGCCATCGCCGACGCCAAACGGGCCATGCGCCTGGGCGCGGACATGCCGCTCGCCGAGGCCCACGAGCTGGAGCGCCAGCTCTTCGCGGGCCTGTTCGCCACCGCGGATCAGAAAGAGGGCATGAAGGCCTTCATCGAGAAGCGCCCGCCCAAGTTTCAAGGCGAATAGAACACCCGCGTGCGCCCGGGGTCGCGAAGACGCACGAACGCCGCTAACATAGGACGGCCATGGACCTGGATCTGACCCCCGAGCAGAAGCTGATTCGCGACACCGCGCGCGGTCTGGCCGTCAACGAGATCGCGAAGGTCGCGGCGCAGATCGATCGCGAGCACAGGTTTCCGCGCGAGATCGTCGCCAAGCTCGGTGAGCTCGGCATGCTGGGCGTCGCGGTGCCCGAGCGCTGGGGCGGCGCCGGCATGGACAACGTCAGCTACGCGCTGGCCGTCGAGGAGATCTCGCGCGGCTGCGCATCGACCGGCGTGATCATGTCGGTGCAGAACTCGCTGGTGTGCGATCCGATCCTGCACTTCGGCACCGACGAGCAGCGGCAGCGCTGGTTGCCCGAGCTGGCCTCGGGGAAGAAGCTCGGTTGCTTCGCGCTGTCCGAGCCCGACGCCGGATCCGACGCGGCTGCGCAGAAGACGACCGCGGTCGTGTCACCGTCGGGTGACGGCTGGGTTCTGAACGGCACAAAGAACTTCATCACCAACGGACCGGTCGCCGACGTCATCGTCGTCTTCGCGATGACCGATCCGGCGCGCGGCAACCGCGGCATCTCGGCGTACGTCCTGGCCGCCGACACGCCCGGCGTCAAGTTCGGGCCGGCCGACGACAAGATGGGCATTCGCGGCGCGCCGTCGTCGCAGATCTTCTTCACCGACTGCGCGCTGCCCGGCGACGCGCTGCTGGGCGCGCCCGGCGACGGCTTCAAGGTCGCGATGCGCACGCTCGACGGCGGGCGCATCGGCATCGGCGCGCAGGCGGTCGGCATTGCGCGCGCGGCGTTCGAGGACGCGACTCGCTACGCGCTCGAGCGCAAGACGTTCGGACAGCCGATCGCCGAGCACCAGGCGATCCAGTTCAAGCTGGCCGACATGTGCACGGAGATCGACGCCGCTCGGTTGCTGGTCTGGCGTGCCGCCGCGAAAAAGGACGCTGGCCAGCGCCACACGACCGAGTCGTCGATGGCCAAGCTGTTCGCCTCCGAGGTCGCCAACCGCGCCGCCAAGGAGGCGGTGCAGGTGTTCGGCGGCTACGGATATCTGACCGACTTCCCTGTCGAACGGCACTTCCGTGACGCAAAGATTACGGAAATCTACGAGGGAACCAGCGAGATTCAGCGCTTGGTCATCGCTTCGGCCTTGCTGAAGGACTAGTCGCGGGTCTAAGTTCCGGCTCGGACCGGCCCCCGAGGCCACAGGTCCAAGGAGGACGATCTATGCGCCGCAAGACGCTTGGCAGCACGGTACTCGCCCTGGTTTTGCCCCTGACTGTGTCGATTCTCAACTTTTCTTGCGCCGAAACCTCGAACGATCAGCACGTACGGATCGTGAAGAACG
>CAZNCQ010000660.1:0-1387 GCA_964571275.1 uncultured Myxococcales bacterium
AACAAGCCGCCGGGCGGCGTCGCCTATCGCTGCTCGTTCCGCGTCACCGAGGCGGTGCATGCCATCGAGCGTATGGTCGACGTGCTCGCGTACGAGATGAAGATCGACCCCGCCGAGATGCGCATGAAGAACTTCATCGGCGCCGACGAGTTCCCGTACAAGTCGCTGCTCGGCTGGGAGTACGACAGCGGCAACTATCAGGGCGCGCTGAAAAAGGCGATGGACATGATCGGCTACGCCGACCTGCGCAAGGAACAGGCGGAGAAGCGCGCGCGGGGCGAGTTGATGGGGATCGGCATCTGCAGCTTCGTCGAGATCGTCGGCGCCGGCCCGTCGAAGCAGTTCGACATCCTGGGCATCAAGATGTTCGACTCGGCGGAGATCCGCATCCACCCGACGGGCAAGGCGATCGCGCGCTTCGGCACCAAGTCACAGGGCCAGGGGCACGAGACGACCTACGCGCAGATCGTCGCCGAGGAGCTGGGCATCCCGGCGTCGCAGATCCAGGTGGAGGAGGGCGACACGGACACCGCGCCGTATGGCCTCGGCACCTACGCCAGCCGCTCGACGCCGACGGCGGGCGCGGCGGCGGTGATGGCGGCGCGCAAGATCCGCGACAAGGCGCGCAAGATCGCCGCGCACCTGCTCGAGGTCGCCGAGGAGGATCTCGAGTGGGAGGTCGGCAAGTTCGTGGTCAAGGGCGCGCCTCAAAAGTCGAAGACCATCCAGGAGATCGCCTTCGCGGCGTACACCAACCACCCGCAAGGGATGGAGGCGGGCCTGGAAGCGACGCACTACTACGATCCGCCGAACTTGACGTTCCCCTTCGGCAGCTACATCTGCGTCGTCGACATCGACCGCGGCACCGGTGAAGTGAAGATCCGCCGCTTCGTCGCCATCGACGACTGCGGCAACATCATCAACCCGATGATCGTGCAGGGCCAGGTGCACGGTGGCCTGGCCATGGGCATGGCGCCGGCGCTGATGGAAGAGATCAGCTACGACGAGAACGGCAACAACCAGGCCGGCAGCTTCATGGACTACCTGGTGCCGACGGCGATGGAGACGCCGAATTGGGAGACCGGCCACACGGTGACGCCGTCGCCGCACCACCCGATCGGCGCCAAGGGCGTCGGCGAATCGGCGACAGTCGGCGCGCCGCCGGCGATCGCCAACGCGGTGGTCGACGCGCTCGCCCACCTGGGCGTGCGCCACATCGACATCCCGATCACGCCCGAGAAGGTGTGGAAGATCCTGCACGAGAAGGGCGTCGCAGAATAGCGCGGACCTCCTCACCCAAACCCTCTCCTCCACGAGGACGTGGAGGAGAGGGCTTTCGGAAACGACCGGCGACTGACAGCGGCGGAAGTGAACCGCGACTGACTCC
>CAZNCQ010000660.1:1487-1692 GCA_964571275.1 uncultured Myxococcales bacterium
GGCGGAGTGAACCGCGACTGACTCCGGCGGAGTGAACCGCGACTGACTCCGGCGGAGTGAACCGCGACTGACTCCGGCGGGCGCTCGGAGATTCATTCTCCCTCTCCTCCACGTCCGCGTGGAGGAGAGGGTCGGGGTGAGGAGGTCCGCGGGTTTGGTACAAGACATCGGTGACAGGGAGGGGACAGGACATCGGTGACAGGTG
>CAZNCQ010000661.1:0-1685 GCA_964571275.1 uncultured Myxococcales bacterium
CGCATGCGCCTGGTCGAGTGGGTCGACGACAGCATGGGCGCGGCGTTCAGCGACGACGAGATCCCCGCCGAGCTGCAGCCGGCCGCGGCGCAAGCCCGCCAGTCGATGATCGAGGCGATCGGCGAGGTCGACGACGAGGTCATGGGGGCGTACCTCGAGGGCAGCGCGATCTCCGAGGAGCTGCTGCGCGCGGCGTTGCGGCGGGCCACCATCGCCGGGCACGCGGTGCCGGTGCTGGTGGGCGCGGCGTTCAAGAACAAGGGTGTGCAGCCGCTGCTCGACGCGGTCGTCGACTTCCTGCCGTCGCCGGTCGACATCCCGCCGGTCACCGGCAAGGACCCCGAAGGCGACACGACGGCTCGGGTCGCGAGCGACGATGCGCCGTTCTCGGCGCTGGCGTTCAAGATCATGAACGACCCGTTCGTCGGGCAATTGACCTACTTCCGCGTCTATTCAGGCAAGCTCGAGGCGGGCGCGACGGTCTACAACGCGACCAAGGGCAAGCGCGAGCGCATCGGCCGCCTGCTGCGCATGCACGCCAACAAGCGCGAGGACATCAAAGAGGTCACCTGCGGCAACATCGCCGCGGCCGTTGGCCTGCGCGTCACCACGACCGGCGACACGCTCTGCGACGAGAAGGCGCCGGTGGTGCTGGAGCTGATGGATTTCCCGGCCCCGGTGATCGCGATTGCGATCGAGCCCAAGACGCAGGCCAACCAGGAAAAGCTGGGCCAGGCGCTGGCCAAGCTGGCGATGGAGGATCCTTCGTTCAGCGTGAAGACCGACCCCGAGACCGGGCAGACGCTGATCTCGGGGATGGGCGAGCTGCACCTGGAGATCATCGTCGACCGCCTGGTGCGCGAGTTCAAGGTCGAGGCCTACGTCGGGCGCCCGCAGGTCGCGTATCGCGAGACGATCACGCGCGAGGTCGAGGGCGAGGGGAAGTACATCCGCCAGACCGGCGGGCGCGGCCAGTACGGACACGTCGTGCTGCGCGTCGGTCCGATGCCGTCGGGCAAGGGCGTGATCTTCGAAGACGCCACCGTCGGCGGCGCGATCCCGCGCGAGTACATCCCGTCGGTGGAAAAGGGTGTGCGTGAGTCGCTGGCGCGCGGCGTTCTCGCCGGCTACCCGATGATCGACATCCAGGTCACCCTGACCGGCGGCAGCTTTCACGAGGTCGACTCGAGCGAGATGGCGTTCCAGATCGCCGGCTCGATGGGCGCGCAGGCCGCGGCGCGCGACGCCGGCCCGGTGCTGCTGGAGCCGGTGATGGCGGTCGAGGTGCTGACCCCCGACGACTTCACCGGCGAGGTGATGGGCAACCTGGCGGCGCGCCGGGGGCGCGTCTCGGGCATGGAGGGGCGGGGCTCCGCCCAGGCCATCACGGCCGAGGTGCCGCTGTCGGCGATGTTCGGCTATTCGACCGACGTGCGCTCGATGACCCAGGGACGGGCCACGTACACGATGCAATTTGCGCGTTATGCACCGGTTCCAGCGCAGGTGACCGAGACGATGCTGGAGCGAATGCGCGGAGCGTGATAGGACACGCCCGGCAATCGCCGGGAAAGAGTGACGAGGAGCTGATCAGATGGCCAAAGAAAAATTCATTCGAAATAAGCCGCACCTCAACATCGGGACGATCGGGCACGTCGACCACGGGAAGACGACGCTGACCGCCGCGA
>CAZNCQ010000662.1:0-1659 GCA_964571275.1 uncultured Myxococcales bacterium
AGAACGTCTTCTACGTCGCGCGCGGGCAGACCGCGAACCTGCAGCAGATGATCTCGACCGTGCGTCGCGACGGTTACGTCATCGTGCAGGAATACCTGCCGGCGGTCGTCAAGGGCGACAAGCGCGTGCTGCTGCTCGGTGGGACGCCGTTCCGCGTGGGGGGCCACGTCGCGGCGTACACGCGCATGCGACCCAAGGACGATATCCGTAGCAATATGCACGTCGGTGGCGCGCGGCGTCCGGCGGAGTTCACCGACACGGAGCAGCGCGTCTGCGACCTGCTGCGGCCGCGCCTGGTCGCCGACGGACTCTACTTCGTGGGCGTCGATCTCGTGGGCGACAAGATCCTCGAGATCAACGTCTTCGCGCCCGGCGGCATCCACAACATCAACGAGCTCTATAGCATCGACGTCGGCACCGCCGTGATCCGCGATCTCGAACGCAAGGTCGAGCTGCGCGCGGTGTATCGCGACGGCATCCCCGCGCACGTGTTCATGCGCGCATAGGAACGGAACCGGACGCCCCGTCCTCGCGCTCGAGAGCGGATCGGACGGGGGCGGAGGTCAGACCTGCAGGTGCAGCGGCAGGTTCTTCTCGATCGACTCGGTCGCGCCGTCGGCGACGAGGTGCCAGATGTGACGGAGCTGGGCTTCGATGACCGTGCCCTCGTCTTCCTCGGCGTCGTCCTCTTCGTCTTCCTCGTCCTCGTTTTCTTCTTCGCCGTCGACGTCCAGCTCCTCGCGCATCTCTTCGAGCACGTCGAGCAGCAGCTGCGATGAGGCGACGCGGTAGTCGCCCACGGTCACGCGTCCTTCGAATTCGATCGGCAGGTAGATCTCGGCGCCGATGTCGTGCGCGTCGAGCCGATCCAGGAATTCGGTCAGCGCCTCCTCGGACAGCCGCGCGGCGATGGTGTGCGTCGAGTGCTCGTCGGCCTTCCCGATACGCGGCGCGCCCGCCTCCTCCAAAAGACGAGCGAGAGTTTTCATCTCGTCGTCGTCGAGTCGATGTGAAAGCGGCGCCAGCTCGATCTCTGCCATGCCTAACCGTGCCGTACCCGCAGACCGTCGTCAATCATTGAGGCTGGGATGATAGAGTGCGACGAGATGGAAGAGACGATCGCGCAGCAGTTTGCATCGGCGCGTCGCCGCGCCGGCGAGGCCGTGAGCAAAGGACGAGACGGTATTTCGGTCGCGCGGGAGCTGTCGTCGGACGTCGATACCATCGTGAACGCGGTCGCCGGCCCACATCTCGTCAAGTGTCCGACGCCGGTGGCGATCCTGGCGACCGGCGGCTTCGGGCGCTGCGAGCTCGCGCCCTATTCGGATCTGGATCTGTTGGTCCTGTGCGCCGACCGCCCGGGCCGCGACGTGAGCGTTCTGGCCGAGGCCATTCTGTATCCGCTCTGGGACGCCAAGGTGGACGCCGGCCACGCCGTGCGCTCATTCGATCAGGCGCTGGCGCTGCCGGCGTCGGACCTGGCGGCAGCGACCGCGTTGCTCGACGCGCGCTTCCTGATCGGCGACCAGGGGCTGGCCAACCGCTTCCTCGCCGAGTTCCGGTCGCGGGTCGCCGCCACGGCCGCCGAGGACTTCGTGGCGCGGCTGCGCGCCGAGCAGCGCGCGCGCCACAGCCGCTTCGGCGACACGATCTTCCTGC
>CAZNCQ010000663.1:0-1657 GCA_964571275.1 uncultured Myxococcales bacterium
GTCCTTCTTCACGTTGATAGAACGAGTCTTCGAAATGGAAGAAGAGCGCGCGGCAAAGGTTGGTGAACTGGCTCAGCTCAGTTTGAGTCAGCTCCTGAGGGCTCGCCGAGCCGTGAAGCCATGCATTGGCCACGCCGGAGTCCGCGAGCGCCAGCTGCAGATCAACGATGCGAGAGGCGCGGGTGTGCCTGATCGCGATTTGCTGATTGCGCTTGGTCTGTCGGATTTGAAGCGCGAGATAGATCAAGGAGATCAGCACAGCAACGCCGTTAACGAAGCTTCCCAAAGACGCGAGATCGGAAAGTGACATTGAGGTCCCCGTTGAGTTGATCGGAGGAGCCTAGCACTCCTTGCTAGGAGATTTTGCACTCGGGCGCGCCGAGCACAATGTGGTGCGCTCGCAGCCCGAGGCTACGCGCCGGCTCGTCCGTCCGGCCAACCTCGCAAGCGCTATCGGCAGGGCTGGTTCTGGGCGAGCGCCTGGATCTGCGACGCGGTGAGAGCACCGTCGTAGATCTTCATCTCGTCGATCAGACCCGAGAAGCCGCCGTTCGTCGCGTTGAAGTGTCGCCCCAGCTTGAACGGGGTCGGCGTGAGCGAGCCGCCAGGGTCGGTCGTGCTGCCGACGTTCTGACCGTCGACATAGAGATAGAACTGCCGACCAGCGTCGCGCACCAGCGCCACGTGCGTCCAGGAGCCGGGGAGTATCGTTCCGCCGATCGGCCCGCCCAGCCCCGAACCGTCGTCGTAACGGATCAGGAATTGGAAGTGGTTGCCGCTAGCCTTCAGATCTGCGAGCGGCAGGCTCGCGCTGTTTCGGTCGACGAAGTACGTGTTGTCGCCATTGGGGTACGAGACCACGTTGATCCAGAGGCTGTACGTCCAGCTCCCCAGCGCCGACACACCTGGCGCCCGCGTCACGACGACCGAGCTCGTGCCGTCGAAGACGAACGCGTCTCCCAGCTGCCCCCTCGCGAACGTGACGCCGTCCTGAAGCACGCCGTCGTTGTTCCCGACCTTGTCGCTCGCGTCATCGTCGGCGGGCCAATAGCCAATCAGGCCCGGGCACTCCATCGACCCCGCCTCGCCGGTGCTGTCCGCCGGCGCGTCGGCGACCGGACCGCCGTCCGCCCCTTTGTCGGCGCCCCCGTCCTGAGGCGAGCCGCCGCCGCCGAGCGCGCCCCCGGTGCCGCTGCTCGAGCCGCCAGCGCCACTGACCGGGGCGTCACCCCCGCCATCCACACCACCCATGCCCGCCCTCTCGCCCCCCGTGCCCTCGGCGTCCGGGTGAGCGTTGCCACTGACGCTGCCGCAGCCACCGGCGGCGAGCGCAAACGCGCCGGCCAATGGAAGGCACGCTCGAAGGATCGCCCTGCCAAGGAATGAGATCGATGCCGTGCGCGTGCGAACAGTCCTATCCATCGTCGAATTGCGCACACGCTAGGCGCCCGGTCGACCGGTGTCAACGTGCCCATCGGTTGCGTGAGAAAGCGCCGGGCTACGAATCGATCGCATCGGCGAACGACGTTGGGCAGGGCGTCGAGGCTGCGGCAGGGGGTGGACGATCGCGCCGTGAAATCGTAAGTATTCAAGCCGAGCACTCGCGAGGATGGCGGAACTGGTAGACGCGCCAGACTTAGGATCTGGTTTCGAAAGA
>CAZNCQ010000664.1:0-1657 GCA_964571275.1 uncultured Myxococcales bacterium
TCGAGCGGCAGAAATCGTCGGGGCGGCTGGGGGCGTTCCTGGCCTGGTCGGTCGTGTTCGCCGACATCGGCACGTCGATCTATTACGTGCCGGGCCTGCTGTTTCGCGAGCTCGGCGGACAGAGCCCATCGGCGGCCGCGGCCTTCGTGCTGCTGACCGGCATCGCGTTCGTGCTGCTGGCGCTGAAGTACGTCGACGTCGCCGCGCGCTACCCCGACGGCGGCGGTGTGGTCTCGGTGGCGTCCGACGCGTTCGGGCCGATGATCGGCTGCATCGGCGGGATCTTGATCTGCGTCGACTACTTCCTGACCGGCGCGATCTCGTCGGTGAGCGGCTTCCAGTATCTGGCCGCGGAGCTGCCGAAGCTGATTCCCTATATCGCGCCGGCGGCGTGCGCGGCGTTGATCGTGCTCGGGTTGCTCAACTACATCGGCATCCGCGAGTCGGCGGTGTTGACCGCGGTGCTGGCGGTCGGATCGTTGATCGTGAACCTGGTGGTGGTCTTTGTGGTCGCGATGCGCATCGACGCCGCGAAGTGGCGCCTGGTGATGGACCAGTTCTCCGTGATCAAGGCGCTGCCGCCCTGGCGCATCCTGGTCGGCTTCGGCAGCTCGTGGCTCGCGTTCTCCGGGCTCGAGTCGATAAGCCAGATCGCGCCGGCGCTGCAGGAGCCTCGCGAACGGACGGCGTTGCGAGCGATGCTCATGGTGATCGCCGGCATCCTGTTGACGTCGCCGATCATCACCGCGTTCGAGACGGCGTTGCTCGATGCCGCGCGCGCCAACCCGGATCAGTTCCTGTACGAGCTGGGCGCGGCCTTCGGCACGCGCGCGCTGATCATCGCGATCGTGGCGACGTCGTCGACGTTGCTCATCGGCGCGGCGAACACCGCGCTCATCGGCTGCTACCACGTGTTTCTGGCGCTGGTGCGGCTCGGCTACATGCCGCGCTGGCTGGCCGAGCGCAACCAGCGCTACGGCACGCCCCACCGCGCGATCATCATCGCGGTGACCGTGCCGGCGGTGGTGGTGCTGGTGACGCGCGGGCAGATGGCGCTGCTCGGCGACATGTATTCGTTCGGCCTGCTGGGCGCGTTCACGCTGACGTCGGTCGGCCTCGACCGCATGCGCCTTCAGGAGAACAAGCGCGGGATCGCCTTCTGGCTGGGCCTGCTCACGTCGCTGCTCGTCGTGCTCGCGTGGGGCGTGAACCTGATCTCCAAGACCAAGGCGACGATGTTCGGCGGCGGCACCACGCTGCTGGGATTCGCGGTGGCTTACGCCGTGCAGAAGGGGTGGATCGGCGGCCATCACGAGGGCTTCACCGAGGCCGAGGCGGCCGAGAAGGCGGCATCCGGGCTCGACTCGGCGGTCGAGGTGGTGACGCTGGAGGAGGCGATGGATATGAAGGCGATGTACCCGTCGACGACGCTGGTCGCGCTGCGCGCGCCCAATCTGCGGCTCTTTCAAGAAGCGCTCGCGCGCTCGCGCGGCGCGGGCGACGCCGCGGTGTACGTGATTTACGTCGACGAGATCCCGGGCTTGTTCTTCCCGCCCAAGAGCGGCCCGTCGAAGGACGCGCGCAGCGTGCTCATCGCGGCGGTCGACTACTTCAAGCAGGCAGGCTTCGTCGCCGTCCCGATCTGGCGCATGGGCCA
>CAZNCQ010000665.1:0-1645 GCA_964571275.1 uncultured Myxococcales bacterium
GCGGCTACGACAAGGATCCCGAGGTCATCCGCGTGATGAAGCAGCAGATGATCTCCAAGTTCCTGCAGAAGGACTTCGAGTCGAAGCTCAAGGTCGAGGACGTGCCCGACGCCGACGTCGAGAAGTACTACGCCGCGCACCCCGAGGAGTTCAACCGCAAGGACGAGGTGCGCGTGAGCCAGATCCTGGTCAAGGACAAGGCCAAGGCCGACAAGGTCGCCGCCGAGGTGCGCGCGTTGCCGAAGGGACCGACCGCCGATCAGAAGCCGTTCCGCGACCTGGTCACGAAGTACTCGGAGGACGAGGACTCGAAGCAGCGCTCGGGCGACCTGACGTTCTTCGACAAGGATTCGGTCGCCTATCCCAAGCCGCTGGTCGACGCGGCGTTCAAGCTGGCCGAGGTCGGCGACGTCGCCGGGCCGATCAAGAGCGACAAGGGCTACCACATCATCAAGCTCACGCAGAAGAAGCCGGGCTTCACGCGCCCGCTCGCCGAGGTCAAGCGCCAGATCCAGCAGCGGCTGTTCCGCGATCTGCGTACGAAGTCGATGGACGCGTTCATCGCCGACCTGCGCCAGAAGGCAAAGATCGACATCTACGAGGACAAGCTCAACAAGGTGCTCATCGACACCGGCATGAACGGCGGCGAAGGCGCGGCCGGACCGATGGCGGGGATGCCGGGGATGCCGGGCATGGCTCCGGGCTCGCTCGGCCACCACGTCGGCCCTCCGGGCGCCCTGCCGCCGGGAATGTCGATGCCGGGCGCGATGCCGCCGCCGGGCGTGCGGCCGCCGGTCCCACCGGTCGGAAGAGCGGCAGCCCCCGGAACGACGGCGGTCCAGACCAAGCCGTGAAACAAAGCTCCACCCGCATCACCTCCGTCGCGGCGCTGGCCGCAGGCCTCGCTGGCGCCGTCGCGCTCACGGTGACAGGCGGCGCCGCGCAGGCGCGCGTGGTCGAGAAGATCGCGGCGGTCGTCGGTGACAGCGTGATCCTCGGCAGCGAGATCGAGGAGAAGGCTGCGCCGCTGCTCGCCGAGGTCGCACGCATGCCCGAGGCGCCGAAGCGCGTGGCGCGCGCGGCGGCGTTGCGGCGCGAAGTGCTGGAGCGGCTGATCGACGACGAGCTGATCCTGCAGCAGGCGACCGAGCTGAAGCTGTCCGTCACCAGCGAACAGGTCGACGCGTCGATCGAGGAGATCAAGCGCCAGAACAACATCGACGACGATCAGCTGCGAGAGGCGCTGCGCGCGCAGGGCATGAGCATGGCGGCCTACCGCGCGGATCTGAAAAAGCAGCTGCTGCGCTTTCGCGTGATCAACATCGCCGTCGGCTCGCGCGTCACGATCTCCGACGACGACGTCAAGACGTACTACGATCGCCACATGAAGGACGGCGCCAACACGCAGGTGCGCGCCAGCCACATCTTCGTCGCGATCCCCGAGAACGCCGACGCGGCCGTGGTCGCCGAGAAGCAGGCACAGGCCAAGAAACTGCTCGACCGCGCGCTCGCGGGCGAGGACTTCGCCAAGCTCGCGCGCGAGGCTTCCGACGATCCGGCGACGCGCGCCGAGGGCGGCGACCTCGGCTACTTCGGCAAGGACATGCTGCCGAAGGCGATCGAGGAGATGGTCTTCGCGATGAAG
>CAZNCQ010000666.1:0-1636 GCA_964571275.1 uncultured Myxococcales bacterium
GCTCCTCGGCGCACGACGGACAGCGGATGCGGCCCGCGGACCATTCCTTGCCACAGAGCGCGCAGCCAAGAAAGCGCTGGGCTCCCTCGTTGCTGCCGCTCGCGACGCGCCAGGCGATCCAGGGTAGCCCCCCACAGAACGCGCACGCACCGGCCGCCGCCGGCGGTCGCGCGGGCGCCAGGTCGAGAGCGCGCAAGACCTCGGCGTAGGGACGCAGCAGCGCACGCGCCAGGTAGTCGTCGCCGCCCGATCCGCCGTCGCTCCACCACGCACCGAGGCGCACGCGCAGATCCTCGACGGCGGAGTTGCGCGCGGCCTCGCTCAGCGCCGGCGGCGCGTGGTCGGCGGCAAAGCGCAGCAGAACCTCGGTCGCGCCGGCGAACCCATCCAGGTCCTGGTCGAGGCGCCCCACCAGCCCCCGCCGCGCGGCCGCCGCTTCGATTGCGATCGCCATCGACTGCTGCGCGCGGTAAAGCCCGGCCGCGAATTCCAGCGGCGCGCCTGCCGTCGGCGATTGTCGCGCCAGCGCGTCGGCGCGAAGGGCGCGGCGCTCGAACACCGGTGCGAGCGCCATATCGCCGTCAGCCGCCAGGCCGCTTGTCACCGGCGCCGGGCGCGTCCACCGGCGGCGCGCCCGACGTCGTGCCTGCCTTGGCAGCGGCTTCGGTGGTTTCGCGATACCAGCGCGGATGGTGCGTCCGCGCGTATTCCTTGCTGACCGTGCCTCGGGTCATCGACTTGAAGGTCCCCGGCAGCGCGGCCGTGCCCAGGTAGATGTGCGCGACGATCGAGACCGCGAACGCCAGGAAGGCGGCGTCGTGCAGCACCCAGCTCACCTGGCGCAGGGCTGCGTCGAACGTCATCGGATACCAGAGCACGATGCCGGTCAGCAAAAGGCCGAGCGCCAGCAGCGCCACGATGTAAAAGAAGATCTTCTGTCCGCCGTTGTATCGCCCGACCGTAGGATCGTCGCCGCCGCGGCGCAGGAAGTAGGAGACGAGCTTCGGGCCGATCCAGCCCCACTCGCCCGGCTCGATGTGCATGTCCTTCATCCAGTACGCGACCATAACGACCGTTGCGGCCACGAACCCGATGCCCGTCCAAGGGTGAAGCCAGCGGCACACCGCAAGACCACCGAACAGCGACGCCAGCCCGCGGAAGATCGGCGTCCAGATGGGCAGGCCGCTCAGCAGTGTCAGGAAGAAGAGGATCGCCACGCTCCAGTGGATGAGGCGGGAAGCGAGGCCGTGGCGAACGATGTAGTCGCCCACGACGGCGTCCTCGCGCGCATGACGAACCGTCGGCGGTGGAACGGCGCTGGCGGGCGCCGGCGCCTCTTTGGGGCCGTAGCCCAGGAAATGTCCAAACGATCCCACGACCGAGCCGAAGACAGCGACCAATCCGAGCGGCCGCAACAGCGACTTGGTAATGCCCACCGCCCACGGGATGTGCGGGTCCTTCGACAGCTGGTACCACTCCGGGTGATCGCCGTGGGCCAGAACCGTGACCACGCCGGTGCCGCCCACTCCCGGTGGATCGTAGAGCGCGGCGTTGGGGAAGCCATTCTCCTGAAGCTGCTTCACCCGCTTGGCGCCGACCTCCAGCATGTCGCTCTTGGTCCCGAACTGCAGGCAGC
>CAZNCQ010000667.1:0-1634 GCA_964571275.1 uncultured Myxococcales bacterium
GCGTTCATCGGGACGAAGCGGGCCTTGATGACGCAGCGGCGCGCGAAAGGTCCCGGACGCGGAACGTCGCGCGCCGACGCCGTCCCTCGCGGCCGCGATGATGCCGCGCCGGACGCGCCGCCGATGCGAGCGACGCGCGCGAGGAGGCCGTTGCGGAAGCGGGGAACCCGCTCCTGGGGCACCTGACCCCCGCGCCCGCCGATGCGCGGGCGCAGATCTTCGCGTTCGCGGCCGTCACCGTCGGACACGCGGTCGCCTCCGATCGTCAGAAATCGACAAAAGATCTGCGACCGCGCGCGGTTCCGCCCACGCGGTGATTTCCGCATGGCGACGATAAATCACGAAACACTCAAGCGCGACGCGCACATGGCGCCGCAGGTGATTGTCTTTTTATCTTGCCCTTCAGTCGTCCCGATCAAAGGCACATTCCCCACTCGGTCAACGATCGGCGGCGTTGCGGAAAACGTGGGAGCCGCAACTCGGCGATCGATCGCCCGAGTGACCGGCGATGACACTGACCGTGGCAGTCGTCGACGCGATCCGAGCCGACCTCACTGCCGTGCCTCCCAAGGACGAGAGCGCGCGCGAGGTGACGCGGTTGGAAGCGATAGCCCGCATGCGTGGCGAGGTCATGGCCCTCCGCGAGCGTGGCTACACGTGGCAGGAGGTCGCCGAAATGGTGTCGAGCAAGGGCTGTCGCGTTACCGCAGCGACGCTCAGGACCGAGCTATCGAGGAAGGCCGGTGCCTCGAAGCCCAAGGTGCGCGATCGACGGCCAAGTGGGAGCGGCGCTCAGGATGCCGACCGCTGCGCCAAGCCTCCCGGTGGGGGAAAGGCGCCGCCTTCCGTGAAGGCGAGCCCGCCTCCGGCTAGGCCCAACCCTGCAGCGAAAAAAGAGAGCCCGCCCCCAGCGAAGCCGGTCCCTGATGTGAAACCCGGCGGGTTCGTAGTGCGCGAAGACAGCGAGATTTGAAGGAGCGCGGCATGGCACCGAACATCTACTGGGTGGGTGGCGGCAAGGGCGGCGTGGGCAAATCCATGGTCAGCATGGCGCTGCTCGACTTCCTGCTGGGCAAGGGCGCGTCCACGCTATTCGTGGAGTCAGACACCAGCAACCCGGACGTCTACAAGGCGTATCGGGAGGCACTTCCGTGCGAGCTTGCCGATCTGGACCGCGTCGACGGCTGGATCCAGCTCGTGAACACGTGCGACGGCAACCGTGACAAGGTCGTGGTGGTCAACACGCCGGCCCGCAGCAACGCCGGCGTGGCGAAGTTTGGGAGCACGTTGGCCTCCTCGCTGCCCGAGCTTGGGCGCGCGTTGGTGGGACTGTGGGCCATCAATCGGCACCGTGACAGCGTGGAGTTGCTCAAGGACTTCATGGACGCGATGCCCGAGTGTCGCGTCCACGTCCTCCGAAATCTGTACTTCGGCGACGAGAGCAAGTTCGAGCTGTATGCGACATCGAAGGCCGTGCGGCCACGGGTGGAGAGCGCCGGCGGCAAGGCGGTGAGCTTTCCCGACCTGGCCGACCGTGTGGCCGACGACCTCTACAAGGAGCGCATGACGATCGCGGCGGCGGCCGAGACGCTGCCGCTCGGCAACCGCGCCGAGCTACGCCGATGGAAGAACGC
>CAZNCQ010000668.1:0-1633 GCA_964571275.1 uncultured Myxococcales bacterium
AGAACGTCGTGAACCAGATCGGCGATGGGACCGCCACGGATAGGCCGCGCCCGGTTTCGGTGGCCGGCTTTCAATGATGAGACCAGTCCACCGTCGCGACGAGCCAGCGCTGCGTCAGGGCGCCTGATCACTTGATCGGAAGGATCCCCGGGGGGACGTTGCCCGAGAACGTGCCGCCTCCTCGCTGGGCCGCAGCGATGACCAAGGCCGTCGTAGCTGCGATGATTACGGCCGCTCCGGTCCAGGTCCACGGTGAGTTCCACCACCTCCGGCCCGACGGCGGTGAAGTCGCGGGCGAACTGAGCTCCGATCGAGAGATCGCCGACGAGGGTGGCGGTGCCGAGGGAATCAGCGGGAGGGGCAACGTGATGTCGTGTCGCTCGCGCTCTGCGAGAGAAAAGAGCACACGCGCTCGTTCGACGTCGGCGCGCTTGACCACAAGTGTATGCGTCCCCGGATCGAGGGGGTATCCGCCGTCGAGCGCGGCCGGCTCAACCAGCTGCCCGTCGATCTGAATCGTGTCGCTGACACCGAGGCTCGACGGAGCCAGGCGGACGCGAGGAATCCGGGCCTCGAGCGCCGGCAGGACGTCTCCAGCCGCTTGGCGGAACGCAGCAGTGTCTGGCGTTGAACGATCATCGAGGATCCGGTGGTAGTTCTTGGCAGCTTCGATGAGGTGACCGCTACGAGCCTGCGCACCTGCGAGGTTGATGAGCACGACCGGTCGCGGCGACAGCTCGTAGGCACGTTCGAAGTGTGCGCGCGCGTCGATCCAACGTTCTTGCCGAGCGGCATCGACGCCTTCGTGGAACGCCTGTTCCGCTTGATCGTCCACCGATACCGGACGGCCCTGGGAAGCGTCGGGTCCGACCGCCGCGCACAAAAGAAGCTGCAAGACTCCTGAGAACATTAACGGCGTCATTGACGCGTGTCCCTAGCGCCATTCGGTGAAAAGGGGCACGACGAGGTGATTGGGATCGCCAGTAGACGGCGCCGACGACCGATTCGGGTGTCGTGCGCCGCGCGCGGCGTGCCGCGCCACCTTTCGTCGGGGCGCAGGGATTGCCGACGCGGGAAGTGGAGTTCCCCGGGCGGTCGTAATCGCGAGCGGAGTCCGCGATGTATCCGTCGCGGTCATCGCCGTTAGCGATTCCTGGAGCGGCCGTCTTGCCGTATTCGGTTCGACAGACACCGCCGCTACGGCGGCAGTACCTCGAGCCAGCCTCGGAGCCGAAGTCGGCCAGTGCGCCTGCGTGCCAACGAGCAGCCCGACGGCAGCCGCCAGGGACGCGGTCAACGCGGCCGGAAGCCATACTCGACGGCGCGGGCGCCGTACGTCTGGCGCCGATGGGTTGAGCTCCGCGATCGCTCCCGAGGTAATCGACCCAAGGCCCACCGCACAGGTCACTGGCGACGGCAGGGCTTCGAGCTCCTGCAAGTACGCCGCGAGCGTTGCGCGTTGCTCCCGCATCGCCTTATCAAAATGTTGACTCATATAGTCGGAGACCGTAAGCGAGCCCTCCTCGGCGATCAGCACAGCCAGAATGCCCTCCAGGCGGCCATCGATTTCAGCCGCGGTGGCTGGCCGGCTCTCGCGGTTCTTCGCCAAGAGCTCGAAGAGGAGCTCGCAGAG
>CAZNCQ010000669.1:0-1624 GCA_964571275.1 uncultured Myxococcales bacterium
CCGAGCTACACGCCCGATCAGCACTTCCCCGACATCGGCATCGTCTACCTGGATCGCAAGCTGCCCTTCGATCCGTTGCCGCTTTCCCGCAACGTGGTCGCGGCGAACCGGGTGGTCACCATTTCCGGTTGGGGCGCGAACAGCACGCCGACGCCGACGACCGGCGTCGGCAGCCGTGTGCAGCGCACGGGCACCTCGCGCACTCTCGGTTCTCCCACGGCGGCCGACTTCCATCCCGAGGACCCCAACAACGGCCTCCTCGTCCCGGCAAATCGCCTTGCCCAGATCAAGCTCGATGGCAATCCAGCGAACGCCAACTCCTGCTTCGGCGATTCGGGCAGCCCGCTGCTCATCACCGATTTCGGCCAGACCTACATCGCCGGCGTCAACTATTTCACCGGCTTGTCGTGCGCCGACTACAGCCTCTACACGCGCATCAGCTCTTTCTTGCCGTTCTTCGACGAGGCGTACAAGAAGGGTGGCCAGGAAGTTCTCAAGCCGACCTTCGACTGCGTCTCCCCGAACGCGGCAGGGACCCTGACCGCCTTCTTCGGACATGACAACAAGAATGGCGTGGCCGTGACGGTCCCCTACGGCACGAAGAACAGCCTCGCGCGCGACACGCTCGCTCAGCGCCCGAGTCGATTCCTGCCTGGAACGCACGACTTCACCTTTGGTGTCGACTTCGCGAGCAACCAAACCGTCAGCTGGACGCTCTCGCCCGACAACAGTCCGACCACGACCGTCACCGTGAATCAAAGCTCGCGCCGCTGTGGAGCCGCCGAGGCCGACCAGACGGAGTGCGCTCTGTCGTGCCGTGCCAGCCAGCGCGCTTCGGGCTGCGCGACGCTGCCGACATTCGAAGCCTGCGTCGGCTTCTGCCTGGATCAGATCGGGTTCATCCGTGACTCGCTCCCCAACTGTCTGACGGCGAACAGCGCCATCAACGTCTGCACGGCTGCCGTCTCTCCCGACCCGGCGAATTGGCTCTGCGACGACTTTTTCGGCGCCTTCGCCGTCGACCCGTGCGCGGCGCAATTCGACGCGCTCAACACCTGCTTCTCTCAGTGATCGAGACGGGGACCCCGAGGGGGCTCGGGCGGGCGCCGCCCGCCGTCGCGCGATCCGTCGGGAAAACGCATCGGTCGTGATAGTCTTCCGCTCCGCTCGCGTATGGCGACGCGCACGCGTGATCGCATGCGAGCGAGGAGCACGCCATGGCCGAGACCCCCGCGCATCAAAGACGAGAGCACCTGATCCGCGAGCATCGCGAGTTGCTCGCGCGCACGAACGAGCTCGACCTCACCTTTTCCAATGGCCTGTGCGATCGCTATCGCTTTCCGGTGCTGACCGCGGCGCACACGCCGATCTTCTGGCGTTACGACCTCGACCTCGACGACAACCCGTTCCTCCTGGAACGCCTGGGTATCAACGCCGTCTTCAACGCCGGCGCGATCGAGCACGCGGGTCAGATCCTGGTCGTGTGCCGCGTCGAGGGCGTCGACCGCAAGTCGTTCTTCGCCGTCGCCGAAAGCGCGAACGGCATCGACGACTTCAAATTTTGGGACTACCCGATCCTGCTGCCAGAGACCGACGACCCCGACATCAACGTCTACGACATGCG
>CAZNCQ010000670.1:0-1616 GCA_964571275.1 uncultured Myxococcales bacterium
GACCTCGGGCCTGGTCGAGCGCATCATCGAGTTCAGCGCGCGCCGGCGCGCGGTGGTGCTGGCCGGCGTCGCGGTGGCGCTGGTGGCGGCCGTGGTCTCGATCCGCAGCATCAAGCTGGACGCGATCCCGGATCTCTCCGAGCCGCAGGTCGTGGTGTTCACCGAGTGGATGGGACGCAGTCCGACGCTGATCGAAGACCAGGTCACGTACCCGATCGTCTCGAAGCTCATCGCCACGCCCAACGTCGCCGACGTCCGCGGTTACTCGATGTTCGGCATGTCGTTCGTCTACGTCGTGTTCCGCGAGGGCACCGACATCTACTGGGCGCGCAGCCGGGTGCTCGAGTACCTGAGTGGCCTGCGCGGCAGCCTGCCGGAGGGGACCAACCCGGTGCTCGGCCCCGACGCGACAGGGATCGGCTGGGTCTTCCAGTACGCTCTGGTCGACAAGAGCGGCAAGCACGGCCTCGACGAGCTGCGCACGTTCCAGGACTTCACGCTGCGCTACGCGCTCGGCAGCGTGCAGGGTGTCGCCGAGGTCGCCAGCGTCGGAGGCTACCAGAAGCAGTATCAGGTCACCGTCGATCCCGCGCGCCTGCGCGCCTACGGCCTGTCCATCCGCGACGTCAGCGACGCGATCCGCGCGTCGAACAACGACGTCGGAGGGCGCATCCTCGAGCTGTCGGGGCGGGAGTACTACGTGCGCGGCCGCGGCTACGTCACCAGCCTCCGCGACATCGAGGACATCGCGGTGCGCGCGGCGGCCAGCGGCGCGGCGCCGGTGCTGGTCCGCGATCTCGGCCAGGTGCGCTTCGGCCCCGACATCCGGCGCGGCCTGCTGGAATGGAACGGCGAGGGTGAGGCCGTCGGCGCGGTGGTGGTCATGCGCTACCACGAGAACGCGCTGGAGGTGATCGATCGTGTGAAGAAGAAGATCGACGAGCTGCGCCCGTCCTTCCCCGAGGGGGTCGAGCTGCAGATCGCCTACGATCGGTCGGGGTTGATCGAACGATCGATGGATACGCTGAAGCACGCGCTCATCGAAGAGGCGATTACCGTGAGCCTGGTGATCATTCTCTTCTTGCTGCACCTGCGCAGCTCGATGCTCCCGATTCTGTCGTTGCCAATCAGCGTGGCGCTGGCGTTCATTCCGATGGCGCTGCTCGACATCCCGTCGACGATCATGAGCCTGGGCGGCATCGCCATCGCCATCGGCGCCACGGTCGACGCCGAGATCGTCATGATCGAGGCGGCGCACAAGAAGCTCGAGCACGCCCCGAACGCGACCGGCGCCGAACGGCACGCGCTGCTCGCCGCCGCGGCGAAGGAGGTCACGCCGGCCATCTTCTTCTCGCTGCTGATCATCGCGGTGGCGTTCCTGCCGGTGTTCACGCTGACCGGCCAGGCCGGGCGGCTGTTCCGGCCGCTGGCGTTCACGAAGACGTTCGTGATGCTGATCTCGGCGCTGCTGTCGATCACCTTCGCGCCCGCGCTGCGCGACGTCTTGATCCGCGGAAAGATCCGCCCGGAGAGCCGCCATCCGCTGTCGCGCCTGATCATCCGCATCTACGAGCCGTTCGTCTACGTGGCGCTGCGCCGGCCGAAGTCGACGCTGG
>CAZNCQ010000671.1:0-1614 GCA_964571275.1 uncultured Myxococcales bacterium
CTGCGCGAGGGCGCGCGCTACATGCCGACCAAGGGGCAGCGCAAGATCTACATCATCGACGAGGTTCACATGCTCTCGACCAGCGCGTTCAACGCGCTTCTCAAGACGCTGGAGGAGCCGCCGCCGCACGTCATCTTCATCTTCGCCACCACGGAGGCGCACAAGATCCCGACGACGATCCTGTCGCGCTGCCAGCGCTACGACTTCAAGCTGATCCCGACGCCGCGGCTCACCGAGCACCTCACGACCATCCTCGGCAGTGAGTCGATCGCGGCCGAGCCCGAGGCCGTGCGGCTGATCGCGCGCCAGGCGGGCGGGTCGGTGCGCGACAGCCTGTCGCTGCTCGACCAGGTGATCGCCTACGTCGGCAGCGAGAAGCTCACGCGCGACATCGTGGCCGAGGTGCTGGGCGTCGCCGACCGGCGCGTGCTGGTCGGGCTGGCTGGCGCGGTGCTCGACCGGGACGCTGGCGCGGCCCTGCGCATCCTGGCGCGGTCGGCCGACGTCGGCGTCGACCTGGGTCAGCTCGCGCGTGCGTTCCTGGGCTTCCTGCGCGATCTCGAAGTCGTCGGCCGCGTCGCCGACGCCGCGGATCTGGTCGACGCGACCGCGGACGAGCTGGAGGAGGCGCGCGCGCTCGCCCGCAAGGCGACGGCGGCGGCCGGCGGGCCGGGGCTGCTGGGTGTGCTCTTCGACCGCTGGGCGCGCGCCATCGACGAGTCGGCGAAGTCGCAGAGCCCGCGGCTGATCCTCGAGATGGCGCTGGTGGACCTCTGTCAGTCCGAGCCCCTGGAGCCGATCGGCGATCTGCTCGAGCGGCTCGAGGGGCTCGAGGGGCGGCTGGGCAGCGGCGCACCGGCGCCCCGTCGGGCGCTTGCGGCGCCCGTCCCGGCGCCGCCGCGATTGGCGGCGGAGTCTCCCCGCCCGACGCCGCCGGTGCCGTCCATGGTTGCCGCGGCACCGCCGTCTGTTGCCGCTGCGCCGGCCGCGGCACCGCCGTCTGTTGCCGCTGCGCCGGCCGCTTTGGTCGCGCGTGCGTCCGCGGCGCCCGCGCCTGAGCCGGCGCCGCCGCCCGCGGCGGAGTCGCCGGCCGAGATCTGGCACCAGATCCGCGCCGCCTTCGAGGCGAAGCGGCCGCGGCTCGCGGCCCTGCTCGCTCACGCCGAGATCGGAGAGCTCGGCGCGGGGCGCATGAGCCTGGTCTTTCGCACCCGCGCCGACGCCGACGCCGGCGAAAAGGTGCGTGCCGAGATCGAGCAGGCGGTCGCCGCCGGCTTCGGGCACGTGGTGCGCCTGGTGATCAGCGGGCGCGACGCCGGCAGCGGCCCCGCGCCGGCGGCGGTTCGTTCCGAGGTCGCCGTCGAGGAAGAGGCGAACGCCTCCGATCGCAAGAATCGAGAGGCGGAAGCACGGCAGCACCCCATGATCAAAAAGGCGCAGAACCTGTTCGGCGTCTCGCTCAAGGAGATCAAAACCTGATGTCGATCCCCGACCTCAAAGGGCTCATCGAAACCGCGCAGCGAATCCAGGCTGAGGTTGCGCGCGTGCGCGATGACCTGGCCGGCAAAACCGTCGAGGGCGAGACCGGCGGCGGCCTCGTCCGCTGCGTCGCCA
>CAZNCQ010000672.1:0-1612 GCA_964571275.1 uncultured Myxococcales bacterium
AGCCCGATCTCTACAACCACCGCGGCATCATCGCGTCGAACGGGCCGCTGCACGATTTCGTGATCGCCGCGCTGGCGCCGATCTTGGCCGCGCGCGCGGACTAGCCAGGCGCCCGCGGCCTACTTCCCGGCGACGGTCATCTTCGCGACCCGGAACGTCGGGGTCTGCACCGACGACCGCGTGTCCAGGTCGTCGCCGAGCGCGTCGATCCCCTTCCACAGGTCGTCGAAGTTCGCCGAGATGGTGATCTCGCTGACCGGAAAGGCGCGCTCTCCGCGCTCGAGCCAGAAGCCGGAGGCGCCCTGCGAGTAGTCGCCGGTGACCGCGTTGAAGCCGAAGCCCATGAGGTCGGTGACGTACAGGCCGCGCGGGAGCTGCTCGATCTCGCGCGCCGGCGTGCGACCCGCGCGCAGGATCAGGTTCGACGTCGAGACGTGCGGCCCGCCGCCGATGCCTCGCCCCGCCGATCCGGTCGACCGCCGTCCGAGCTTGCGCGCCGCGAACACATCGCACAAGAACGTGCGCAACACGCCGCCCGCCACCAGCACGTTGGTGCGGCTTGCCAGGCCCTCCCCGTCGTAGGGACGCGAGCCCGGGCCGCGGCGCAGCAGCGGGTCGTCGATGATCTCGCACAGCTCCGACGCCACCGGCGTGCCCTCGCGCTGCGCCAGGTAGGTGCTCTTGCGCCACACGGCGCCGCCTGACATCACGCCGGCGAACTGGCCCAGCAGGCCGCGCGCCGCCTCGGGCGAGAAGACCACCGGGACCTCGCAGGTCGCGATCTTGCGCGAGCCGAGCTTGGCCACCGTGCGGAGCGCCGCCTCGATCCCGACCTGCTCGGCGTCGAGAAGCGCACCGATGAAGCGCGACGCCGTCCAGTAGGATCCGTTGCGCTTCTTGCCGCCCTCGTCGTCGGCGATCGGCTGCACGTACAGCGACGCGTGCGTGCCACGGTTCGAGCCCGAGAATCCCGCCGAGGTCGCGAACGCCGACGCGCCGACGCTGCTTCCGAAGACCGCGCCCTCCGAGTTGGTGATGCGCGCGTCGAGCTTGCGCGCCGCCGCCTCCGCCAGGCGCGCGCGACGGATGGCCTCGGCGACGTCGATGCTCAGCACGGCCTCGTCCCACAGGTCGAGCTCGGGCACCTCGCGCGCCATCTCCTCACGCGCCGGCAAGTCGCCGGTCGGGTCCGGCTCGGCCAGCGCGGCCAGCGCCACGGTCTCGTGCGCCAGGCGCTCCATCGCGTCGGGCGCGAAGTCCGACGTGTACGTGACGGCCGCGCGGTGGTCCTTGAGCACGCGCAGGCCCAGGGCGCGGCTGCCCGCCTCCTTGATCAGCTCGGGCTCGCCGAGACGGATCTTGACCTCCATTTCGGTGCCGTCGCGCACCAGCACCTCGGCGCCGTCGGCGCCGGCGGCCATCGACAGTGACAGCATCTGCTCGGCCATGCGCTGGCACGCCTTGGGATCGGGCAGTGGGCGCCGGCGGGCGGGTGTGGCACCGCCGGACGACGGGATCTGCGGAATCGCGGCGCTCACGAGGTGCGCGTCCCGCCGACGGTGATCTCGGCGATCTTCATCGTCGGCGTACCGATGCCGACCGGCACCGACTG
>CAZNCQ010000673.1:0-1598 GCA_964571275.1 uncultured Myxococcales bacterium
ACCTGTCACCGATGTCCTGTCCCCTCCCTGTCACCGATGTCTTGTACCAAACCGCAGCGCCGCCTGTTCTTCTCCCTCTCCTCCACGTCCGCGTGGAGGAGAGGGTTGGGTGAGGAGGTCCGGACTAGTCGCCGGCAGCGGTGAGGGCTCGGCGGATCAGGTTGGGGGGAACCTTCGGGGCTGGGACGCGCGGGGGGCGGAGCTTGCGGCGCGGGCGCGACACCGGCGCGGGCGCGGCGTCGTCGAACCAGGTGCGCACGTCCTCGTCGAGGCCAATGCCGTGCATGAAGTTGTAGATCGCCTTGCGCAGGCCCGGGCCCAAGCGCTCGTGATCACAACCGGTCGGATCGATGAACGGAACCTCGTTGCGCGCGAAGGTGACCGGCGCCGCAGGCCCGAGGCGCACACCGAACAGCTCCGGGCGCTGGCCGATCGGGCTGTGGGCGGTCGCGGCGAAGCGGTGCCAGAACGCCGACTGAATGCACCCCTCGGCGAAGAGCTGGCGCACGCGCTCGAGCGCGTCGACGGTCTCCTGCTCGGTCTCGGTCGGAAAGCCGTACATGAGATAGGCATGCACCAGCACGCCCGCGTCGCTGAAGGCGCGCGCCACGCGCGCCACCTGCGCGACGGTGACGCCTTTCTTCATGAGCGCCAGCAGCCGATCCGACGCGACCTCGAGCCCGCCGCTGACGGCCACGCAGCCGGAGCGCGCGAGCAGCTCGACCAGCGCCGGCGTGAAGCTCTTCTCGAAGCGGATGTTTCCCCACCAGGTGATCGCCAGCTTGCGCTCGATGATGGTCTCGGCCAGCGCGCGCAGCGCCGCCGGCGGCGCCGCCTCGTCGACGAAGTGAAAGCCGGTCTCGCCGGTCTCGCGCACCAGCGCCTCGATGCGATCGACGGTGACATCGGCCGACGCGGTCTCGTAGCGCGCGATGTAGTCGAGCGAGACGTCGCAGAACGTGCACTTCTTCCAGTAGCAGCCGCGCGCCACGGTGAGCTTGTTCCAGCGCCCGTCGGCCCACAGCCGGTGCATCGGGTTCAGCATCTCGAACAGTGAGACGTAGCGGGCCAGCGGCAAGCCGTCGTACGTCGGGGTCCCGGTCTCGCGGTGGTGCAGGTCGCCGAGCTCGGGCGTCGACTTCAGCACCACACGCCCGGCGTCACACACGTAGGTGCGGAACAGCGGCCGCGCGCGATCGCGCAGGTGATCGATCAGCGCCAGCAGCGGGCGCTCGCCGTCGTCGAGCGTGATGTAGTCGCACAGCTCGAACACGCGCGGGTCGGTGAGCTGGCGAAGCTCGGTGTTGACGTAGCCACCGCCGAGCACAACCTTCGCTTGCGGCCGCTGCGCCCTGACCACCCGCGCGATCCGCAGCGCGCCGTAGACGTTGCCGGGGAACGGCACCGTCAACCCGACGAGGTCGGGCGCATGCACGCGCAGCTGCTCGGCCGCCAGCGCGTCGAGCAGCTCATCGACCAGCGTGGGCGGCCCGTCGAGCGCCTCCGCGAGGGCGTCGAAGGTCGACGCGCTCTCCGCCAGCTTCTCGCCGTAGCGCGACAGCTCGAAGCGCGGGTCGATGCCGTCGCGCACGACGTCC
>CAZNCQ010000674.1:0-1597 GCA_964571275.1 uncultured Myxococcales bacterium
TGCTCTACACCGGCATGCGCAAGGGCGAGGCGTGCGGCCTGCGCTGGTCGGACATTGATCTCGAACGGCGGATCATCCACGTGCGCCACTCCTATGAGGGGCAGACGAAGAGCGGCGCGCACCGGGAGGTGCCGATCCCGGTGGCACTGGTGGCCATCCTGAAGGCGCACAAGCTCGCCGAGCCCTTCCAGGGCGAGATCGTCTTCCCGAACGATCGCGGCGCTATGTTCACGAAGAACGGCAGGCTCGAGGAGATCCTGCGCGCAGCGCTGGCGGCCGTCGGTCTACACAGCATCCGCCTGCACGACCTCCGGCATGTCTACGCCGCGCACTTTCTGATGGCGGGCGGCAGCCTCTACGACCTGCAAAAGAACCTCGGCCATCACTCCGTCGCCTTCACAGCGGCCGTCTACGGTCACCTTTCGCAGGACCACCGCGTGCGCGAGGCCGATCGTCTCAGTGAGCGGTTTGCTATTCCTATGGCGGGAAAGGTGCTGGAACTTTCCGCCGCGGCGCACGGATGAGCGCGATTGGGGCATCGCGTCCATTGCGGGAGCCGGGCAAGGGTCGTGCTCCTGAAACCGATGGTGAGCTTCTATTCGTCGCAGTCCGCAAGACTTACGGCCCCCGAGTGCCATTGTCGGCGCCAATTCCGACCACGTAGACCCCGTTCGATTCTCTCTCGACGGACTGACCGGTCCACCATCCCGTGAGACTGACAACATCGGTTAGGAATACTCGCCCTTCGCCGCGCAAGAAGTTCGTGATGATTTCGCCAAACTGCTTTGCTTCTTGGCTGTTGACGCGAACAATCCTGAATTCCGCGCCTCGCGGAAGTTGGTCCAAGAGGGTTTGTTTAGTGGCGGGATTCTCTAGCGTGCGGGCTGGATGCCCGCGAAAGTTGTTCTGTACGGAGCCGGGACTATTGTTGTTGATCTGAGTTGGCCCGGTAATGGTCACTGGCTTGTCACTCATTGAGTTTTCTCTTTTTGATGGTCCGATGCTTTCGTGGGGTTGATACAGGCACCGCTGAGGAATCAGCGGGCGGCCCCGGGGGCTTAGTCAATGCTGCTGGCGTGACCCGCGTTGGTAGAGTCGATGGGGCCGGCGCCATGGGGGCTGTGGGCACCATCGCGGATTGAGGGGGGATCGACGCTTGCGGTTTCTTGTGGAAGCGGGAGTAGACGTCGATACCAACTCCGAGGATCGTCGCACCAACTCCAAGAATGGTCGCCACCCCTACTAATCGCGCGAAGTACCTCCGGACCCCCTTCTTCTTGACCGGTGGCGTGTGAACGGTCTGGAGTCCGGAGTTGTTTTGAATACCCGCGGGGCTGTTGCTATTGATCTGGGTCGGGCCTGTGATGTGGTACGTGCTGCCAAAGGCGGCCTTCCCTTGCAATGTATGGGGAGCTTCGCGTAGTGACGATGCACGTGTCGCTGGCGGATCTGCATGCCGCCTTTTCTCGAGCTCGACGTGGACGCGTGCACCGAACGCAGCTCCGTAAACGCTTACCCAGCCCTCAAATCGAATCGCCTCTTCGGAACCTGTCAACGACAATGAGACAACGTTGGTTCGAGTTTAGTGAGCCTCCTC
>CAZNCQ010000675.1:0-1596 GCA_964571275.1 uncultured Myxococcales bacterium
AAGCAGGCGGCCAGCCGCCCGAGCCCGCCGTTGCCGAGGCCGGCGTCGGGCTCCTCCTCGGCCAGCACGCGCCAGTCCTGCTGGTCGGCTTGCATGTCCTGCTGCACGAAGTCCTGCACACCCATGTTGAGCAGGTTGTTGGTCAGCGCGCGGCCAATGAGGAACTCCATCGAGATGTAATAGAGCTGCTTCGGGTTCGCGTGGTGTTGCGTCTGATGCGTCAGCACCCAGCGCTGCATCAGGAGATCTCGCAACGTGCGCGACAGCGCCTCGAACCGCTGGCGCGGGTGTGCGCGCGATCGATCGACGGCGTTGTCGAACATCAGATGGCGATCGTAGGTGTCCGGATCGAGAAAGCGAAACGGTCCGACCTCGAAGAGCCGTGACTCCGCATACCCTTTGCGTGGCGGAACGGGCGCGCCGAGCCGCGCCACGACCTCGGCGTGCAGGCGGGCCCTGGCGTCGCCTGGATCCGGCGAGTCGTCGGGAGGAGTCGAAGCCGTCATGAGGGCCCTTTCGCTGGAGAGGATCGCGATCGCCGGAGCCGTGCGCAGCAATTGTACGCGACTGCGGAGCCGGATCGCGCGCATCACTCACTTGCAAACGCGAAAGGAGCATATACTCCGCGCGCTGTCGCCCGCGGTCGCCGTCTCGGAGAGGGGAAGAGGGGTTCCATGATCAACCAGCGCAGAGACCTGACGTCGCCTCCGGATCTCGAGCACGGGCATGGCACGGGACCGCAGCGGACCCAGCGCCCCGTCTACGCGGACATCCTGCCGCCGTGCAACCACGCGTGCCCTGCGGGGGAGGACATCCAGGGCTGGCTGGCGCTGGCGCAAGCCGGGAACCTGCACGAGGCGTGGCAGCACCTGATTCGCGACAACCCCATGCCGGCCGTGCACGGACGGGTCTGCTACCACCCGTGCGAGACGAGCTGCAATCGAGCCAACCTGGACTCGACGGTCAGCATTCACGCCGTCGAACGGTTTCTCGGCGATCGGGCGCGAGCCGAACAATGGCGTCCAGCGACCGACGCGCCGCCGACCGGCAAGCGCGTGCTGGTCGTGGGCGCCGGGCCGAGCGGTCTATCCGCCGCTTATCACCTGGCGCGCCTCGGCCACGCCGTCGAGATCCACGAAGCCGGGCCGATGCCGGGTGGAATGATGCTGTTCGGGATCCCGGCGTACCGGCTGCCGCGCGACGTGCTCGCCGAGGAGATTGCCCGCATCGAGCAGATGGGCGTCAAGATCGTGCTCAATCACAAGGTCGACGACCTTCTGGCCGAGAAGGAGGCCGGTCGATTCGACGCGGTCTTTCTCGCCGTGGGTGCGCACCTGGCGAAGCGCACGGAGATCCCCAGCCGCGACGCCGGCAAGATTCTGGATGCGGTGGAGTTCCTCAGGAAGACCAGCGCGGGCGAGCCACCGCGGCTGGGCCGACGCGTGGCAATCTACGGCGGCGGCAACACCGCGATGGACGCGGCACGCGTGGCGCGGCGCCTCGGCCACGATCCGCTGATCATCTACCGGCGCGATCGCGAGCACATGCCGGCCCACGCGTTCGAGGCCGACGAGGCGCTGGAGGAGGGGGTGAAGA
>CAZNCQ010000676.1:0-1596 GCA_964571275.1 uncultured Myxococcales bacterium
CCATCGGTGACAAGGCGAAGAACGTCTCGCCGGCCGTGGTCCACGTCGAAGGCGACCCCGAGCATCCCATCAGCCGTGGCACGCTTTGCCCCAAGGGCTCGTCGCTTCGCAACGACATCAACAACACCAATCGGTTGACCGCGCCCAAAGTGCGCCGCCCGGGCTCCGACCACTGGGAGGACATCAGCTGGGACGCCGCCATCGCCGGCATCGCGCGCCACGTGAAAGACACGCGCGATCGCACCTTCGTCGAGAAGAACGCCAAGGGTGAGGTGGTCAATCGCACGCCGGGGATGGCGTGGATCGGTGGCTGCACCGACACCAACGAATTCAACTTCCTGCAGTGGAAGGCCCTCACATCATGGGGGGTCCCCTATCGGGATACTCAGGCCCGAGTCTGACACGGTCCCACGGTGGCCAGTTTGGCCGCCACGTTCGGCCGCGGGGCGATGACCAACGGCTGGGTCGACATCAAGAATGCCGATGTCATCCTGGCCATGGGCGGAAACCCTGCGGAAAACCATCCGGTCGGCTTCAAGTGGTTCATGGAGGCCCGTCGGACGCGCAACGCCAAGCTGGTGGCGGTCGATCCGCGCTTCACGCGCACGGGCGCGGTCGCCGATCTCTACGCGCCGATCCGCCCCGGAACCGACATCGCGTTCTTGCTCGGGATCATCCGCTACGCCATCGAGACGAAACGCTTCCACGAGGACTACGTCAAGCTCCACACCAACGCGCCGTTCATCATTGGCGAGAAGTTCGCGTTCAGCGATGGGTTGTTCTCCGGGTTCGACGCGACGAAGGGTGAATACGCGAAGGCGGCGTGGGCCTACGAGGCCGACGAGGCGACGACCGGGTACGAAGTCGATCCCACGCTGCAAAATCCGCGTTGCGTATTTCAGCTGCTGAAGACGCACGTGGATCGCTATACCCCGGAGATGGTCGAGCGGATCTGCGGCACGCCCAAGGACAGCTTCCTCAAGGTCGCCGAGCTCGTCACGTCAACGGGCAACGCCGAGCGGGTCGGCACCATCACCTACGCGCTCGGGTGGACGCAGCACTCGACCGCCGTGCAAATGATCCGCGCCGGCGCCATGCTGCAGTTGCTGCTCGGCAACGTGGGGCGGCCGGGCGGCGGCGTGAACGCGTTTCGCGGCCACTCGAACATTCAGGGGGCGACCGACACGGCCGGTACATTCGAAATCCTGCCCGGCTATTTGAAGACGCCCACGGCGTCGCGCCAGACGCTGGCCGATTACTACGAGGACGCGATCCCGACGACGCTCAACAAGCAGGCGTGGGCGAGCATGAACTACTGGACCAATTATCCAAAGTTCATGGTCTCGCTGCTCAAGGCGACCTACGGCGCGGCGGCCACCAAGGAGAACGAATTCGGTTACTCGTGGTTGCCGAAGATCGATGGCAACTACTCGTGGCTCTACATCTTCGACGACATGTACCGCGGTTCATCGACGCGCGCGGGCGGCGCCGAACCGGGGCCCGAGGGCTTCATCACGTTCGGAATGAACCCCGTCGGCCTCGGCCCCAACTCGAAGAAGATGGTCGCGGCGCTGTCGAAGTTGAAGTGGATGGTCG
>CAZNCQ010000677.1:0-1594 GCA_964571275.1 uncultured Myxococcales bacterium
AAGTCAATCAATCCCTTTTGAGTGACATGTTCGTAATTCGTCGACTCGGAGGACCGGCCGCGGTTCAGCAAGTGTATTCGGGCAACTACACCATGCCATAGGGTGGGAAATAGTCATGAGCGCATGCGCAGCCATCTTACTGAGTTTGATCGCGGCGACCAGTGGTCACGGGGACGCCCGTTTGGAGATTGAACTTGCTCACGCTTCGATGGTTGTGGGTGAGGCACCCCTTCTGACTATTCGCCTACGCAATACCAGCGCCGGTCGGTTGTGGGTCAATACGAGGTTCGGCGTGAATTCTGAGTCCGCGGTACCGGACTTTCGGGACGTGTGGTTCGACATTGTCGGCCCCGATGGGAGGCGACTTAACTTCGACTGCCAGGTTAAGGGACGACTCGCTACTGCGAGCGACTACAGAATTGTCCAACCAGGGGACTGGGTGGGGACGGTTGACAGCCTGTCCTGCTTCAAAATCGGTCTGCCGGGAACCTACCGAATTGCAGTGAAGTATCGCGATGGTAACTCAACTCCACCGCCGGCGCCGCTCCGATCGGTCCACCTCACAGAGCAAATTGAATCCAACCAAGTTCAACTGAGAGTGCTCCCCTCAACGCCGTAACCCCTGACGTCCAACATTGGACGTTGACTTGCCGTCAGATCCGCAGCCGGTACCCGGCGTCGTTCCAGCGCAGCTCATTCTCGAGCGCTCCGATCTCCGTGCCGTTTCCGATGCGGATGAACTCGACGCCCGCCATCGCGGCGAAGTCCTTCATGTGCTCGGAGGTCAGCGCCTGACTGAAGCTGGTGTGGTGCGCGCCGCCCGCGAGGATCCACGCCTCGGCCGATGTTTGAAGACTGGGCCGCGGGATCCAGACCGCGCGCGCGGTGGGGAGCTTGGTCAGCGGATGGTCGGGTTTGACCACGTCGTGCTCGCTGACGATCATTCGCATCCGCCCGCCCATGTCGACCATGGTCGCGCCGATCGCGGGGCCGGTCGCCGCGTCGAAGACCAGCCGGCAGGGATCGGTCTTGCCGCCGATGCCGAGCGGGTGGACCTCCAGCGAGGGTTTTCCAGCGGCGATCGACGGGCACACCTCCAGCATGTGCGCGCCGAGGACGCGCTCGTGGCCCTTCACCAGGTGATACGTGTAGTCCTCCATGAACGACACGCCGCCGGGTCGTCCGGCTGACATCACCTTCATGGCGCGCACGAGGCCCGCGGTCTTCCAGTCGCCTTCGGCGCCGAAGCCGTAGCCGTCGGCCATCAGACGCTGGCAAGCCAGCCCGGGCAGCTGCTTGAGGCCGTACAGATCTTCGAACGTCGTGGTGAACGCGGTGAAGCCGCCCTCGTCGAGGAAGCCGCGCATGCCGATCTCCTGGCGAAGCGCATCGCGCAGGATCGCATGCCGCTGTCCGCCGGGACGCAACGCCGCCTCGATCGCAAACGCGCGCTCGCACTCGGCGACCTTGGCGTCGATCTGGGCCTCGCCCACGTCGGCGATGCGCCCGACGAGATCGCCGACGCCGTAGCCGTTCACGGACCAGCCGAGCTTGATCTGCGCCTCGACGCGATCGCCGCCGGTCACGGCGACCT
>CAZNCQ010000678.1:0-1592 GCA_964571275.1 uncultured Myxococcales bacterium
CCTCGGAGTGGAACCACACCTGGTCCAACACGTCGGCCTGCTGCTCGGTGCCGTCGGGCCGCAACAGCTCGGACCCGCTCAAATGCGGGTTCCCGCCGACCAGCGCCGCCTGCGCCACGGGGGGCGGGTACGACTACGGCCACTACCTCTACAAGGATTCGGCGGCGTGGGCGGCCTTCGACATTCTGGGCGTGCACGAGTACGACTCCCAGGCTGCGCAACCGTGGCCGAGCGATGTTCCGGCCAGGAAGCCGGTCTGGCAAACCGAGATGTCCGGCGTGAAGTGGTGGGCGGAACAGGGGCCGAGCAATGACATCAACAACGGCGTCGTGGTGGGAGGGTGGATTCACGACGCCCTCGTGAACGGACAGGTGTCGGCCTGGCTCTGGTGGTGGTACCAGGCGAACAACACCGACGACAACGAGGGTTTGATCCTCAAGAACGGGAACGATACCAAGCGCCACTACGTGCTCGGGAACTACAGCAAGTTCGTACGGCCAGGCTCCACCCGGGTGGACATCGGGGGCGCCGTTCCCGCCGGCGTCCTTCTCTCGGGCTACAAGGGAACGGACGGCACGGTCGCGGTCGTGGCCATCAATCAGGGCACCGCATCGGTCAGCGTGCCGATCTCCATTTCTGGCGGGACGGCGCCAGCGTCGCTGACGCCGTGGGTGACGTCGGCGACCGACAACCTGGCATCGAAGGCTGCGGTCACCGTGAGCGGCGGCAGCTTCACGGCGGCGCTCGCCGCAAAGACCGTTACGACGTTCGTCGGCAAGTAGCCGTGCCGCAAAACGCGCCGCGAGGGTGGCGCACCATCGGCGCGGGCGCTCGTGGACCGTGATCCAATTCGTCGCACCTGGGAATTCCCTGGACGCGGCTCTCCAGCTCAACGACCGCGGTTCAAGGAGCGAAGATGAAAGAGTCATGGGTTGTGTCACTCGGTCTTGCCACGGCGATTGGGCTCGCAGGCGGGATCGGGTGCTCTTCTGGGTCCGACGCTGGAGGCAGCGGGGGAAATGGCGGCGCGACGACCCATACGGGCGGGAACGCCGGCACGGCTGGAGCTGCCGCGAGCGGCGGCAGCAACACCGGGTCCGGCGGCAGCACGGGCGGAACAGGCGGCACGACGTCTGCTACGGGCGGTGCAGCGGGCACGGGTAACTCCGGCGGCTCTGGCGGAGGTATCGGCGGTGTGGCCGGTGCAGGGGTCGGAGGCGGGGGCGCCGGCGGGAGTGGCGGCTCTCCGACCACCGTGGACTGTTCCTCGAGTGGTGCCGTCATAACCTTTCCGACCTTGCCCAATGCGGTGAAAAGTCCGCTCTACACGGTGACCGCCAATGGCACGTCGCAGTTCGTGGAGAAATTGACCAGGTTCTCGCCGGAGATGCAGGTGCACTACGCCTACTTCGGGCTGGCGAGCGGATGCACGGCGACCATCTCGGTCACTCTCAGTGAGAGTTTTTCCGCCTCCACGTTGAGCCCCAAGAGCCGAAACATTTCCACGACCAAGAACGGTAACACCATCACGTTCACGAGCGGCCCCAACTATTTGATCCTCCAGGTCGACGCCAAGGAGCTGCTGTTCATTC
>CAZNCQ010000679.1:0-1591 GCA_964571275.1 uncultured Myxococcales bacterium
CCGAAGCGCGTGGTGCTGTTCACGCAGGGCCACAACGAGCGCTGGTTCGAGCACGGCAGCAGCGACACCGACCAGCGGCCGGGCATGCGCGACCTGCGCGAGGTCATGCGCGACCAGGGGTACGAGGTGCGCTCGTTCGGCGCCGCCGACGGCCTGATGACCGACGTGCCCAAGGACGCGACGCTGGTGATGATCATCGGCCCGCAGAAGCCGTTCGAGGCCGAGGAGATCAGCACGCTGGCGCGCTTCTTCGACAGCGGCGGCAAGCTGTTCATCGCGCTCGACCCCGATAGCGGCGTCGATCTGCACGAGCTGCTCGGACCGCTGGGCGTGAAGATGCACATGATCCTGCTCGCCAACGAGCAGGCGTTCGCGCGCCGCACGCACCAGGACTCGGACCACGACAACATCGTGACCGCGAGCTTCTCGTCGCACCCGTCGATGTCGACGTTGCTCAAGCTGGGGTCGCGCGCGCCCCTGGTGCTGCCCGGCGCGGGCTGGGTCGAGTCGCTCAAGACCAAGCCGAATGGGGTCGCCCTCGACACGCCGCTGCGCGCGCAGCCGTCGACGTTCGAAGACAAGAACGGCAACTTCAAGAAGGATCAGGGCGAGGAGCAGCGCGCGTTCGAGCTCGCCGCGGCCGTGACCAAGGGCGCGGGCCGCATGTTCGTGATCGGCGACTCCGACTTCGTCTCGGACGCTGCCATCCGCGTCGCGGGCAACGGCCTGCTCGCGCTCGACACCGTTCGCTGGCTCGCGGGCGACGAGGCCTACACGGGCCAGACCAACGTCGAGACCGACGCGCCGATCACCCACACGCGCAAGCAGGACGTCGTCTGGTTCTACTCGTCGATCTTCCTGATGCCCGTGCTGGTGATCCTGCTCGGCCTCTTCGTCACGCGCCGCCGGCGCCGGCTGAAGAAGGCCGTCGTGCCGATCGTTTCCAGCCCGTCCAACCAAGGAGTCGCGTCGTGACCGGCAAAGCCACAGCATTGCAGGGAGGCCTGGCCGCGCTGGGCCTCATCACCGCCCACCTGACCTGGCAGCGCGAGCCGGAGCGCGCGCCCGGCGAGGTGACCGTGATCGACGCGGGCAAGAACGAGCTCGGCAAGGTGCACTTCGAGGACGAGACCTCGTCCATCGATCTACAGCGCAAGAGCGAGGGCGGCGAGACCGCCGTCTGGTTGCACCTCGTCGAGAAGCCCAAGACGCCGCCGCCGCCGAAAAACGCCAAGAAGGATGCCAAGGCGGACGCCACGAATACCTCGGAACCGCCGGAACCGTCGGAGCCGCCGCCGCCGCCGACGCCACCGGCGAACCCGCCGCGCGACCTGCGCGGCAGCGACGTCGCGACCAAGCTGCTCGATCAGCTGGCGCCGCTGCGCTCGCCGCGCGCGTTCGGCATCCTCGATCCGGCAAAGCTCAAGGAGCTGGGCCTCGAGGGCTCGAAGCGAAAGCTCACGATCACCGCCAAGGGCGACACGCGCGAGTACACGATCGGCCAGCCGCAGGGTAACGGCATCCTCGAGGCGTTCATGCGCGACGACCGCGACGGGCGCGTCTACCTGATGCCGCACGGCGTGCTCGGCGA
>CAZNCQ010000680.1:0-1570 GCA_964571275.1 uncultured Myxococcales bacterium
CGGTCGGCACGCGCCTGATGCGCGCGCGCAAGAAGCTGCAGCAGACGCTGCGCCGCCGCGCCTCCGCCGAGCCGATGCGCGCTTCGGCGTGACTTCAATGTGAAGATCGCGTGACGGCGATCGGGACGCGCGCCGTTTGAGTTAGAGTGATGCGAAAGGCGCCTCAGGCGACCTACAAGATGCGGATCCTCTACGGTGTCGTCGGCGAGGGCATGGGGCACGCGACGCGGTCGGGGGTGGTGCTCGACCACCTGACGAAGTCGCACGACGTGCAGGTGGTGGTCTCCGGACGCGCCTACGACTACCTGGTGGCGCGCGCGAACGAGCACCTGTCGGTGCGCAAGATCTGGGGCTACAGCATCGTCTACGAGGACAACGAGGTCGCGAGCTTCCGCACGCTGCTCGCGAACCTGAAAGGCGCGGTCAAGGGCTGGCCCGAGAACGTGCGCGCCTACTTCGAGCTGGCGGATCGGTTCGAGCCCGACGTCGTGATCTCCGACTTCGAGAGCTGGAGCTACCTGTTCGCCAAGAACCGCGACATCCCCGTGGTCTCGGTCGACAACATCCAGATGGTCAACCGCTGCACGCACGCGCCCGCGATCCTGGCGGGCCACGAGAACGAGCTCCGCATCGCGAAGGCGGTCATCAAACCCAAGGTCGCGGGCGCCTTCCACTACCTCATCACGACGTTCTTCTACCCGCCGGTGCGCAAGAAGCGCACGACGCTGCACCCGCCGATCCTGCGGCCGGAGATCGTCGCTGCCGGGCTGGCTGCCGCTCGCGACGACGCGGGCGAGCACCTGCTGGTCTACCAGACCTCGACCTCGAACGAGGCGCTGCCGGAGATCCTGGCGCGCTCGGGGCGCGAGTGCCGCATCTACGGCCTGCGCCGCGACCTGCGCGAAGATGTGGTCGAGGGCGACCTGCGCTACCGCCCGTTCAGCGAGGCGGGGTTCATCGACGACCTGCGCACCGCGCGCGGCGTGATCGCCGGCGGCGGCTTCACGCTGATGGGTGAGGCGGTCTACCTCCATCGCCCGATGCTGGCGGTGCCCGTGCGCAAGCAGTTCGAGCAGGTGCTGAACGCGCGCTACCTGGAAGCCGAGGGCTACGGCCTTTACGCCGACGAGCTCAGCGACGAGCGCCTCGGCGAGTTCATGGACCGCCTGCCCGAGTTCCAGCGCCGCCTCGCCAGCTACCAGCAGGACGGCAACCGCGACCTGCTCGACAAGCTCGACGAGGTGCTGGCCGCGGCGGCGGCGAGCGAGAGCGGCCCGAGTGACGATGAATGATGCGAAATATTCCGGTCCCCTCGCCCCCGTCCGCAGGGGCCCAGTCCTCGCGATCGCAGCTCTTTCGGCAGTCTTCTGCATGAGCCCACCGGCATTCGCCCGGCGCGGCGTGCGCCCGCTGTTCGAGCCGACGGATCTCGAGCTCGAGAAGACCGGCACGCTCGACATCGATCTGCAGGCGGGCATGATCCGCAGCCAGGGGCCGGCGCGCGTGGTGATCCCCGACTTCGAGCTCGACTTCGGCATCCTGCCCAACCTCGAGCTCGACGTCGACGGCG
>CAZNCQ010000681.1:0-1563 GCA_964571275.1 uncultured Myxococcales bacterium
TCATTCCTCTTTTTCGTCGAGCTTGTTCTTCATCTTCTTCAAGAGGGCGTCGAAGGATTCCTTGTTGATGATCTTGTTGAACTCCGCACGGTAGTTCTCGAGCATGCTCTGGTCGTCGGTCACGACATCGTACACGACCCAGTGACCCTCCTTGTAGAGCATGTGGTACTCGAGCGCTATGACCACCTTCTTTCCGCGCGAGGTCGTGTTGAGCGTCGCGAAGACCGTTGCCTCGCCCCCGTTCTTTTCTTCCTTGTCGTACTTGATGTTGTAGGCGGCGTTGCCGTGGATCTGGCGCAAGTAGCTGCGCTCGACCAGCTCGCGCAGCGTGCTCACGAACTCTTCACGCTGCTTGGGCGTCAGCGGATCCCAGTGGCGCGCGAGGGCACGCCGCGCGAGCTCGCCGTAGTCGAGGAAGCTACCGACTATCTTCCGCACCTCCGTGCGCTGCAGCTCGGCCTCGGGCGTCCAGTTGGGCCGGTTCTTCGACAGCGCCTTGTCGAGCGCCAGGTTCGACTTCTTGAGGTCGGCCATCGGGCTCGCGCTCGCGGGCGGCGCGACGGCGGGCGCCGGCTCGGCGGCCGCCGCCGGCGATGACGGCAACGACATCAGGCAAGTCAGCAACGCAGCAACCGGAACAATCCCGCGCCAGGAAGGCAGTCTCGCAATCAGGTCCATGGTGTCCCTTTGTACTGTGGACGGACGGCGAGGGAAAGTTATGCATGAGGAACAATTCGCGTTGCACTCCGGGTAGATGAAACCCGGGTCGCGTGCTACCGTCGAGGCAATGGGAATCAGCGACTCCGCGCGCGCTCCCAGCAGCGGGGACGAAGCGGCGACCTCAGGCGAGGGATTCGACGCCAAGATCTGGCTGTCGCAGGCGACCAGCGAGATGCGCGAAAGCTTTGCGCGCAACCGCCGCGTGATCTCCTTCGGTGAGTACTTCGCGCTGTTCGGGACCGAGGCGCGGCGCCAGGTGCGCTCGGCGGCGCAGTACGTGCGCGACGTCTTCGACCATTTCGGCACCGACGCCATCCGGACGCCGCGCGGGCCGATGATCCGCTGGCGCCTGTTCGACTGCCCCTGGGACGGCGGGCGCGACGCGCTCATGGGCCAGGAAGAGGTGCAGGCGGCGGTCTATCGCTTGATCTCCAACTTCGCGCGCGAGGGCCGCACCAACCGGTTGATCCTGCTCCACGGGCCGAACGGCAGCGCGAAGTCGACCTTCGTCGCCTGCCTGCAGCGCGCGATGGAGCACTACTCGACGCTGCCCGAGGGCGCGCTCTTCCGCTTCAACTGGATCTTTCCGTCGCAGAAGCTGACCCGCGGCGGCATCGGCTTCGGCGGCGGCGGCGGCGGCGGCAACTTCGAGTCGGGCACCGCCGCCGACACGTTCGCTTACCTCGAAGACGAGCTCATCGAAGCCAAGATCGTCGACGAGATGCGCGACCACCCCCTCCTGCTTCTACCGCGCGCCAAGCGGCGCGAGCTGATCGAGCAGCGGCTCGAGGGGCCGATCCGCGACGGCTACCGGCCGGCCGACTACTTGCTGCGCGGCGATCT
>CAZNCQ010000682.1:0-1553 GCA_964571275.1 uncultured Myxococcales bacterium
GCGTTGAAGCGCCGCAGGCGATCCAGGTCGTAGTCGATGTGATCGAGCAGGAACGCGTCGAGCACCTTGCCGACGAGAAAGGCGGCGCCCGGGAACGGCATCGACTCTTCGGGCAGCGCCTCGGTGTTGACGGGCGGCTTGTGGCGCAGGCCGATCACCAGCACCTTGTCGGCGCCCAGGCGCAGCGCCGGCGACAGCGGCGTGTTCTGGCGCAAGCCGCCGTCGCAGAAGAAGCGTTCGCCGACCGCGACCGCGGGGAAAAGAATCGGCAGCGCGGCCGACGCCAGCGCGTGCTCGGGCCCGATGGTCACGGCTTGCGCGCGCACGAACGGGTCCTTGCTCCACTCCGGGATGCCACCCCCGGCACGCTGAACGTACACCACGGTTTTGCCAGAGCCGATGTCGGTCGCTGTGACCGACAACGACTCGAACAGCCCCTGTTCGCAGTTGGTGCTGATACGTCCCCAGGGGATCAAGCGGCGCACGACACGCTCCAGCTGCTGCGTCTGCACGATGCCCCCCAGGCGGCGCTGTCCCTCGAACTCCTCGATCTTTCCGCTGCCGAGGAGCGTCGCCGGCGCGCGCAGGAAGTCTTTGACCCCGAAGGCGACCATCTCCTCCAGGACGAAGCTCTCCCAGCGGTCGCAGAGCATGCGGCCCTGCTTGGCCGCCATGTCGCAGGTTCCGGCGATGAAACAGGCGTGGATGCCGCCCACCGACGTACCCGAGATGATGTCGAACTGCACCTGCCCGCCGAGATCGCCCGCGAGATCCTCGCGCAGGTAACGCAGCACCCCGGCCTCGTAAGCGCCGCGCGCGCCGCCGCCCGATAGCACCAGGGCGACACGAGGTCGGTCGCCGCGTCCACGAGGGCGAGTGGGCGCGCTCATTAATTCAGGTTATTCGAGCCTTCGGGCTTGGCAAGATCGATTTGCGCCGGGTTCGTTTACGCCGCGCCAGTGCTATTCTAAAATCATGGGCGACTCATCGACGAACGTCACGCTGTCACCCGGAGGAGGTTTTCTCCTCGAGCCAACCGGAACGACGACGGTCCTGACGCCGGAGATGCTCTCCGACGAGCAGCGGATGATGAAGGAGACCGCCGAGGATTTCATGCGGCGCGAAGTCGAGCCGCGCATCCGCGACATCGAAGAGAAGAAACCGGGCGTGATGCGCGCGGTGCTGGAGAAGGCGGGCGCGATCGGCCTGCTCGGTCACGACGTCCCCGAGGAGTACGGCGGGCTCGGCGGCGACAAGACCAGCTCGAGCTTGATCTTCGAGAGCGCGAGCCGTCTCGGGTCGTTTGCCGTCAGCTACGGCGCCCACGTCGGCATCGGGACGATGCCGCTGGTGCTGTTCGGCACCGCCGAGCAGAAGCGGCGCTATCTGCCCAGCCTGGCGACCGGCGAGCGGATCGCGGCCTACGCGCTGACCGAGCCGGGCTCGGGATCCGACGCGCTGGGCGCGAAGACGCGCGCCGTGCTCACGCCCGACGGCAAGAGCTGGAAGTTGACCGGCACCAAGCAATACATCACCAACGCCGGCTTCGCCGA
>CAZNCQ010000683.1:0-1546 GCA_964571275.1 uncultured Myxococcales bacterium
GATCGCAAGCTGATCGCGAAGCGCATCGCCGTGCTCTACGAGCTGGCGCTCAAGGAGCCGGAGCGCGCGATCCGCGCGTGGCAGGACGTGCTCGGCATCGACGATGGCGACGTCGAGGCGCTCGATGCGCTGGCGGCGCTCTATCAAACGAGCGCGTCCTGGCGCGAGCTGGCGGAGATCTTCGAGCGCAAGATCCAGATCACGCAAGCGGTCGGCGACCGCCGTGCGCTGCGCTTGCAGGCAGCGACCCTCTACGACGACAAGCTCGGCGAATCGAACGAGGCCGTGAGCCAGCTGCGCGCGATCCTCGACGAGAGCGCCAACGACCGCGAGGCGCTGGACGCGCTCGACCGCGTGTTCGCGCGCGAGGGCCGCCACGCCGACCTGCTCGAGGTGCTCGACCTGCGTATGGTCGGCGAGAGCGATCCGGCGGCGCAAGATCAGCTGGCGTTCCGCGCGGCCAAGCTGGTCGAGGTCGATCTCTCCGACAGCGAGGCGGCGATCGCGCGTTACCAGGCGATCCTGGCGCGGACGCCCGCGCACGCCGAGGCGCGCGAGGCGCTGTGGGCGATCGCGCGCGGCAGCGACTTCCGCTTGCAGGCGGTGGCGGCGCTGGATCCGATCCTGCGCGCCCGGCGCGAGTGGGACGCGGTCGTCGAGCTCCTCGAGCTGCGCTTCGAGGTCGAGGACACGGTGGCGGCGCGCCTGTCGGTGCTCGCGGAGATCGCGCGCATCGAGGAGAACGAGCGCCGCGATCCTGGCAGGGCGTTCACGGCCTGGGCGCGCGCGCTCACCGAAGAGGCGACCGAGGCCGAGCCGCGCGACGCGCTGGAGCGGCTGGCCGCGGCCAGCGGGGACTACCGCGGTCTGGCGGCGGTCTACGAGGAGCGCACGGAGGCGACCTTCGACGCCGGCCTGCAGCGGTCACTGGCGGTGCGGCTGGCCGAGTTGCACGAGGATCGGCTGAACGATCTTGGCCGCGCGGCCGACTTCCTGCGAAAAGCATTGAGCTTGCCGGGCGACGAGCAAGACGTGCTGGCGTCGCTGGATCGCGTGTTGCGCAAGCTCGAGGCCTGGGAAGAGCTGGCCGAGGTGCTGTCGCGCGAGGCGGAGGTGACCAACGATCCGAACGAGCAGGCCGACTTCCTCGCGGCCCTCGGCGACACCCGCCTGCGCGCGCTCAACGATGCCGAGGGGGCTCTGGTCGCGTATCGCGGCGCGCTCGAGCGGGCCGCGGAGCACACGCGCGCGCACCGAGCGTTGCACGAGTTGCTCGAGCGGCCGGACACGCGTGAGGGGGCGCTCGAGATCCTCGAGCCGCTGGCCGACGCGCGCGGCGACTACCGTGAGCTGGTTTCGCTCTACGAGCACCGGCTGAGCCTGCACGAGGACCACGTGGACCGGGCGCACTGGCTGCGGCGGATCGCCGAGGTCTACGACGGACAGCTCGGCGACTCGGGGCACGCGATCGAAGCGCTGGGGCGCGCGCTCGCCGAGGAGCCGGCGGCGGGCGCGGCGCTCGACGAGATCGAGCGCATCGCCGGCG
>CAZNCQ010000684.1:0-1545 GCA_964571275.1 uncultured Myxococcales bacterium
AGGTGCTAGCGGTTAACAGCCATGGGGGTTCGAGTCCCCCTCCTCGCACAGGAAAGTAGTCGCTGAGAATTTGGTCGGATCGGATCGGTTGGTGAGTGGGGCGCGGAGTCTGAGGCCACAATTGGGCCAGAGTCTGTGGATAACTTCGCCTCCAGGGGAGCAAGAGCCGCGAGCAAGACCGAGGATTTCGAAGCAGCACTCGGCGTGGAGGTGTTGCAGCGGGCGATCATCCTCCCTAGTTGCAGCGGACCGGTTGTGCGCGGCCGCTGAACGGCAGTGATCATTAGCCGGACACGCAAGGAGGAGGAAGCGATGACGGATTCAAGGATGCGCCAGATATTTCCGGTTCTGCCGGTTCGACTGATGTCGGAGTCGCTACGCTTCTACACGGAGAAGCTCGGCTTTCGGGTCGCGTTCGGCGATGCTTCACAATCGGAACCGAACTACATTGGACTGCGGCGCGACGACATCGAGATCCACCTGCAATTTCAGTTCGAGGAGGACTTCAAGAAGGGAACTGCCGGCGTCGCGTTTCTCCGAATCGAAGTCGATGATCCCGAGGCTCTGTTCGAGGAGTTCAAGAGCAGAGGAGTGATCCCTCTTGGAAGGGTCGTCGCCGACACGTCCTGGGGTACGCGGGAGTTCGGGTTCAGCGATCCGAATGGCAATGGGCTGACGTTTCAGCGTGACTTGTAGTTGGCGCGAGGAGAGGCGGAGAGGCGACACTGCAATAAGTCACCAACCCGCGGAAACTTCGCGCCCTGTTCTCCCTGCACCACCGAGTGAACGTCCGAATCTACCGGTGGTCACCGGCGTCCGCTCAGGGACGGAAGCGAACGAGCTGGGCGGGAGATCGAAGGCAGTGTGCGAGCCGTTGCTCGGGGACAGTCGGCCGACCCCGGTGGCCTCGGTGATCCAGATGTTCCCGTCCGGGCCACGGCGATACGACCGATCTCGTGCTCCGCTACATGCGAGTCGCGCAGCAAGCGATGGCGCGACGAGCTCGAGAGCCTCTTCGCACGCGAGTGAACCCTTGATGGCGTGCGAGTCGCTACGGAGTATCGGCGGCCGAGGGCGGATCCTTAAAGATTTGTAAGGCTCGCCGGGCCCGGCCGTCACGGCGCGAGTGGTGATACCATGGGCCGTGAGCCAAGAGTTGTTCGCCTCTGCGGAGTCTGCCGATCCTTTCATCGGGCGGATCCTCGAGGGGCGGTATGAGGTGCTCGAGCGTCTGGGCACCGGGGGCGAGGGGGTGGTTTACCGGGGAAGGCAGGTTCAGCTCGGCCGATTCGTGGCCATCAAGATGCTGCAGCCGGCGGCGCAGCGGGACGCGCGCAGGCGCTTCCAGCGCGAGGCCAAGGCGCTGTCGGAGCTGGCCCATCCCAACATCGTGAGCGTCACCGACTCCGGCATCGATGGTGACGTGCCCTATCTGGTGATGGAGTTGCTGGAAGGAAAGACTCTCGCAGACCTGCTCGCGCAGGGGTGCCTGCCGTTCGCGCGCGCTCTCGGTATCGCCCAGCAGCTGCTGCGCGGTCTGGCCTT
>CAZNCQ010000685.1:0-1526 GCA_964571275.1 uncultured Myxococcales bacterium
TGTGGGGCATCGGCTGGGTGATCGTCAACATGCGCGTGCGCAAGCTGCTCAAGCGCTTGCTGGCCACGCCGATGCGACGGCGCGATCTGTTGCTCTCGCAGTGCCTGGCCCGCCTGCTGGCGTTGCCGCTCGAGGTCGTGACCATCGTGGTTTTCGCGCGGTTGGCGTTCCACGTCGCGTTCGCGGGCTCGGCGGTGGCACTGGCGGTGGTTGCCGTGACCGGTGCGCTGTCATTCGCCGCGATGGCGGTGCTGGTCGCGAGCCGCGCCGAGAACACCCAGACCGTCTCCGGCCTGATGAACGTGGTCATGATGCCGATGTTCGTCCTGTCGGGGGTATTCTTCTCCTCAGCGCATTTTCCGGAGCTGATGCAACCCCTGATCTCGATCCTGCCGCTCACCGCTCTCAACGATGCGCTGCGCGCGGTGATGATCGACGGAGCCCCGCTGGCGGCGGTGGCGCGGCCGCTGGGCGTGATGGCCGGGTGGGGGATTGCCTCTTTCTTGGCTGGGGTGCGCATCTTTCGCTGGGCTTGATGCGCTCGCTCCGGCACGCGCTCGTTATCGCGTTATAGTGGACCCATCCGATGACCATGAGTGAAACCGCACGCGATCCCGCTCGGGCGGGGATCGGCCTCCCTGTCGACGCCGACGTCCTGCGCCTCGGCCACAAGCTGCGCGAGGTCGGGCGCGAGCTCGATCAGCGCTACCTCGACAAGTCAGAGCTGGTCCGGATGCTCCTGATCACGCTGGTGGCCGGCGAGCACATGCTGATCGTCGGGCCGCCCGGCACGGCGAAGTCGGCGCTGGTGCGCCACCTGGCGCGCCTGATCGACGCGCGCTACTTCGAGTACCTGCTGACCCGCTTCTCCGAGCCCAACGAGATCTTCGGCCCGGTCGACATCAAGGCCTTTCGCGAGGGCAGCTACGTCCGGCGCGTCGAGGCGATGCTGCCCGAGGCGGAGATCGTGTTCCTCGACGAGATCTTCAAGTCGAACTCCGCGATCCTCAACTCGCTGCTCAGCATCCTCAACGAGCGGCAATTCTTCACCGGCAGCGCCAGCATCAAGGTGCCGCTCTGCTCGCTCTACGGCGCGACCAACGAGGTGCCCAACGACGACGCGCTGGGCGCGATCTTCGACCGCTTCCTGGTGCGAACCCTGTCTGAGAACCTGGACAGCTTTCACTTTCACGGCCTCGTCGAACGCGGTATCCGCGGCGAGATCGCGGAGATCGCGGGCGGCATCGTACAGACCAAGCCGCTGGTGACGCTGGCGGAGGTCCGCAAGCTGCAGGCGCGCCTGGGACAGTTCCTGCAGTTCCCCGAGGAGTTCCTGGCGCGCTACAAGGGCTTCATCTTCCAGATCCGGTCCGAGGGCGTGAGCATCAGCGATCGGCGCGTCGTCAAGCTGCTGAAGCTGTTCGCGGCCAGCGCGATCCTCGACGGGCGCGCGCAGGCCAACGACGGCGACTTCTTCATCCTCAAGCACGTCTGGAACAGCGTCGACCAGATCGCGCTGCTCGAGG
>CAZNCQ010000686.1:0-1519 GCA_964571275.1 uncultured Myxococcales bacterium
TGCCGGGCAGGATCGCCGGCAGCGCCTCGACCACGGTGACCTTGGCGCCGAGCTTCGCGTAGAGCGTGCCGATCTCGATGCCGATGTAGCCGCCGCCGACGACGAGAAAGCGCTCGGGCACCTGGGCGAAGTCGAGCGCGCCGGTCGAGTCGACGACGAACTTGCCGTCGAACTTGAACCCCGGGATCTCGATCGGGCGCGAGCCGGTCGCCAGCACGATGTTGTCGGCCTGGATGGTGACCACGCCGTCTTTTTCCTTCAGCTCCACGGTGTTGCGCGACGTCAGCCGGGCCGTCCCCGTGCGGTAGTCGCAGCCGTTGGCCTTCAGCAGCGTGCGCACGCCACCGGTCAGCTTGGTGACGACGTCGCCCTTCCAGGACTGGAGCTTGGCCATGTCGAGACGGATGTTGTCGGCCAGGATGCCGATGTCGGCGCCGTGGCGGAACTTGTCGTAGTACTTCGAAGCGTTGATGAGCGCCTTCGACGGGATACAACCGACGTTGAGGCAGATCCCTCCCGGCTTGTCGCGCTCGACCACCATCGCTTTTTTCTTGAGCTGGCCGAGCCGGATGCCGGCGACGTAGCCCCCCGGGCCGCTGCCAATGACCAACGCCTCGACGCGAATTGCTTCCTGAGCCATCGAACTTTCCTGACCTCGCTTCTAGCTAGTGACTAGTTAGATGTCGCGACCTTCTTCAAGGTCGCCATGCCGGTCAGCGTGCAGGGCGGAATCGACGTCGTGAGAACCTCGTCGGCCGTCGTCGCGCTGGTGAGCGTGAAGGTCCAGGCGGTGGGGCTCTCGGTGGCCACCTGCGTGCCGGCGCCGTCGGTGATGGCGCAGGTCTGCGCCGCCTGAATGGTCGCCACCTTGTCCTTGACGTCGAACGCGTAGAAGCACTGGACGGTCGGGTCGAGGATCGCCGGCGTCATGTCGACGAGGTCCGAGGTCACGCCGGTGTCCCACAGCTTCGTGTTGCCGAGAAGGCCGGTCTGATCGGCGCTACCCGGGCAAGACAACGTCCCCATCGACTGCGTGTACTGCCACGTGCCCGTGAACTGCGCCAGGTCGTTGCTGCTGCCACCGCAACCGCCCGCCGCGACGGTCAAGAGCCCAAGGACGAGGAGGATGCCGCGCGTCTTGTCCGTCATGTCGCCGCCTTTCGCGTTGAGCCTCGCTTTATACCGCAAGGCGCGACACGGCACTACCGCTTGCCGCGGATCCGCTGCAGGTCGGCGAGCTGCTCGCGCAACGCGGCGGTCGGCTCGGCGAAGACGTCCTCGATCAGGCTCTCGAGCGGCGGCGGGCCGACGTTCTCCTCGGCGTCGATGGCCTCGCGCAGCTCCTCTTCGATCGCGGCGCGCAGCGCGACGTCGGCCGCCTCGTCGATCGTGCCCGACGCCAGCAGCCAGGTGCGGAAGCGCGCGATCGGATCCTTGCGCGTCCACTGCAGGGTCTCGTCGGGACGGTAGCGCGTGGGGTCGTCGGACGTGCTGTGCGCGCCCAGGCGATAGGTCACCG
>CAZNCQ010000687.1:0-1513 GCA_964571275.1 uncultured Myxococcales bacterium
GTGGAGGAGAGTCCTGACGGGGCGCTGCCGCACCCCGAAAGATGAAACAGACGCGAGCGAGCCGAGCCATGCTGTTGGGGCCGGTGGTACCAACCCCGACTACCCTCTGGCGGCGGCAAACCCCGTAGGAGAGTCTGGGGCGGGCCCGACGGACCCCCAACTGTTGCAGGGCGGGCTCGCTCGCCTGAGCACGTATAGCAGGATTTACGGCGAAATCGGGCCCATCCGCTGCCGGCAGGAGGATCGAGATGAAGGCAGCGTTCAAAGTAGCGGCAGGGATAGACGTTCATCGGGATACCGTGGTGGTGTCCGTGCGCAAGAAGAGCGCAGGCGTCGAAGATGACGCCGTGGAGACCCGAACATTCGAGACGTTCCGCGACACCTTGGTGTCGATGGCGGAGTGGCTCGAGGACGAACAGGTAGAGGTGGTCGGACTCGAGAGCACCGGCGTGTACTGGATGCCAGTCGTCCGCGTGCTGCATGAGCGGCTGCCCAAGTTGCTGGTCTGGCTCGTCAATCCGCTCGACGTCAAGCGGCGCGCCGGGCGCAAGACCGATCGAAAGGACAGTCGGTGGCTCTCCGAACTCGTGCTCTATGCGTCGGTCACGCCAAGCTACGTCCCTTCGCGCGAGCAGAGTGAGCTGCGAAAGCTTACCCGCCACCGCACCAAGCTCGTCGCGGATCAGACGCGGTATCAGAACCGCATCCTCAAGGAACTCGAGGGAAGTGGCGTCAAACTGGCTTCCGTCGTGAGCGACTGCCTTGGCAAGACGGGTCGCGCCATCATCGATGCTCTTCTCGTCGGCAACCCCAAGGTCGACGTGGCAAATCTTGCGATGGGAACCCTCAGGAAGAAGATCCCGCTGATCCGTCGCGCGATCGATGGCTCGTTCACTCCGAGCACGAAGCTCGTGCTCCACCAATTGCTCGCAATGGTCGATCTCACAGCGACGAAAATGCACGCCCTCGACGAAGAGATCGCCCGCCTTATGCAGCCGTGGAGCTCCGACCAGAGCTTGGTCGTGACTATCCCTGGGCTAAGTGGGATTTCGTCGGCCGCAGTGCTCGCCGAAGCCGGCTCAGACATGAGCCTCTTTCCGTCGCAAAAGCACCTGACCGCCTGGGCAGGACTAGCGCCCGGAAGCGAAGAGAGCGCCGGCAAAGCCAAGCCGGCGCCCGCTCGCAAGGGCAACAAGTACCTTCGTACCAACCTGGTTCAATGCGCCTGGTCCGCCGTCCGGATGAAAGAAGGTTTCTGGCCGAACGTCTTTCGACGCTTGCGTGCCCGCCTCGGACCCAAGAAGGCAATCGTCGCCATCGCACGCAAGATGCTTGTCGCCCTCTACCACATCCTCCGCGAGCGCCTTCCCTACCGCGACCCCGACACTCCTCCCCCCAGCCCGCACATCCGCGAGCGCCTGGCCCGCCGCTTCCGCGACAAACTCCAAGCCCTTGGCTTCGCGGTACAGATCACCCCTCTTCCCAGCCCCGGATAGGCTGTTTCATAGCAGGG
>CAZNCQ010000688.1:0-1510 GCA_964571275.1 uncultured Myxococcales bacterium
ACGAGATCGGTGAGCTGCCGCCGGGCACGCAGGCCAAGCTGCTCAAGGTGCTGGAGGAGATGACGTTCCGCCGCCTCGGCGGCACGCGCGACCTGACCGTCAGCCTGCGCCTCATCGCCGCCACCAACAAGGACCTGGCCGAGGAGGTGCGGCGCGGGATGTTCCGCCTCGACCTCTACCACCGCCTCGACGTGTTTCACATCCGCGTGCCGCCGCTGCGCGATCGGCGCGAGGACATCATCCCGCTGGCCGAGCACTTCCTGAGCATCTTCGGCACGCGCATGCGCAAGCCGGTGGCGAGCCTGGCGCCCGAGACCCAGCGCATCCTGGGCGAGTACGACTACCCGGGCAACGTGCGCGAGCTCAAGAACCTGATCGAGCGCGCGGTGATCCTGTCGAGCGGCGCGGTGATCGAGCCCGGCTGCATCGTGCTCAGCGGGCCCACGCGCATCGGTGTCCCGATGCCCGCGTCGCCGTCGACGTCGGCAAGCGCGGCCCCCGCGGCGCCGGCCGCGGTCGGGTTCTTCAGCGCCGACCTCGACCCGGGCGGCCAGCCGCCGTCGCTGTCCGAGCTCGAACGACGCTACATCCAGCGCCTGCTGGTGTTCACCGGCGGCAACCGCACCCAGGTTGCGCGCCTGCTCGGCGTTTCTTATCCGACCGTCGCGAAGAAGATCGCCGACTACGGGTTGTGACGCGTCGGCCGGATGACCGGGCGGCGCGGCCTGGTCTCGCCGTCGAGGTGCGTGTTGCTCCTTCATCTGAGCCTCGAGCGCCCTGAAAGTTTCTTGCAGGTAACCTGAAAGAAACCTTCAGCCCGCCATCGTGCGCTAGCCGTATTTCTGGCTGGTCAAGGCGGCACGATGGTTGCTAAGTACCGGGGCGGCGCCAGCATGCTCGAACGACTCATCGATATCGCGGTCCACCGGCGCGTCCTCACTCTGGTGGCGACGGCGGGCTTCATCTTCTTCGGGATCATCACCTTCAGCAAGCTGAAGATTGAAGCGTTCCCGGACGTCACCAACGTCCAGGTCATGGTCATTGGCCTGTATCCCGGACAGGCGGCGGAAGAGGTCGAGAAGCAGGTGACCATCCCGATAGAGCGCGCACTGACCGGCGCACCCCAGGTCCTGGTGCAGCGCTCGATCACGTCGTTCGGTCTGTCGCAGGTGATCCTGACCTTCGAGGACGGCGTCGACATCTACTTCGCGCGCCAGCAGGTCGCGGAGCGGCTGCCCGACGCCGAGCTCCCCGATGGCGTGCAGGCGCAGCTAGGACCGAACGACACGCCGGTCGGGCAGGTCTATCAATACACGCTCGAGAGCGATCGCCACACGCCCAGCGAGCTGCGCAGCTGGCAAGACTGGGTGGTCTCCAAGCACCTGATGCGCACCGCGGGCGTCGCCGACGTGGTCAGCTTTGGCGGGTTCCAGAAGGAGTACCACGTGCTCTGCGACCCGGCGCAGCTGCGCAACAACGGGCTCGCGCTGCGCGACGTGATCCAGGCGGT
>CAZNCQ010000689.1:0-1496 GCA_964571275.1 uncultured Myxococcales bacterium
TCGAGAACTGGGTGCAGGCGATCGAGCCCGAGGACCGCGAGCCGGTGCGGCGGCGCCTGTCGGGGCACATCGCCGAGGGGTTCGAGGGCGAGCTCATCTATCGCATCCGCTTGCCCGACGGCACGCGCCGCTGGGTGCGCGACACCTGCGGCGTCGTCCGCGACATCACCGGCAAGCCGATCGCGGTGCAGGGCACGCTGGCCGACATCACGGCACTCAAGGAAGCCGAGCTGGAACGCGCCGAGATCGATCGCCGCTACCGACGCCTGCTGGAGAACGCCGACCTGCTGGCGGTGATCCTCAGCGCGACCGGCCACGTCGAGATGGTCAACGACTGCTTCGTTCGCCTGACCGGCTTCACGCGCGAGGAGGCGATGGGCGCCGACGGGTTCGCGCTGATCTTGCCCGAGAGGGAACGCGACGAAGTGCGCGCGCGCTACCTGGCCAGCGTGCGCAACGGCGACCTCGTGCCGCGCTTCGAGACCGGACTGCGCACGCGCGGGGGCTCGATGCGACGGATCCTCTGGACCAACACGCTGATCCGATCGTCGTCGGGCACGGTGATCGGCTGCGCCAGCCTGGGCCTGGACATCACCGACCGGGTCGAGGCCGAAGAGCTGCAGCTGCAGCAGCAGAAGATCGAGAGCCTCGGCCGCCTCGCGGCGACGGTCGCTCACGACTTCAACAACCTGCTGACGATCATCAGCGCCTCGACCGCGTCGCTGAGCAAGCTGTCCCGCCCCGCAGACGCGACGGCCATCATCGACATCGAAGCGGCCGTGCGGCAGGCGACCGGCCTCACGCGCTCGCTGCTCGCCTACGCGCGGCGTGAAACCATCGCGCCGACGCTGCTGTCAGTCGACGAGCTGGTGATCGCGGCCGTGCCGTTGCTGCGCCAGATCGTGGGCGCCGACCTCGACCTGTCGGTCTCGCTCGACACCGCGTCCGAGCGCGTGGTCATCGACGGGACGCAGCTGCGCCAGGTGCTGCTGAACCTGGTCGGCAACGCGGTCGACGCGACCCGCGGTTTCGGACATCACGTGCGCGTATCGACGGGGCTGGTGGTGCTGGAGGGCGACCAGTCGCGCGCGCGCGGCCTCATCACCGAGGGGACGTTCCTGGTGCTGACCGTCGCCGACGACGGACGCGGCATGGGCCGCGAGCTGCAAGAGCGCGCATTCGATCCGTTCTTCACCACCAAGGTCGGCGGCCAAGGGACCGGCCTGGGCCTGGCGATGTGCACGTCGATCGTGCGGCGCGCCGGCGGCTTCATCTCGTGCGAGAGCGTGCCCGGGCGCGGCGCGACGCTGCGGGTGCACCTGCCGATCGCGCGCTCGCGCGGCGACAAGACGCCGGCGCCCGAACCCGTGATCACCGGCGATCTCGACAGGACGCCGATGCCCGAGGTCGACCCGCCGCGCATCCTGGTCGTCGAGAGCGACGAATCGACGCGCTACTTCGTCACGCGCGTGCTGTCGAGCGAGGGGATCGAGGTC
>CAZNCQ010000690.1:0-1494 GCA_964571275.1 uncultured Myxococcales bacterium
GCAAGCCGCTCACGCGCGCGATCCTCGACGGCGCGCAGCAGATCGCCGTGCCGGCCATCGTGGCGACGCTCTCGATCTGTATCGTGTTCTTCCCGGTCGTGCTGCTGGTGGGACCGGCGCGCTTCCTGTTCACGCCGCTGGCGATCTCGGTCGTGCTGGCGATGATAGCGTCGTATCTGCTGTCGCGGACGCTGGTGCCGGCGCTGGCGCGCATGCTCATGCACGGCGAGCACCACGACGACGGCGGCCGCGTCCCGAGCGGCTTCAAGGGCGTCGCGGTGCGCTTCAACCGCTGGCGGGATCGCAACTTCGAGCGCTTCCAGAACACATATGCATCGGTGCTGGCCGCGGCGCTGCAGCACCGTCGATTCACGTTGCTGGTGGCGGGCGGCATCGCGATCGCCACCCTCAAGCTGGCGACGATCGTCGGCACCGACTTCTTCCCGACCGTCGACGCCGGCTTGATGAAGCTGCACTTCCGGGCCCCCACCGGCACGCGCGTCGAAGAGACCGAGGAGTACATCAAGAAGGTCGAGACCGGTATCCGCAGCGTGATCCCCGAGAAAGAGATCGAGACCATCAACTCGATGATCGGCGTGCCCATCTCGTACAATCTGGCGTTCGTGCAGACAGACAACGTCAGCAGCATGGACGCGGATCTGCTGGTCGCGCTCAAACCCGAGCACGGCCCCACCGCCGAGTACATGCGGCGCATCCGGGAGCTGCTCGGGCGCGAGTTCCCCGGCTGCAACTTCTACTTTCAGCCGGCCGACATCGTGAGCCAGGTGCTGAACTTCGGCCTGTCGGCGCCGATCGACGTGCAGGTCGAGTTCCCCGATCTGACCAAGGGCTACGAGGTCGCGCGCCGCCTGCGCGACGCGATCGCCGAGATCCCCGGCACCGCCGACGCGCACGTGGTGCAGGTCATCGACTACCCGTCGCTGAACGTCGCGGTCGATCGGATGCGCGCCGCGCAGGCCGGCATCAGCGAGCGCGACGTCGCCAACAACCTGCTGGTGTCGCTGTCATCGAGCGGCCTGGTGTCGCCGTCGTTCTTCCTGAACCCGAAGAACAACGTCAACTACACGGTGGTCGTGAAGTCACCGCTGCCCAAGGTGTCGTCGGTCGAGCGCGTGATGTCGACGCCGCTGACCGCGGCCGGCGTGCCGCTCACCGGCCTCACCAGCGCAGGGCCGCCGTCGGCGGTGCCCGAGGCGGCCACCCAGCTCCTGAGCAGCGTCGCGGAGATCCAGCCGGGCGGCAGCCCCGAGCAGATCAACCACTACACCGTGCAGCGCGTGATCGACGTCGGCGCCAACGTGCACGGGCGCGACCTGGGCGCGGTCGCGACCGACATTCAGAAGCGCATCGACGGCCTGGGCAAGCTGCCGGCGGGCATGAAGGTCACGCTGCGTGGCCAGAACCAGGTCATGACCGAGTCGTTCCGCAGCCTGGGGCTGGGGCTGATCCTGGCGACGCTGCTGGTCTATTGCC
>CAZNCQ010000691.1:0-1472 GCA_964571275.1 uncultured Myxococcales bacterium
ATCGCGTCGAGTGGTTCATGCAGCTGTCCGACGAGATCACCTGGGAGGTCGCCGACCGCGAGACCGGGCGCCCGCGCGCGCGCCTGACCATGAAGGCGGGCGACGTCGCGGCCATGCCCGCCGACATCCGGCACCAGGGCTTCTCGAAGAAGCGCTCGATGCTGCTGGTGTGGGAGAACGCCACCGCGGATCTGCCGCAACGGTACGAGCGCGGCGAGCTCAAGCCCTGGCCGGTCGACTTCTAGACGCGCGATCGATGGTGCCATCGATCCAAAACCGACTCTTCATCGACGGCGAGTTCGTCGACGCCGACGCCGGCGGGCGCATTCCGGTGCTGAATCCGCACGACGGCTCGGTGATCACCGAGATCGCCGAGGCGCGCGCGTCCGACGTCGATCGCGCCGTCGCGGCCGCGCGGGCGGCGTTCCCGGCCTGGTCGCGCACGGCGGCCGCCGATCGCGGGCGCCTGCTGCTGAAGCTGGCCGACGCCGTCGAGGCGCACGCCGACGAGCTGGCGCACATCGAGGCCATCGACACCGGGCATCCGTTGCGCGACACGCGCGCGCTGGATGCGCCGCGCACGGCGGTGACGTTTCGCTACTTCGGCGGAATGGCCGACAAGGTGCAGGGCAGCGTCGTCCCCGTCGAGACGGGGTTCCTGAACTACGTGCTGCGCGAGCCGGTCGGCGTGGTCGGGCAGATCGTGCCCTGGAACTTTCCGCTGATGTTCACCGGCTGGAAGCTGGGGCCGGCGCTGGCGGCCGGCAATACCGTGGTGCTGAAGCCGGCGGAGCTGACACCGCTGTCCACGCTGAAGATCGCCGAGCTCTGCCACGCGGTCGGCGTTCCGCGCGGGGTGGTCAACATCGTCCCCGGCTACGGCGCGACCGCGGGCCAGCGCCTGGCCGAGCACCCCGGTGTCGACAAGATCGCGTTCACCGGATCGACGGCGGTGGGGCGGAAGATCGTCGCGGCGTCGGCCGGGAATTTGAAACGCATGCAGCTGGAGCTGGGCGGCAAGGGTGCCAACATCGTGTTCGACGATGCGCAGCTGCCGGCGGCGGTCAACGGCGCGGCGTTCGCGATCTTTCACAACCAGGGCCAGGCGTGCATCGCCGGGTCGCGCCTTTACCTGCACGAGAAGATCGCGGACGCGTTCCTCGAGAGCTTCCTGACGCTGGCGCGCTCGATCCGCATCGGCAATCCCCTGGATCCGTCGACGGAGATGGGGCCGCTCACATCGGCGCAGCATCGTGACCGCGTGCTCGGCTACGTGAAGATCGCGAAGGAAGAGGGCGGCGAGGTGCTGCTCGGCGGCGGCGCGCCCGTGGCGAGCGAGCTTGCCAAGGGTTACTACCTGGAGCCGACGGTGGTGCGCGCGCGGCCGGCGGATCGCGTGTGCCAGGAAGAGGTGTTCGGCCCGTTCGTCAGCGTGACGACGTTCCGCGACGAGGAGGAGGTCGTCTCGATGG
>CAZNCQ010000692.1:0-1465 GCA_964571275.1 uncultured Myxococcales bacterium
TGTCCTTCTCGATGTGCTTGCGGTACTCGTCGAGCGTGGTCGCGCCGATGCAGCGCAGATCGCCGCGCGCCAGCGCCGGCTTGAGCATGTTGGCGGCGTCGACGGCCCCTTCGGCCGCGCCCGCGCCGACCAGCGTGTGCAGCTCGTCGATGAACAGGATGATCCCGCCCTCGGCGGCGCCCACCTCTTTCAGAACGGACTTCAGGCGCTCCTCAAACTCGCCGCGGAACTTGGTGCCCGCAATCAGCGCGCCGAGGTCGAGCGCCAGGATCTTCTTGTTCTTCAGCGACTCCGGCACGTCGCCGGCGGCGATGCGAAGCGCGATGCCCTCGACGATCGCGGTCTTGCCGACGCCCGGGTCGCCGATCAGCACCGGGTTGTTCTTGGTTCGCCGCGACAGCACCTGCATCGAGCGGCGGATCTCCTCGTCGCGGCCGATGACCGGGTCCAGCTTGCCCGAGCGCGCGAGCTCGGTCAGATCCCGCGTGTACTTGGCCAGCGCCTGGTATTTACCCTCGGCCTCCTGGTCGGTGACGCGCTGGTTACCGCGCACCTCGGCCAGGGCGCGCAGCAGCACGTCCTTGTTGGCGCCCGCCTCGCGCAGCGCGCGCGATGCCGCGCCGTGGTCCTTGTCGACCAGCGCCAGGAGAATATGTTCGCTCGAGACATACTCGTCCTTGAACTCCTTCGACTGCCGGGTGGCGTCGTCCATCACGTCCTTGAGCCGGTTGCCCACATAGACGTCAGCGCGCGAGCCGCGCACTTGCGGCAGCTCGTCCAGGTCGCGCTCGACCCGGGTCGCCAGCGCCTCGGGGTCGATACCCAGCTTGCGCAGGATCGCTCCCGTGACCCCTTGTTCTTGCTGGAGCAGGGCCAGGAGCAGGTGCTCCGGCGTCATCTCCTGGTGGTGGCGCTGCTCGGCCAGATCGTGGGCCGCCTGCACGGCCTCTTGAGCTTTGATGGTGAACTTATCCAGTCGCATCGGAAACCTTCCCGCGGGCCATCGTAAGCACCCGCTCCCCGGGGACAAGCGCGGATGCCGCGGCGAGTTTTTAGGGGGCCGCGCGGGGTGGAACGAAGTAGATTCCCCCCATGGCGTACCTGGTCCTCGCGCGGAAGTACCGGCCCCAGCGCTTCGACGAGCTGGTGGGGCAGGAGCACATCGCGCGCACGCTGACCAACGCCATCGCGCAGCAGCGGGTGCACCACGCGTTCCTGTTCACCGGAGCGCGGGGCGTCGGTAAGACCAGCGCGGCCCGCATCCTGGCCAAATCGCTGTGCTGCGCGGAGGGCCCGACCGCCACCCCCTGCGGCAAGTGCGACTTCTGCCGCGAGATCGCCGAGGGGCGGTCGGTCGACGTCATGGAGATCGACGGCGCGTCCAACACCGGCGTCGACGACGTGCGCACGCTGCGCGAGGGCGCGCGCTACATGCCGACCAAGGGGCAGCGCAAGATCTACATCA
>CAZNCQ010000693.1:0-1454 GCA_964571275.1 uncultured Myxococcales bacterium
GAGTTCGAGAACCTGACCGATCTCGGCGCCATCGGCGGGCTGGTCACCAAGGGGATCTCGCCGTCGCCCCGGTTCGGCAACGCCACGCCGCGCATCTGCGAGACCGCATCGGGGATGCTGAACTCGATCGGCCTCGAGAACGTCGGCGTCGAAGGTTTCGCCAGCGACAAGCTGCCGTACCTGCGCGCCTGCGGCACGCGCGTGCTGGTGAACTTCTTCGGCGTCACCTTCGACGAGTACGTCGACTGCGGCGAACGGCTCGCCCGCCTCGATGGCGTTGACGCGCTGGAAATGAACGTCTCTTGCCCCAATATCAAGGCGGGCGGCATCGAGTTCGGCACCGATCCGCGCGTGCTGGGCGATCTGGTGCGGCAATGCCGCGCGGCGATCAAGAAGCCGCTGTGGATCAAGCTCACTCCCAACACGTCGGACATCGTGGCGCTGGCCAAGGCGTGCGCCGACAACGGCGCCGACGGCCTGTCGATCATCAACACCATCACGGGCATGGCGATCGATGCGCGGACGCGGCGGCCCAAGATCGCCACGATCTTGGGCGGGCTCTCCGGACCGGCGATCAAGCCGATCGCGCTGCGCATGGTTTATCAGGTGCGTCGCGCCGGCGTCCCGCTGCCGATTTCCGGCATTGGCGGCATCCAGGACGAAACCGACGTGATCGAGTTCTTCCTCGCCGGCGCGAGCACCGTGCAGGTCGGCACCCAGAGTTTCGTGGATCCGGACGCTTCGGGGCGTATCGTGCGCGATCTGGAAACGCGCCTTCGCGCCGACGGGATCAGCGACGTTCAGGAGCTGATCGGAGCGCTGCGAACCGAGCCAAAATAGCACTCCTGACTCGGTTCGAAAAGGCGTCTGTTATTAGTAGTTTTCATAGGTTACGACGATTTAACGGGTACGAAACCTGATGGAAACAATCGCGGAGGTAGGTTGCCCTAAACGTCATGAAGAAAATCGAAGCCATCATCAAGCCGTTCAAGCTCGACGACGTGAAGGACCGCCTTCGCGAGATTGGTGTCCAGGGCATGACCGTGTACGAGGTCAAGGGCTTTGGCCGCACCGGCGGGAAGAAGGAAGTCTACCGAGGCTCGGCGTACGTTGTGGACTTCGTCCCCAAGGTTCGCGTCGAGATCGTGGTCAAGGACGACATCGTCCGCGACGTCGTCGAGGCCATCTTGGCCGTGGCCCGAACCGGACGCATCGGCGACGGGAAGATCTTCGTGACGCCAGTCGAGGAGGCGATTCGTATTCGCACCGGCGAGCGTGGCGAGGACGCTCTGTAGCAGGAGCGAGAGCAGTGACATTTCATTCACTCAACACCCAACTCACCAGGCACAAGGGGTAGATCCATGACAGCAGCTGAGGCTCTGAAGTATGCCGAGAAGAACGGCGCGAAGATGGTCGACTTCAAGTTCGTCGACCTGCTGGGCATCTGGCAGCAC
>CAZNCQ010000694.1:0-1452 GCA_964571275.1 uncultured Myxococcales bacterium
TGGAGATCATCTGCTGCTTCATCACGCGGATGACCTCGGGATCCTTGTCGTAGCCACGCTTCTGCGCCTCGGCCGCCATGACCTCGAAGCGGATGAGGTTGTCGAGGAACTCCTTCTTCTTTTCCAGGGTCGTGTAGCGCGAACGGATGAACGGCGACTGCTTGTTGATCCGCTCCTGCACATCGCCCACGGTGATGACGTTGTCATCCACCTTTGCGACCACCTGACCCAGCTCCGAGTTGTCCTGCGTCGACTTGATCTTGGCCGGTTTGCACGCGGTGATCGTCGAATAGACGCCAAAGATCGCGGCGATAGACAGGGATCGGGTCAGGAGGCGGGTGCGCATCCGGGAGAGATTACACGGCTTGGGCCGCGCCGCAACGCCACAACGCTAGATCCAGCGCGGCGGTCCGGGCTGGGCAAACGATTGGTAGACGCGCGGATGCAGGGCGATGTGGAAGGCTCCGTTGACGAGCGTGATCACCAGCGCCGAGAGCAGCAGCGACCCGACGGTATCGATCTCGAACGCCCTCAGCAGCTTGTCGGTCAGCCACAGCAGGATCGCGTTGACGATGAACGGCAAGAAGAGAAACAAGAGACCCAGCGTCAGGATCGCCGGTACGAACAGCGCGACCTTGACCAGCCAGCCGAGGAAGAAGTTCAGCAGGCTGAACACCACGGCGACGACCACCGCGGTCGACGTGCTGCGGATGTGCACGCCGGGCAGAAAGCGCGCGAGCGCGAGGACAGTGAGGGTGAGCACCGCGAGGTGAAGCAGGATGTACATGCCGCGAAGCTTAGCCGAGCCCTGCGCCAAATTCAGGGCCTCGAGCATCAGTCCTCTGGCCTCCCGAGGTCCGAGGCCCGAGGCCTCTTTGCCGAAGGGCCGTTGTGCCTATTTCAGACACTGTTTGACCTCGAGCAGGCGCGCGCGCGCCGCGGTGAGCCGATCCGCGCGCTCGCGGTCGTCCAGGTTGTAAGACAGGCGCATATCGGGCGTCAGCTTCCAGCGGCTGCCTTTTTGCTGCACGATCTTCAGCACCCGCGCCGGGTCGAGCCGCGTGTCGCTGCCCAGCGACAACACCATGCGTGACGCGCTGAGCTCGTAGCCGAGCGCGCCGAGCGCGCGCACGATCGTCTTGTCGATCATCACCTCGCCGAGCAGCCGCGCCTCGTCGGGCAGCGGGCCATAGCGGTCGCAGAGCTCGTTGAGCGTTCCGCGCACGTCGTCCTCGTCGTGCGCCTGCGCCAGGCGCCGGTAGAAATCCAGGCGCTGGCCGGTGTCGGGCACGTAGTCGTCGGGCAGGAACGCCGGGACGTCGACGGTGATCTCGGGGTCGAACTCGGCCTTGATCGGCTCGCCCTTGAGCTCGGCCACCGCCTCCTCGAGGATCTTCGCGTAGGTCTCGAAGCCGACCGCCGCGACCGAGCCCGACTGCCGATCGCCGAGCA
>CAZNCQ010000695.1:0-1452 GCA_964571275.1 uncultured Myxococcales bacterium
AGGCGGAGAGCATCGTCGAGCAGGAGCTCGGCCGCTTCATCGAGAGCTTCCGCGGCCGCCAGATCGGGCCGACCGTCGCCGCTTTGCGCGCGCGCGTGCTGACGCTCGCGAAGACCGAGGCGGAGAAGCTGGTTGGCGGCATGCCTCACCTGGCCGAGCGCGACCGGCGCGCGATCCTGGACTTCGCCGAGTCGATCGCGAAGAAGCTGCTGCACGCGCCGCAGATGGCGTTGAAGAAGGACGCGTCCGGCGACGGCGTGCCGCTGGTGACCGCGGTGCAACGGCTGTTCGATCTCACCGTCGTCGAGACCGTGGACGATCCCGGTGCCGACGTGCCCGCCGCCGAGGTCGTCGAGGTCGCGGGGGCGGTCGCAGCGGGCCAGAAGAAGGCCTCGGGCTAGTGCTTCCGTGAACAGCCCCGAGAAGATCGTCATCGGCACGCGCGGCAGCGCGCTCGCGCGCTGGCAGGCCGACCACATCACTGCCGAGCTGCGCCGGCTGCACCCGCACCTGATCGTAGAGCAGCAGATCGTCGTCACGGAAGGCGATCGCAAGCAGACCGGCCCGGTGATCGAGCTCGGCGGCAAGGGCGTCTGGGTCAAGGAGATCGAGGAGAAGCTCCTCGCCGGCGACATCGATCTCGCGGTGCACAGCCTCAAGGACGTCCCGGCGCACCTGCCCGCGGGGTTGTCGCTGGTGGCGATTCCGCCGCGCGCCGATCCGCGCGACGCCGTGGTCAGCCGCGCCGGCGCGACGTTGCACGAGCTGCCGGCGGGCAGCCGCATCGGGACGTCGAGCCTGCGGCGCGTCTGCCAGATCCGCGCGGCGCGCAGCGACCTCACCGTGGAGCTCCTGCGTGGCAACGTCGACACCCGGTTGCGCAAGGTCGCCGAGGGCGCGGTCGACGCCGCGATCCTCGCCTGCGCCGGGCTCGACCGCCTCGGGTTCGCGGACCGCATCAGCGAGCGCCTGGCGACCACGCTGATGCTGCCGGCCATTGGCCAGGGCGCGCTGGCGCTGGAGGCGCGCCTGGCCGACACGCGCGTGCTGTCCCTCGTGCGCCCGCTCTCGGACCCGACGGCGGAGATCACGGTCGCCGCCGAGCGGGCGCTGCTGGCGGCGCTGGGTGTGGGCTGCCGCACGCCGGTCGCCGGCCACGCCATCGTCGACGCCGGCCGTCTGATCGCGCGCGGCCTGGTGGCGCGGCCCGACGCCAGCGAGATCCTGCTCGAAGAGGTCTCGGGGCGCCCCGAACAGGCTGCCGAGCTGGGCGCGGCTCTGGGCGCGCGCCTGATCGCCCGTGGCGCCGATCGCATCCTGGCCGACCTCGAATCGGTCTAGCCGAGGTCTCTTACGATCCGTCACGTTTTGGCGTCGATGGGAGCGGATCAAAGCGTGGCGGCGCTACGGAAGCTGTGCGGGTCCTGCCGCTGCGGGGTCCTCCCCGCCGAG
>CAZNCQ010000696.1:0-1433 GCA_964571275.1 uncultured Myxococcales bacterium
ATGCCATGAACGACGAAACGCGTGAAAGCGTAATCGGTCACTACCGCTGGGTGATCTGCGCGCTGCTGTTCTTCGCGACGACGGTCAACTACATCGACCGGCAGATCCTCTCGCTGCTGAAGGAAACCCTGGACCACGAGCTGCACTGGACCAACGAGCAGTTCGGGCAAGTGAACGCGGTCTTCCAGGCGTCGTACGCGATCGGCCTCCTGCTGTTCGGGCCGTTCATCGACCGTTTCGGTACCAAGATCGGCTACGCGACCTCGATCGCCGCCTGGAGCCTGGCCGCGGCCGGCCACGCGCTGGTCGGCAACATCAGCGGGTTCTTCGTGGCGCGGGCCTGCTTGGGGTTGGGTGAAGGCGGCAACTTCCCCTCGGCGATCAAGGCGGTGGCGCTTTGGTTCCCGAAGAGGGAGCGCGCCTTCGCCACGGCAATCTTCAACTCGGGCGCCAACGTGGGTGCCATCATCGCGCCGGCGATCATCCCCTGGCTGGCCTTCACCTGGGGCTGGCGATCGGCCTTCGTGGCCGCCGGCATCGCCGGCATGCTCTGGCTCGCCCTCTGGATCCCGTTTTACAACGTGCCCGAAAAGATCCAGGGCCTCACGCGCTCCGAGCTCGACCATATCCGCAGCGATCCGGCCGACCTCGGCAACGCGGGCAAGGTCCGCTGGCGCACGCTTCTGCGCTATCGCCAAACCTGGTCGTTCATCCTCGGCAAGTTCCTGACCGATCCGGTCTGGTGGTTCTTCCTGATCTGGCTGCCCGACTTCTTCAAAAAGACGCGCCACCTGGACATCAAGCACAGCTGGTTCCTCATCGCGACGATCTACGGAGTCATCTCCGTGCTCAGCATCATGGGCGGATGGGTACCGGGCTATCTCACGCGCCGCGGGATGACCATCAGCCGCGCGCGCAAGATCGCGATGCTCACGTTCGCGATCTGCGTGATTCCGATCGTCTTCGTCACCAGGGTCAGCGACTGGGGCGCGGTGTTCCTGATCGGCTTCGCCGGCGCCGCCCACCAGGCCTGGTCGGCGAACCTGTTCACCAGCGCGTCGGACATGTTCCCCAAGCGCGCGCTGGGGTCGGTCGTGGGCCTCGGCGGCATGGCCGGCTCGATGGGCGGCATCATGTTCCCGGTCTACACCGGCAAGCTGCTCGACGCGTTCGAAGCCAAGGGCAACGCCTCCGCCGGCTACGCCATCTTGTTTGCAATCTGCGGCTCGGCGTACTTGATCGCGTTCGTGGTGAACCACCTCCTGGCGCCGCGCTTCGAGCCGATCAATATCGAAGAGCCGACCTAGCTCACACCTCTCACGATTCGATTTCGGCGTCGATCGGAGTGGGATCAAAGCGTGGCGGCGCTACGGAAGCTGTGCGGGGCCTGCCGCTGCGGGGTCCTCCCCGCCGAGGTGGGCCGGGTCGGGGCC
>CAZNCQ010000697.1:0-1405 GCA_964571275.1 uncultured Myxococcales bacterium
GCGCACGGCCCGGCGATCACGCCGAAGCGCCCGCCGCCGAACTGGCCGTCGCCGATCTTGATCGCGGTGTCATCGGGCTTCACCTCGCGCGATACCAGCTTCCACGGCCGCGAGATCGGCACCGCCTCGGCGACGCCGCTCATGACGTTGAACAGGCCCGGGTCCAGCGGCCCCTGGTTGCCGGTGATCCCGATCGCCAGCCGCGTCGACCCTGGCACCTCGTTGGGCGTGAACCCGAGCTCGCGGATCCGCGCTTCGACCACCGCGACCTCGTCCCGGGTCGCGCCGGCCTTCATGACTATGAGCATGGGCTAGTTTACGCCTGCACCGCTCACCGGCGGAAGGGGGCGGTCCCCCTTCGCGCCGGCGCGGATCCGAACTAGGTCTTCTTCTTACCGCCCTTGTGGCCACCACCGGACTTCTTAGCCAGCTCCTCCTCGGTGATCTTCTTGAAGGTCTCGAAGGGGTAGGCGCCGTTGATCTTGCGGCCGTTGATGAACACCGCCGGCGTACCGTTGACGCCGACCGCCTGGCCTTCCTTGGTCTCGGCCTCGATCACGCTCTTGTACTTGCTGCTGTCGAGGTCAGCCTTGAACTTGGCCATGTCGAGGCCGATCTCCTGCGCGTACTTGTCCAGGTTCGGCCGATCGAGCGCGGTGTTGTTCTCGAAGAGCTTGTCGTGCATCTCCCAGAACTTGCCCTGGGCCGCCGCGGCCATCGCCGCCTCGGCCGCCGGCTCCGCGTTGTTGTGGAACGGAAGTGGGTAGTTCTTCCACACCGCGCGGACCTTCCCGCCGTATTCCTTCTCGATCTGCGCGATCGTCGGCTCGACGCGCTTGCAGAACGGGCACTGGAAGTCGGAGAAGATCACCATGGTCAGCGGCGCGTTCTTCGGGCCGCGCGCCTGCGAGTTGCCCGCCTCGACCTTGTAGATCGTCTGGTCCTGATCGGGCGTCTTCTCGGCCTCGGGCTGCTGTCCCGCGGGAGCGGCGGCGACCTCGGTCTTCGCGTCGCGCATGATGACATCGTAGACCTTGGCCTTGGGCGTCCCCTTGGCCACCAGCGCATCGGCGATCTTGAGCTCGTCGTCGATCTTGGCCTTGAAGGCCTCGAACGGCTGCGCGCCCGACAGGAACTTGCCGTTGATGAAGAACGCCGGCGTGCCGCGCGCGCCGATCTTGCCACCGGCGGTCGCGTCAGCCTCGATGTCCGACTTGCCCTTCTGTGCCTCCACCGCCGCCTTGAACTTGCCCATGTTCAGGCCCAGCTCCTGCGCGTACTTCTCGTAGGTGGCGCGGTCCATGCTCGCCTGGTTGGCGAAGATCTTGTCGTGCATCTCCCAGAACTTGCCCTGCTCGCCCGCGGCGCGCGCCGCGATCGCCGCCGGCATCGCGTTCGGGTGGAA
>CAZNCQ010000698.1:0-1403 GCA_964571275.1 uncultured Myxococcales bacterium
CGTCGCCGTGATGGGCACGTCGAAGGGAGGCGAGTACGCGCTGCTGGTCGCGGCCACGACCCCATCGGTGAAGGCGGTCATCGCAAACGTGCCGTCGCCGTTCGCCTGGTACGGGCTCGGCGCGCGTGGCGTCCCCACCGGTTGCTCCTGGGCGCGGGGTGGCAGGCACCTGCCGTGCGTGCCCGAGGACGCAAGCGCCAGCAAGGAAATCTGGAAAGCGATGAGCGCTGGTAACCCGGTCAGCTTCCGTGCCGCTTACGAAGCCGCTGCGCGCAATACTACCGCGGTCGAGAGGGCCCTCTTCCCTCTCGACCGAATAGCCGGTCCAGTCCTCTGCCTGTCGGCGGCAGACGATCAGGTGTGGAATTCGTCGGCACAATGCGAGCTCGCGATGACCTATCTGCGTGCGCACCATCATCCATTCGCCGACCGCGCGGTCTCCTTCCCCGGTGCGGGCCATGAGTACTTACTCGCTCGGGCCGGCACAAGCGCCGCGATGAACACCGCTCCGATGGGCGCCGGCGGCCGCATGGCATTCGGCGGAGCCCCCGAGGCAGACGCCCGCGCCGCCCGGGCCGCGATCGCAGCCATCAATGCCCTTCTCCTTTTCCAGGGGGTCGACGAGCAACGTCGGTCGGCCGTTCAATGATGTCGCCCGCGGGCGTAATCCGCGCGGTGGAGACGCCGGGAGTCGAACCTTCGCCGCGAATGACCAGAAAACCAGGTGCGCCGACTTGCACGGGTCACTACGGCGGCTTGGCGTTTTTGGAATGGAGCAGGAGAGGTTGGTTGGGAATCGTTGAAACCCGCTGAATCCGGGTCCCGTGGGCGACAACAAGCGGGCGGAACGAACCATAAGGTCCCTGCGCCGACCGCGACTCCGCGATCTAAGCCGCGCGGAGGGCGCTCGACGACTCGATCGCGGCGAGCGTCCTGCCTAGGTTACCCATCCGAGTCGAAGACGCTGCAATCACCCTCCCACACTCCAGGCAACTCGTTCCTTCCCTTGAGACCGCGCTGGCCGCTTCCTTTTCCGGCGGAGCACCCGCGAAACGGGGGCAGCCTGTTCGGTTCGCGGGAGCTCAAGTGGGTCTCGGCCAGCTGATTCCTCCCAGCAGCGATCGACTGCCGCTGGACTACGCCGTCTCCGTCTCGCCGCTACCGCTGCGACTGGTCTACGGCCGATGGGGGGGCGACTTCGACGGACGCTCCCTCGGGACTGCGGGATAGTCGGGGCTGCTGGCAAGCTCCATAGTCACCTTGGGTCCATGCGGACGGCGAACCGATCAAACGTCGCGTCGAGGACGACCGGGAACGGAAACGACCACCGGCCGCAGCGGCGAAGCACCGTGATGGTCTGGGTGGACTTTCGGATCGCACCAGTGGGGCACGTCGAACGTCGC
>CAZNCQ010000699.1:0-1387 GCA_964571275.1 uncultured Myxococcales bacterium
GGCGCATGGTATCGATGACCGCGTCGACGCCCATCTGCGCCACCAGCTGCGCCGAGACGGTGTTGACGCTCTTGGCGATCGCGGTGCGCAGCGTGAGCGGCCCCAGGAACTCGTGCTTGTAGTTGTGGGGCGCCCAGACGCCGGACGCCGTCTTGAACTTCACCGGCGCGTCGTACTTGATGGTGACCTCGGTCATGCCGCGATCGATCGCGCTCGCATAGATGAAGGGCTTCATGGCCGAGCCGATCTGGCGGTGCGCCTGGCGCGCGCGGTTGAACTGACTCTGCCCGTAGTCGTAGCCGCCGACCATCGAGAGGAGCTCGCTGGTGTGCGGATCGATGGCGATGAGCGCGCCCTGCACCGACGGCGCGCTCGCCAGGGTCGCCACCAGGTGATGGGGTTCGCGGGCGGCGCCGCGCGCCCCCGGGCGCGGGCCGGGGACCAGGCGGAACTGTACCGGGGCGAGATCGCCGGTGGTGATGCGCGGCGCCCCCGACCCTGGCGCGGCTTTGCCGTCCGGTTTTCGCTCCCAGGCGAGCAGCCGCGCTTCGTCGGCGGGATCCATGGGCACGGTGAGCGTGCCCGAGCTGACCGTGACGTGCTTGTTGCTGACGCCGCTGACGTTGACCACCGCCGCGTACGTGGTCGAGGGATCGACGAGCTCGTCGGGCATCAATAGATGATCATCCTGTTCGTCGTCGTCGATCAGGAACCCCGCCGGCCCGAACGCCCGCGGTCGCCCGCGCAGCAGACGGTGCCGCTGCTCGCCGTCCATGTGTCCGATGGGCCCGTCCCAGCCCAGCCGCCGCTCCAGGTCGACCAGGCCGCTGCGCACCGCCGCCTCGGCGGCGCGCTGGCGGCGCATGTCGAGGGTGGTGTAGATGCGCAGCCCGCGCTCCAGCAGCTCCTCGTCGCCGTAGTTGTCGGCCACGTAACGCCGGATGGTCTCGACGAAGTAGGGGGCGGCGACGTTGGTCAGGTTCTGGTCGCGCGTCACCAGCACGACCGCCTCGCGCCGCGCTGTCTCCGCCTCGGCCGCCGTCAAGAAGCCCAGGCTCTGCATCTGGTCCAGGACGTAGCGCTGCCTCGCCTGCGCCTTGGCGAAGTCGTGAAATGGCGTGGCGCGTCCCGGCGCCTTGGGCAGTCCGGCCAGCAGCGCGGCTTCAGCGACCGACAGATCCTTCAGATCCTTGCCGAAGTAGGCGGCGGCCGCCGCCGCGACGCCGTAGGCGCCGTGGCCAAGGTAGACGTGGTTGAGGTAGATGCCGAGGATCTGATCCTTGCCGAGCACGGCTTCGATGCGGTGAGCCAGCATGGCCTCGCGGATCTTGCGCGCGATCGATCGCTCCTTGCCGACGATCAGCAGCTTCGCGACCTGCTGGGTGAT
>CAZNCQ010000700.1:0-1385 GCA_964571275.1 uncultured Myxococcales bacterium
TTCGGGCGGCGGCGTTTCGGGCGGCGAGCCCACGCCCAGCGCCACCTGATTCCGGGCGGCCGTGAGCCATTCGGCGCGGTGGGGCGGTCGGCCCGACACCGGCCGCCGGGCCGAGGCGCTGGCTGCGGCCGAGCTCGAACGGCTGGGCTTCCGCATCATCGCGCGTAACTGGCGGCGGCCCGAGGGCGAGCTCGACCTGGTCGCCGATGATGGCGGGCTGTGCGTCTTCGTCGAGGTGCGTTCACGCACGGGCGTCGAGCAGGGCGATCCGCTCGAGTCGATCACGCCGCGCAAGCGGGCGCAGGTGATTCGCGCGGCGCGCCTGTTTCTCGACAGCGAGACGGTTCCGGCGACCGGTTACCGCTTCGATGTCGTGGGCGTGACCTTCTTCGACGACGGCCGCGAGCCCCAGCTCACGCACGTGCCCAACGCGTTCGAGATCGGCTGAGCCCCGCCCCGCGGCGCGCTCAATCCACCGATCGCCAGGCCGGCTAAATGTTCTTGCAGATCGCCTTGTTGGCGGGCGTCGGCTGGCAGACGTCGGGTAGCGTCGTGTCGTAGGACTGGTTGAGACCTCGGACCAGGAAGTCCGTGCAGATACAGAGCCGGCGGCAACAGAAATCACCGACGGTCTCGGCGACCTTGCACACGAAGCCACCCACGCAGCGCTGGTCGCTCGTGTCGCCGGTGTTGCGCCGTTCGGCGTCGGAGCAGTCGTCGTCCGACGAGCAATCGGCGGTGCACAGCGACGTCGTCGGTGGGCTCTTGGGGGCGGCCTCCTGTGCCGGGAGAATGCAGATGCGAGACGGGCACTCGAGCGCGACGTCGAGCGTCGCGGTCGTCCCCGTGGTGGTGCCGGCGTCACTGTCGACGCTGAACCCGCACGGGCGGCCGATGTGTTTGTTCTCGCAGGCAACGCTTCCCAACACCAACGCAACAACGAGCAAACCAAGCGAATGAACGCGGTAGCCGGGGGAAGGGAGGAACCTCATTGGACTCCTTCGGTCCTGGAGAAACGACAGGGCAACTTCGGGACGAGACCGGATCAATCCGAATGCCCACAAGGCGGCGCCATGTTACCTACCGCGACATACCTGTCAAGCGTGGAATGGATCGCGCGGGACTGACGCGCAGCGCGTAGAAACCCTCGCAATCATGCGGCCAGTCCGCGTCTCAGGTCCCACTTGACAGCTCAGATCCACTTGCTTAGCATGGCCCGGTTTTAGGGTGTGCTTATACACGCGGCCCCACGCTGCTGTACGTTTTTGTAGTAACGACCAACGCGATCCCCCCTACGCCAAATCGCGAGCTCCGGGCATCTCCTTCACCAACTCGAGGTTTTCTTCATGAGCCGAACGCGCGCCGCGGGCACTGTTCTCTGCTCC
>CAZNCQ010000701.1:0-1373 GCA_964571275.1 uncultured Myxococcales bacterium
GGTGAAGCGTCAGGCAACCCGGCGGGCAGCGGTCCGATCCCGAACGGCGCCGACGCGCACGAATCGGGCGAGCGCGGCGAACGCCAGGAGAGCGGCGCCGCGGGGCCGCCTGCGTCCGACGACGGGCTCACCTCGAAGCCGCCGGGCGAGTAGCGCGCGCGGTCGCAGTCGGGCATGGTGCGGATCTGCTTCGTCTGCCTCGGTAACATCTGCCGTTCGCCGACGGCCGAGGCGGTGATGAAGCACCTGGTGCGGCAGGCGGGCCTCGAGAACGCGATTCATATCGAGAGCGCGGGCACCGGCGACTGGCACATCGGCGAGACGCGCGATCGGCGCAGCCTGGCGACCGGCGCGGCGCGCGGCATCCCACTGTCGGGGCGCGCTCAGCAGTTCACCGCGGTCGACTTCGCGCGTTTCGATTACGTGGTCGCGATGGACACGTCGAACCGCGACAACCTGCTCGGGATGGCGCCCGAGGGCGCCGCGCGGGCCAAGGTCAGCATGCTGCGCGCGGACGAAGAGGGCGCCGCGCCGGACGCCGACGTGCCCGACCCCTATTACGGCGGCGCGCACGGGTTCGAGGACGTCTTCGACATCTGCCAGGCGGCGTGCGCGGGCTTGCTCGCGCGGCTGCGCCGCGAGCACCGGCTGTGAGCGGCGGCGGGCTCGCAGCGGCGCTCGAACGCGCGCTGGGCTCGCCGGTGCTGCGGTCGAGCGGGCTCGCCGGCGGCGACATCAACCAGGCGGCGCAGGTCGCGCTCGCCGACGGTCGCGAGCTGTTCGTGAAGACCAACCCCAGCGCGCCCGCGACGATGTTTGCCGCCGAGGCGCGCGGCCTGCGCTGGCTCGCCGACGCGCGCGCGCTGCGCCTGCCCGAGGTGGTCGCCGTGTCGGGCCCCGACGATCCCGTGCAGTTCCTGGTGCTGGAGCTGGTGCGTCGCGGGCGTCCGGCGCGCGGGTTCGACGAGACCCTCGGGCGCGGGCTGGTAGCCCTGCACCGATCCGGCGCCGCCGGGTTCGGAATCGATCACGACAACTTCATCGGGCGTCTGCCGCAGGCGAACGGGCCGGCGTCCGTTCCTGGGAGCTGGCCCGCGTTCTATCGCGAACGACGCCTCGAGCCCCAGCTGCGCCTCGCCGCCGATCACGGCCTGGCGTCGGCGCGCATGAAGCGCGACTTCGCGCGGCTGTTCGCCGAGCTGGACGGCCTCTCCGGCCCACCCGAGCCGCCGGCGCGCCTGCACGGCGATCTGTGGGGCGGAAATCTCATGTGTGATGCCGACGGCGCGCCTTGCCTGATCGACCCCGCGGTCTATGGCGGCCACCGCGAGATCGATCTCGCGATGATGCGGCTCTTCGGCGGCTTCGGCGCG
>CAZNCQ010000702.1:0-1372 GCA_964571275.1 uncultured Myxococcales bacterium
TCCCGTCGTTCATCTCCAACGTGCAGGAGCAGGCGGAGCTGTCGGGGCTCGAGGTCCTGCACATCGACATCGACCCCGAGTCGCCGCAGGACCTGTACGTGAAGATCCCGGTGAAGATGGAGATCCGCGGCACGTATCACCAGGTGGCGAAGTTCTTCAAGAACACCAGCGAGCTGCGGCGCATCGTCAACGTCCAGGACCTGTCGCTGACCCCGGAGCGCAACGCGACGTCGGAGCAGATGAACGCGCCGACGCGCATCCACGCGAAGTTCGTGGCCGCGACGTTCCGGTTCAAGGAAGCGCCGCCGCCAGCGGGGGCGGCCGGGACGCAAGCCTCGGGAGAGAGCAAGTGAGGCGCGCGCGAATCTTCGGCACGAAGACCGGCGTCGCGTTGGCGGCGCTGGGTTTCGGCGTGCTCGCGACGCTGGCGCTGGCGGTGCGCCCCGCGATCGGCGCCGACGCGTCCCCGCCGCCGCCCGCCGTCGAGAAGAAACCGGCTGTCGCAGCGCCAGCGGCGCCCGCGATCGACCCGGTGGTCGTCGCCGCCGAACGGCTGGCGGCGCTGCGCAAGAAAGTGCTCAAGGACGAGGACTTCGTCGAGAACGACGACGTCAACCGCGATCCGTTCCACTCGTATCTGCGCCTGTTCGTCGACAAGGGGACCAACAGCACCCGCAAGATCCCCGCTGTGTTCGAGAAGCTGGGCCTGGAAGAGCTGGCGCTGATCGCGATCGTCACCGGCGATTCGGCGCCGCGCGCGATGTTTCGCGATCCGTCCGGCATGGGAGAGACGGTGAAGAAGGGCGACTACATCTCGAAGTCGGGCGCGCGTGTGACCCGCATCCTTTCGGACCGCGTGGTGGTCGAGCAGATGGAGACCAACGCCAAGGGCGAACCGCACCCGGTCGAGAGGGCGATTCTCGTGGACCCCGACGAAGGAATGAAATGAGGAGCCGAGCTTCCAAGACGCGCGCACACGCGGCGTGCATGGTGACGTTGCTGTTGGCCGCGCCCCCGGTGTTCGCGCAAGTGGGAACGTCGGGCCCTCCGCCCGCGCCGGTGCTGTCGGTCCCGCCGACCGAGGCGGCTGCGCCCGGGACGGGTGGCGACCTCGCGACGCCGTCCGCAGGTATGATCCCGAACGGTCCGCCCCCACCGGCAGCCGTGGGCGGTGGCAGCGTCGTGGGCGGCGGCCTGGTGCTGCCGCCGCGCTCGTCGCTGCCCAGGAAGCGCTACGTCGGGCGGCGCATCGATCTCGATTTCCGCGGCGCCGACATCCACAACATCCTGCGCCTGCTGTCCGACGTGGGGCAGGTGAACATCGTGACCTCCGACGACGTCAAGGGCGAGGTCACGATCAAGATGAAGAACG
>CAZNCQ010000703.1:0-435 GCA_964571275.1 uncultured Myxococcales bacterium
GGGAGATCGGTTGCGGACGTAAGGGTCGGTAGAATCGCACCATGACGAAGCAGCAAGTTCTTGACGAGGTTCGTCGTCTCGGACACGACGAGCAAGTCGAGGTGCTCGAGTATCTCGCGGAGCTGGTCGCCCCTCCCCTCACCGCGTAAGAGCAGCGCGGGATTGCCGAGGCGATCGACGAGGCCGAGCGCGGGAACTCGGAGATGGGCCTGAAAAATTCAGGTCACACCGCGGCGGTCGTACCGGTGAGTAAGGTTCATCGATCAACTCGAGCGCGGAATCGTTGCCCTGGCATCGCACGAATACGAAGGTCCCGAAGTCACCATAGCCCACCCGCCAACGCTCCAAGGTTGACTTCGATCCGCCCCGTTCGCCCAGTTGGCATTAAACGTGGCGAGCTGTCGCCGCCCTTTTGAGCTCGCACGGAACCTGTCA
>CAZNCQ010000703.1:445-1371 GCA_964571275.1 uncultured Myxococcales bacterium
CCTCGTCCGACATTCGGACACGGCCGTCCAATCGGACGCTCCAGCGAACGGTGTTGGCATCCGATCAACCTGGAGGGGTGATTCCAACGTTCTCTCACCCAAGCAACCTGGGAGGGGTGATCGCTGGGCGTAGCCTTCTACCTGGACAGCCCACCAGACTGTTGTCTCGCCCGAGCAATCTGGGAGGGCGTGCGTCTACTTCTGATAGTTTCTGGACATGGACAAAGACGAGGTGTTGACGCGTTACTCAGGTGGCGAGCGGATCTTTCACGGCGTCAACCTCCGAGGCGCCGAACTCACCGGCGTGGACCTCTCAGGAGCAAGCCTAAGTGGCGATCTCAGCGGGTCCAACCTTAGCTGCTCGCGATTTATGAAAGCGACCCTATCCGGAAACTTCAGCGGCGCGAATCTCGAACGCGCCGATCTCAGCCATACTGGGTTCGGACAGGCAGTTTTTTCCAACTGCCAAGCGTCTGGAGCAATCTTTGAGCATGCCATCTTCTCAGGAAAGGTCAGATTTGACGAAGCAATCCTTGCTGGAGCGCGCTTTGGTAGAGCGTTTCTACCCGGCGTGTCCTTCAGGAAGGCAAAACTCAATTCAGCAAATTTCAACCGAGCGAACATGGAAGGAGTTCAACTGGTTCAAGCTGACCTCTCGGGAGCGACCCTTCTTGGGGCCTCTCTTTTAAGCACAAACCTGACGAGCGCGAACCTCACTTCGGCGGACCTCCGGGGAGCGCACTTTTTTGCGACCGAACTGACTGCAGTGATTGGTTCCCACGCAATTTTGGGTGGGACAACATTTGGAGCCATGGATCTGCGCGGCTTGCGGGACATCGCATCCATTGAACATAAGGGCCCATCTTCAATCGGAATCGATACGCTGTATATGTCCCACGGAGAACTGCCAGAACTCTTTATGCGGG
>CAZNCQ010000704.1:0-1366 GCA_964571275.1 uncultured Myxococcales bacterium
CGGCGCCGCGCGCGGTGATCTTCGACATGGACGGCACGCTCACCGAGCCGCTGCTCGACTTCGACGCCATCCGCGCGGAGATCGGCCTGCGCCCGGGCTTGCCGATCCTCGAGCAGCTGGCCGCGGGCGACGAGGCGCTGCGCGCGCGCGGCGAGGAGATCATGCGGCGCCACGAGCGCGATGCGATGGCCCACGCGACGCTGGCCGACGGTTGCGTCGAGCTGCTGGCCTGCTTGCAGGCCGCCCGCGTTCCGTGCGCGATCCTGACCCGAAACGTGCGCGAGGTGGTCGAGAGCTTCGTGCGCAAGTTCGATCTCGGCGCCAGCTTCGCGCACGACGGACGCGTCCCCGGCGCGGTCTCGCACGACGAGTCGGCGCCGCTGATCCTCGCTGCCTACACGCGCGAGGACGGCCCACCCAAGCCGGCGCCCGACGGAGTCCTGCACCTGTGCAGGGCGTTCGGCGTTGCGCCCGCCGAGACGCTGGTGGTCGGCGACTTCACGTTCGACATCGTCGCCGGCCGCGCCGCCGGTTGCCGGACCGCGCTCGTGACCGCCGAGCCGATCGACGACGCCGAGGCGTGGGGCTCGCCCGACATGATCGTTCGCAGCCTGCGCCAGCTCATACCGCTGTGGGACCCGCCGTGAACCATCCGCCGAGCTACGCGGCGGGCGGTGGCGCGAGCGAAGCAAACAACTTGGGCAGCGCGTTCGAGAACTGGCCCTTGGCCATCACTTGACCGCAGCCGCTGGCGCGCGCCTGATCCATGACGTCGGTCTTCTCGTGGTCGACGAAGCCGACCGACGGGATCGCGCGTGTCGCCGGGTCGCCGCCCAACCGCGCCAGCGCCTCGACCGCGATCGGCAGGCGCAGATCGACGATCACCAGCTTGGCGCCGCCGGCCGCTGCCGCCGCCAGCCCCGCCACGTCGCGCGTTCCCTGGACGCTGACCCCCACCTGCTTCGCCACCTCGCGAATCTTCGAGGTGAAGAGCATGTCCTGGATCAGGTAGACGACGTCGGCCATTTTGGAGATGTGTGAGGCCAAAACGGGTTGCCGTCAAAGCCCATCGACTTGGAGGGTTTGGGAATCCTCTGAGGGTTCCCGTAACGTTGGAGGGTATGGGAACCCTCTGAGGGTTCCCATAACGAACAATGGTCCCGAGCACCCGTTCGACTAGCTACCGTTGCTCCCTTCCGGGCCTGGCGGGGTTCGCCGGTGTTCCGTCGCCCGGGACCACGCCCTATGTGTCACAGAATGGTGTCCGCGTCCATAGGCGTCCGAGAACTATCGACTATCGACCTGTCGGCGGTCTGGTGCTAAAGATATCGCCCTAATTCGGAGAGATGGCTGAGTGGCCGAAAGC
>CAZNCQ010000705.1:0-1364 GCA_964571275.1 uncultured Myxococcales bacterium
GCGCGGAGGTTCTGTACGTGCTCAAGGGCCACGCGCGCGTGATCGGGCCGCAGGGCCGCACGCCAGAGAAGATCGACGAGGGTGAGGCGATCTTCATCCCCGGCGACTTCCCTCACGCCATCGAGAACATGGGCCGCTCGGCGCCGGCGATCATGCTGGAGATCTTCGCGCCGCTCGGCCCCGAGAAGGTGTACCGCGACCCCAAGGACGAGGCCGGCCGCGCCGCCTTCGAGGTGATCCGCGACCCGCGCCAGGCGACCGCGCCCGAGGGCGCGAAGTTCGTGCTGGCCAGCGCCGCCGGAAAGTCCGAGGCGATCGCGGGCGCGAGCGGCAAGGTGCGGGTGCGCCCGTTCTTCACCGAGGACTCGACGGGCGGCAAGGATCTGTACGTCGGGCTGCTCGAGGTCGAAGGAGGCGGCGAGGTCCCACGCCACACCCACGACGCCAGCGAGGAGATCCTCTACGTCATCTCGGGCGGCGGCGAGCTCACCGTCGGCAGCGACAAGATCAAGTTTGGCCGCGAACAGGCGATACACATTCCAGCCGCAGAGCCGCACGCGATCAAGTTCCACGGCGAAGAGAAGGGCATGATCCTGCAGGCGTTCGCGCCGGCGGGACCGGAAAAAGAGCGGTTCAAGCCGGCGGGCAAGGCCAGGTCCAAATGAAAACGTGTGGGCGTAGGCGGGTCCCCCGCCGGAGCCCATCGCGGGAGGGTCTGGGAACCCTCCCAGGGGTCGCATCATGAATTTCGATCTGTCCGAAGACCAGCTGATCCTGCGAAAGTCGGTGCGCGAGCTCTGCGAGCGGCTGATCATTCCCAACGCCGCGAAGTGGGATCGCGAGGAGCGCTTTCCCCACGAGGTGATCGCGCCGATGGCGGAGATGGGCCTGTTTGGCATGCAGATCCCCGAGGAGTACGGCGGGGCGGGGATGAAGTTCCTCGACTACGTCATCGCGCTGGAAGAGGTCGCGCACGCCGACGCGTCGATCGGGCTCACGATGGCCTCGCACAACTCGCTGTGCACGGGGCACCTCTTTCTCGCGGGCAGCGAAGAGCAGCGCCGCAAGTACATCCCGCGCCTCGCCAGCGGGCAGGTGCTGGGCGGCTGGGGGCTCACCGAGCCGGGCTCGGGCTCCGACGCGGGCGCGGCGCGCGCGCGCGCGGTGCGCGACGGCGACGGCTGGCTGCTGAACGGCACCAAGACCTTCATCACTCAGGGCTCGGTCGGCGGAATCTACGTGGTGCTCGCCTCGACGGCGCCAGAGCTGCGCGCCAAGGGGTTGACCGCGTTCATCGTCGAGCGCGGCGCGCCCGGCTTCCGCACCGGCAAGCGCATCGAGAAGATGGGCCTGCACGCGTCGGA
>CAZNCQ010000706.1:0-1361 GCA_964571275.1 uncultured Myxococcales bacterium
TCACGGAGCACCCGCTCGAGCCGCTTCGCGCGGATGTCGTCGACGCAGAGGTAGGCCGGGAGGAGCGCCAGACCCAGACCTGCCGCCGCGGCTGCGTGGACGAGGTCGAAGTCGTTCACGATGAAGCGCGCCGCCAGCTCGACGTGCGCGACTTTTCCGGCGCGCTCGAGGCGTAGCGTCGCGCCACCGGAAGGTATGCCGAACATGATGCAGTCGTGCCGCTTCAAGTCTTCGACCGATCGGGGACGCCCGCGTTTCTTCAGATAGGCCGGCGTCCCCACCAGGAACCACCTCACCGGCCCGAGGCTGCGGGCGACGAGCGTCGAGTCGCTGAGCGCGCCCGCGCGGAGGGCGACGTCGAAGCGCTCCTCGATCAAGTCGACAGCCCGCGACGTGCAGAACATCTCGATCCGGACCTCGGGGTAACGGAGCATGTAGTCGTTCAAGATCGGGCCCAAGAAGGCCACGTTCGGTCCGGTGGTCAGCCGCAGGACGCCGCGGGGGACCTCTTGCAGATTGCCGACGGCGCGCTCGGCGTCTTCGATCTCACCCGCGATGCGCGCACAGTAGTCGTAGTAGGTGCGGCCCACGTCCGTGAGACTCACCTTGCGCGTCGTGCGATTGAGGAGGCGCGCCTTGAGGCGCGCCTCGAGCTCCGTGACCTTCCGGCTGACGGTCGACTTCGGCATCCCGAGGCCGGCGGCCGCCGTCGTGAAGCTCCCGGTCTGCGCGACGCGCGCGAACACCAGCATCTCGTTGAGATCCATGGTTGACAACTGTTCCACGCACGGAACAGATATTCCAGATCTCTGCACCTAGTCTCGCCTTGGGAACGGTCGTATTGGTGGTCGCAGGAGGCACACCATGACGACCAGCAACTGGAATCTCGACACCGTTCACTCAGGCATCAACTTCACCGTGCGCCACATGGTGGTCTCGAAGGTCCGAGGCCGCTTCGCGAAGTTCAACGGGACCGTGGCGCTCGACGAGAGCGACTTCACACGGTCGAGCGTGGAAGCGACGATCGACGTCTCGAGCATCGACACGGGCACCGCCCAGCGCGACGAGCACCTGAAGTCGGCGGATTTCTTCGACGTCGAGCGCTTCCCCGAGATCCGGTTCCTCAGCACGCGGATCGAGAAGGTCTCCGGGGAGCGCTACCAACTGACCGGAGAGCTGACCATCCACGGTGTCACTCGTTCGATCGCGCTCGAGACGGAGTACGGCGGCCGCGGCAAGGACCCGTGGGGCAACGAGCGGGTCGGCTTCACAGCGAAGGGGGCCATCGACCGGAAGGACTTCGGCCTCGTGTGGAACCAGGCGCTCGAGACGGGCGGCGTGCTCGTGAGCGACCGCGTCGA
>CAZNCQ010000707.1:0-1334 GCA_964571275.1 uncultured Myxococcales bacterium
TGGCGCGCGACTTGATCGGCAGCTGCTTCTCCGCCGCCTTGATCAGCGGGTCGACGGCGTCGGGCGACTTCATCTCGCCGAGCACGCCGGCCGCGATCGTGGCGCGGTCGAAGTCGTCGTCGCTGTACTCGAGCGCGTCGATGAACAGCTGCTTCGATCGTTCGTCCTTGTAGCGCGCCAGGGCCTCCAGGTGCTCCGGGCGCTTCGTGTCCAGATAAAGCTCCATCAGCGCCGGCACGGCGGGCCGCGCCTTGTCCACGTCCATGTTGGCCAGGTGGTCCAGCGCCTCTTTCTGCGTGCGCAGGTTCTTGAGCTGCTTGGCCCAGGTGATCGGGTCGTTGGGATCGCCCTCGCAGGCGACGGCCCCGAAGACGAGGATCGAGACGAGGGCGAGCGACTGGATGCGCATGGTTCCTCCAATAGCGGAACGCGGGGGAAGAGCAACGGCGACGGCGGGAGAAGCAATGGCCCGCGGGTTCGATCACGGAGAGATTTCCCGCGTAGCTAATCACTGGCGGTCGCAAAAGACAACGACCGCGCCGCGACGCGCGCATAAAAAAAGGCCGGCTCCTGGGAGCCGGCCTTGGTTCGGTTCAGCTCTGTCTTGGACGAGCTACGGAGCGCCGCCGAGCGGGCCGCCACCCTTCGCCTTGGGTTGCACGGCGAAGTTGACGTTCTGATAGCCGGCCACGGCGATCGAGTACATGACCTTCTTCAAGGCCTTGAACTCGACGTTCTTGTCCGACTGGACGATGGCGATCCCGTTGAAGTCCTCGCCCGGGTGCAGCAGCTTGTAGTTGTTCTTCAGGGTCACCAGCTTGTCGTGGAGCTCGGCGAGCTTGAAGTCCCCCGTCGACGAGTCCTTCAGGAGATCGTCGGCCGTCGCGACCTGCGAGCCGTCCAGCGTGACGACGTCCTTGCTGACACCGATGACGGGCGCGCGCTCGAGATCGGTCCAGTTCTGGGCGTCGGGCAGCACGATGTTCTTCTGAACGAACAGGATCTCGCCCGTCGCCGAGAAGGACATCAGCAGGAAGATGACCAACATCGTCATCATGTCGATGTACGCGACCAGGTTCAGCGGCGCGTACAGGCTCTTCCGGCCGGCGTGGCTCAGCTTGGCCGCGGCGACCTCGAGCTTGACCGACTGGTAGAGGTGCGGATGTGGTGCGTGAATAGGCATCGCGTTCCCCTTTAAATCCCGGCCCCGCCAGAATCAATGAGTGAGATGTCCGGGAAACGGGCGGTGAGCGCCGTGTCCATGGTCCGGATCAGGACGTCGAACTTGATCGCGTCTTCCGACGCGACCTGGATGTCGGTCTTGTCCGGGTGGG
>CAZNCQ010000708.1:0-1329 GCA_964571275.1 uncultured Myxococcales bacterium
TCTGCCACAGCGAGCGGCCGACCAGGTTCACCGCGTTGAACGTCACCTGCATGATACCGGCGCCGATGAGCACGCCGAACACCGAGCCGCGGCCACCCTGCAGCGAGCAGCCGCCCAGCACCGCCGCCGCGACGGCGTGCAGCTCGTACGCCGAGCCGAGCGACGGCGTCGCCGTCGGCAAGTAGGCGACGTAGAGGATGCCGGCGACGCCCGACAGGAAGCCGCAGGCGACGAACGTCACCAGCCGCACCGCGCGCACCGGCACGCCCGACAGGCGCGCCGCCTCGGGGTTCGAGCCGATCGCGTAGCAGTAGCGCCCGAAGAGCGTGCGGTGCATCAGGAACGCCGTGATGGCGATGGCCACGAGCGCGAACCAGAACGGCACGGGCATGCCCAGCGCCGTCCCCTCGCCGAGGAAACGGAACCCAGGAAACTTGCCCTGGAAGCCGATGTCGGTGCCGCCCGTCAGCACCTCGGCGATGCCGCGCAAGAGCAGCATCGATCCCAGCGTCACGACGAACGGCTGCACGCCGAGCCGCGCGATCACCAGCCCCTGCGCGACGCCGATGATCAGCGACGACGCCAGCCCGGCGAGGACCGCGGGGACGATGCCGACGTCCAGGTACATCGTCAGGTAGCTGGTGGTCACCGCGGCGATGCAGATCACAGACCCGATCGACAGATCGATCCCGCCCGCGATGATCACGACCGCCTCGCCGAGCGCGAACAGCGAGATCAGCGAGATGTGGCGAAGATTGTTGCGCAGGTTGTCGGCGCCGAGAAAGAGCGGATTGAGCGCGGCGGTGATGATCGCCAGCGCGATCAGCACCCCCAGCATGGTCAGCTCTTTTTTCATCGCCAAAAGGGAGACGGAGACGGCGACGCCCGGCGTGCGCTTCACTTCTTCAGCTCGCGGAGCTCGGCCCAGAACGTCTGCAAGTTGTCCTTGGTGACCGTGGTGATGCCGGTGTCGATCGTCGCCGGCGGCGTCTTGCCGTCCTGGATGTCCTTGAGCGCCTTCATCGACTGGTAGCCGAACTGGAACGGCCTCTGCACGATCGTCGCCGAGATGAGGCCGTCCTGCACGCCCTTCAGCGTCTCCTCTTCCTCGTCGAACGCAACGATCACGGGCTTCTTCTCGCGCGTCGACGCGCGCACGGCGTCGAGCATGCACGGGCCGTTGTACGACCACAGGCCGATCGTCAGCACCAGGTCGGGATAGCGCGCCAGCGCGTCCTCGACGTTCTTCTTCGCCTTCGAGCGATCGGCGTGGTCGAGGAAGATCGGCAGGATCTCGATCCCCGGCACCTTGCCCAGCGTCTCGTCGAC
>CAZNCQ010000709.1:0-1287 GCA_964571275.1 uncultured Myxococcales bacterium
CGCGCCGTCTGGTCGACGTCGCCCAGGACTGCATCATCGCCGAGTACGACTGCGGCACCATGGACGGCATCGAGCTCGGCGCGCTCGTCGAAGGCGGCGAGATCATCGAGAAGCTCGGCGACCGCATCCTGGGCCGTGTCGCGGTGGAAGACATCTTCGATCCCTACACCGGCGAAGTGCTGGTGCAGAACAACGAGGAGATCACCGAGGACAAGGTCCGCATCATCGAGGATGCCGGCATCGACCACATCAAGATCCGCTCGGTGCTCACCTGCGAGACCCGGCGCGGCATCTGCGTGCTCTGCTACGGCCGCGACCTGGCGCGCGGTCACATGGTGAACATCGGCGAGGCCGTCGGCGTCATCGCGGCGCAGTCGATCGGCGAGCCCGGCACCCAGCTGACGATGCGGACGTTCCACATCGGCGGCGTCGGTCAGGTGCGCACCGAGCAGTCACAGCTCGAGGCGCGCTACGACGGCGTGGTCAAGCTGGAGAACACCACGGTCGTCAAGCGCGACAAGATCTGGATCGTGATGAACCGTCACGGCGAGATCGTCATCCAGGACGAGACCGGTCGCGAGCGCGAGCGGTACGGCCTGACCTACGGTGCCAAGCTGTTCTTTGGTGAGGGCGACGGCGTCAAGCAGGGCCAGCTCCTCTCGGAGTGGGATCCCTTCTCGGTGCCGATCCTCACCGAGGTCTCGGGCGTGGTGAAGTTCGGCGACGTCATCGAGGGCGTCACCATGACCGAGCAGCTCGACGAGATCACCGGCCTGTCGCGCAAGAGCATCACGGAGTCGAAGGACGCCGAGCTGCGGCCGCGCATCTCGCTCAAGGACGAGCACGGCAAGACGCTGAAGATCCCGAGCGGCGAAAACGACGCGCGCTACTTCCTGCCGGTCGGCTCGACCATCGCGGTGTCGGAAGGCGACCGCATCGAGGCCGGCGACATCATCGCGCGTATCCCGCGCGAGACGACGAAGACCAAGGACATCACCGGCGGTCTTCCGCGCGTCGCCGAGCTGTTCGAGTCGCGCAAACCCAAGGAGCACGCGGTCATCGCCGAGATCGACGGTACGGTCAGCTTCGGCAAGGACACCAAGGGCAAGCGCAAGGTGCTGATCACGCCGGACAAGGGCGACGCCAAGGAGTACCTGATCTCCAAGGGCAAGCACCTGTCGGTGCGCGAAGGCGACAAGATCAAGGCCGGCGAGCCGCTGATGGACGGCGCCGCCAACCCGCACGACATCCTCAAGGTGCTCGGCGAGAAGGCGCTGGCCAAGTACC
>CAZNCQ010000710.1:0-1283 GCA_964571275.1 uncultured Myxococcales bacterium
TGACAAGAGCATCACCGAGATGACCGCGCTGACCATCCGCGAGGCGCACGACTTCCTGGCCGGGCTCACACTATCGCCTCGGCAGAAAGAGATCGCGGGCCGCATCCTGCGAGAGTCGGGCGATCGGCTGTCGTTCTTGATCAACGTCGGGCTCGACTACCTGTCGCTCGACCGCACGGCGGCGACGCTGTCGGGCGGTGAGGCGCAGCGCATTCGCCTGGCGACGCAGATCGGCAGCTCGCTGGTCGGTGTGCTCTACATCCTGGATGAGCCGTCGATCGGCCTGCACCAGCGCGACAACGCGCGTTTGTTGCAGGCGCTGATGCGGCTGCGCGATCTCGGCAACACCGTGCTGGTCGTCGAGCACGACGAGGAGACGATCCGCGCCGCCGACCACGTGATCGACATGGGGCCGAAGGCCGGCGTGCACGGCGGCCGCATCGTCGCCGCCGGCAAGCCCGAGGACATCGAGGGGAACTCGCAGTCGCTGACGGGCGCGTACCTGTCGGGGCGCAAGCGCATCGACGTGCCCCGGCAGCGGCGGCAATCGGCGAACCGAGGGCTGACGCTGCGGCGCGCGCGTGGGCACAACCTGCGCGATCTCACCGTGTCGTTCCCGCTGGGCGTGCTCACCTGCGTGACCGGGGTATCGGGCTCGGGAAAGTCGACGCTGGTGATCGACACGCTGCTGCGCGCGCTGGCCAACCGCCTGCACGGCGCCAAGGCGCCGCCGGCCGCGCACGACGGCATCGACGGGCTCCAGCACGTCGACAAGGTGATCGACATCGACCAGGCGCCGATCGGGCGCACGCCGCGCTCGAACCCGTCGACGTACACCGGCGTGTTCACGCACATCCGCGACCTGTTCGCGAACCTGCCCGAGTCCAAGGCGCGCGGCTACAAGCCGGGACGCTACTCGTTCAACGTCAAGGGCGGGCGCTGCGAGGCGTGCCAGGGCGACGGCATCCTGCGCATCGAGATGCACTTCCTGCCCGACGTCTACATCGAGTGCGAGGCGTGCGGCGGGCGGCGCTACAACCGCGAGACGCTGGAGGTGCACTACCGCCAGTCGAGCATCGCCGACGTGCTGGACATGACCGTCGCGCAGGCGTGCGAGTTCCTCGAGAACATCCCCAAGGTGCGGCAAAAGCTGGAGACGCTGCGCGAGGTCGGGCTCGGCTACATCAAGCTCGGACAGTCGGCGACCACGCTATCGGGCGGCGAGGCTCAGCGCATCAAGCTGTCCAAGGAGCTGGCGAAGAAGTCGTCGGGGCGCACGGTCT
>CAZNCQ010000711.1:0-1255 GCA_964571275.1 uncultured Myxococcales bacterium
ATCCCGGCAACTTCTCGCCGATGTACGGGCGCGCGATCGGCGGCATCGTCGACGTCCAGATCAAGAAGCTGCAGCCGAAGAAGATCTCCGGCTACGCCGACGTCAGCATCCTCGACACCAGCGTCTACCTGGAGGTGCCGCTCGGCGACAAGGGCGGCATCGCGATCGCCGGCCGACGCAGCTACCTCGACTTCATCCTCGACGCCGTGGTCCCGAGCGACGCGCCGATCAACCTGACGGTCGCGCCGCGCTACTACGACTACCAGGTGCTGGCCAACTATCGACCGGCGCCCGCGCACGATCTCCGCTTCTTCTTCCTCGGCTCCGACGATCGCTTCGCCATCCTGTTCAAGGATCCCGGCGACGTCAGCACCGAGGTCACCGGCAACGCGTTCCAGTCGTCGACCACGTTCTACCGCTCGATCTTGAGCTACCGCTACGTCCCCAGCCCGTCGTTCGAGAACGTGCTGCAGATGTCGACCGGCAACACCACGACCAACACCACCCTCGGCCAGCTGGTCCTGTACCTGAACCTCGACAGCAGCCAGCTGCGCGACACGGTGAAGAAGAAGTTCACCGACTGGGCGTCGCTGTCGGCGGGCGTCGACACGATCTACTCCAACATCTCGGGCCTGGTCCGCCTGCCGTTGCCGCCCAAAGAGGGACAACCGCTGGCGCCGCCCGATCTGACGAAGTTGATCGAGACGCAGTTCGACAACCTGAAGTACTGGTCGCCGGGGGCGTTCGCCGAGCTGGAGCTGAAGCCGCTGCCACGCTTGCTGCTGCTGCCGGGCGTGCGCGCCGACTACTTTCAACGCACCCACGAGACGTCGATTCAGCCGCGCATCACCGCGCGCTACGGCATCAACGATCGCGTGACGATCAAGGGCGGCGTCGGTCTGTTTTCCCAGGAGCCGACCTTCGACGAGACCGACCCGAACTTCGGCAACCCCAAGCTCAAGGGCGAGCGCGCGATCCACTACTCGGCCGGCGTCGAGTACAAGCCGCGGCCGTACATCACGCTCGACGCGACCGGGTTCTACAAGGACATGTACAGCATGGTCAGCCCGAACGCCGGCCAGTTCACCGACACCGACGGCACGCTCAAGCCGCTGCGCTATGACAACCAGGGCCGCGGCCGCGCGTACGGCCTGGAGCTGGTCGCGCGCCACGACTTCGCCAACAACTTCACCGGCTGGCTCGCGTACACGCTGTCGCGCTCGGAGCGCCTGGATTCGGGCCAGACCAGCTACCG
>CAZNCQ010000712.1:0-1232 GCA_964571275.1 uncultured Myxococcales bacterium
TTCTCCGATGCGGGAATCGAGGTCGGGGGCGAATTGCAGGACATCTCGCGCGGCGGGTGCTTCTTCAAATCGACGGTGAAAGTCGACGTCGATCGGAAGATCTCGATCGTGTTCTCGCTCAGCCGCGGGATGACCTGCCGCGCAACCGGGCATGTCATCCGCACGATGGCCTACACGGGCTTCGCCGTGCTGTTCGAGGACGTCAACGACTCGACCTTCGATTTCATCCGCGACCTGATGGTGCTGCCGCAGGACAAGCGCGCCAATTTTCTGACCAGCGTTCTCAACCCGGAAATTCAGATCATCTGAGCGGCGCGCGCCGGGCTCAGCCGCCGGCGGAGGCGTCGCCCGCGTGCTTCGTGGCGCTCCCGTTGAGCGTCACCGGGCAGCCGTCGGCCAGGCCACCCGAGCCGGTGGCCATCGCGGCGGTGGTCATCGTGACGCCATCGGTGGTCGTCACCGTCCACGAATTGATGTTGACGGTGACCGGCACCGCCAGCCCGCTCACGGTGACCGTGAACATGCATGATTGGCCGGCGTCGGCGCTGGCGACTGTGCCGTTGACCGATAGCTTGAGCGTGCAGGTGCCGAGCGACGAGGTCAGCGTCGACACCAGGTCGGACGACGTCCCCTTCATCAGGGTCAGCGTCTCGCCGGCCAGGCTGTTGCTGAACGGCGGCAGCCCGTTGCACATCGCGTTCAACGCGCCCGAGTCGAAGGTCCAGTTGCCGATGAACTTGTCGGTGGCGCCGTTCGAGCTGCTGCTGCAGCTGCTGAGGGCCGCGCAAGCAAGCAACAGCAGACCGGCCCCGCGGGCGGCGCGCAGGCTCGCGGCGTCAGGGTGCCTTGCGCGGCGGCTTGCCGCGCACGAGAGCCATCTCCGCGATTCGTTCGATGAAGTCACCATAAAGATAGCCTCCTTCTTCGGCCGCCCAGGCCAGGTCCTCGCCGTCGGCGAGGTAAGGGTTGGGGTTCGCTTCTACCACGTAGATCTCGTCGTCGTGTGCCAGGCGCACGTCGATGCGTCCGTAGTCGCGCAGCCCCGCCGCTTCGTAGGTGCGCACCGCGACCTCGGCCAGGCGCGCGCGCACTTCCTTGGACAGATCCAGCGCGATCATGTTCTGGATGCCGCGGCTCTCGCGGTACTTCACGCTCCACTTGGCCTTGAACGTGGCGATGCGGCTCTCGACGTTGGGCTCGTTGCCGAACACCATCTCGATCGGCGGCAGCGC
>CAZNCQ010000713.1:0-1221 GCA_964571275.1 uncultured Myxococcales bacterium
GAGCTCGGGGATGATGTCCCAGCCCGGCTCGCCGCGCACCAGGATGCGCCCGCACGGACCGACGTCGCCGATGCCGAGGCCTTCGTTGCCCTTGGTTTGCCGCGAGCGCCAGCGTTTGTTGGCGGGCAGGTCGGACAGATCGGGGCGGTGCCCCTCGCGCGTGTGCAGGATCGGATAGCCGAGCGCGCGCAGGCGCTCGAGCACGCGCTGGATCGGCTGGATGCAGGCGCGTGTGAGGCTGATGTCGTAGCCGAGCTGATCGATGTAGCCGCCCTTGCCGCAGAAGTCGGTCTGCATGTCGATCACGATGAGCACGGTGTTGGCAGGTCGCAGGTCGCCGTTCCAGGGCCAGCGATAGGGATCGGCAGGGACGTACTTGGGCGCGTTCGGCGTGCTTGCGGACATGCGGACCTCCTAGCGAGCCATGCGCAGCTCGGCCGGCTGGCCGGCGAGCGCGCGATCGCGCGAGCTGGTGGCGATGATGATTCCGAGCGTGAGCGCATAGGGCGCGGCGTTGAACAGGTAGTAGCCCGAGGTGATGCCGACCGATTGCAGCGCCGGGCCGAGCGCGCTGGCGCCACCGAACAACAGCGACGCGAACAGGCAGCGGATCGGGTTCCAGCGCGCGAAGATCACGAGCGCGACCGCCATCAGTCCCTGGCCGCTCGACAGGCCCTCGTTCCAGCTGCCCGGATAGAAGAGCGACAGGAAGGAGCCACCGACGCCGGCCAGGAAGCCGCCCGCCATGGTGGCGAGCATGCGCACGCGGCCGACCGCGTAGCCCATGGCGCGCGCGGCGTCGGCGCTCTCGCCGACGGTGCGGATGACCAGGCCCCAGCGCGTGCGCTTGAGCAGGAACAGCACCGCCCAGCTCATGGCGATGCCGACGACGAACAGCACGTTGATCTGCAGCGCCGAGCGCACCTGCGCCGAGCGGCTCCACCAGCCGAGCGGGATCGACGGCAGATGCGGCGCCGACGGGCCGATGAGCGGCTTGCCGAGGAAGAACGCCAGGCCGACGCCGAAGAGCATGAGCGCGATGCCGACGGCGATGTCGTTGACGCGCGGGCGGCCGCACAGCCAGGCGTGCAGGGCGCCGAGCAGCACGCCGAGCGCGCCGGCGGCGAGAACGCCCAGCCAGGGCGAGCCGGTGAGGTACGAGATGCCGTACGCGCCCATCGCGCCCATCACCAGCGTCCCCTCGAGGCCGAGGTTCACGCG
>CAZNCQ010000714.1:0-1221 GCA_964571275.1 uncultured Myxococcales bacterium
AGACGGCGCTCGACCAACACCACGCGCGTCTTCTGCATCTTGTCGCTGGTGATGACGCCGATGAGCTCGCGGCGCTTGATCTTGCCGCGCTCGTCGCCGCCGGCGCCGTGCGAGTGGCCCGCGGAACTCTTTACTGGGGGGTTCGGGGACGCTTTCGGGGTCCCCGTTTCGGTGTCGGCCACGTCTTATTTCTCCTTCGTCGCGGTTTGCGCCGTCGTCTTCGTTGCGGCCACCTGCCGGGTCCGTTCGGCCAGCACGGTGTTGACGCGCGCGATGTCCCGACGCGTGTTGCGGATCAACATGGTGTTCTCCAGCTGGTTGGTGACCTTCTTCAGCTTGTGCTTGAAGAGATCCTCCTCCAGCTTGCGCGCGGTGCTCTTCAGCTCCGCCGGCTCGTTGCCGCGGAGATCCTTTGCGCGAATGCCTTTGCTCATAGCACCAACTCCCGCCCCACGAAGCGCGTCTGGACCGCGAGCTTGTGCTCGGCCAGGTGGAACGCCTCGCGCGCGAGCTCCTCTTTCACGCCTTCGAGCTCGTACATCACGCGGCCCGGGCGCACCACGGCGACCCATTCTTCCGGGTTGCCCTTGCCCTTACCCATGCGGGTTTCGGCCGGCTTCTTCGAGATCGGCTTGTCGGGAAAGATGCGGATGTAGAGCTTGCCGCCGCGCTTGACGTGACGGGAGATCGCGATACGCGCCGCCTCGATCTGCCGCGCGGTGATGAAACCGCACGACAGGGCCTGCAGCCCGTACTCGCCGAACACGACCGTGGTCGCGCCCTTTGAGACGCCGCGCATCTTGCCTTTTTGGCGCTTGCGCCACTTGACCTTTTTGGGAGCCAACATGATCCGTCGTCCTTTGCGTTACGCGAGCCGCGCCGTGCGTTGAGGGAGAACCTCGCCCTTGAAGATCCAACACTTCACACCGATCGCGCCGTAGGTGGTGTGCGCCTCGGTGGTTCCGTACTCGATGTCGGCGCGCAGCGTGTGCAGCGGCACGCGTCCCTCGTGATACCACTCGTAGCGCGCCATCTCCGCGCCGCCGAGTCGGCCCGAGCACGCCAGGCGGATGCCCTTGGCGCCGAACTTCATCGCGGTCTGCACCGCCTTCTTCATGGCGCGGCGGAAGGCAACGCGGCGCTCGAGCTGGGTCGCGACGTTCTCGGCGACCAGCTGCGCGTTGGTCTCCGCCTTGCGCACTTCCTGAATGTTCAGGAAGA
>CAZNCQ010000715.1:0-1215 GCA_964571275.1 uncultured Myxococcales bacterium
GTCAGACATCCGTCTTCCGACACAGCTCGCGCAGAAGCCCCGTCGTTTACACGAAAAGGCGATAGGACGGCACCATCCGCAGTCTCGACACTTCGCCAGGATCAAGCCATGCGCCAAGATCCCGCAACGTAGGAACGCTTCCACTTCCGCGATCACAAATGCCGGGAGTTCGGGTGGTTCGGCGGCGGACTCGAGCTCCGAGAGGAACGTCTTCCAATGGGTCTGGACAGTCTTGTAGAGAACGGTCTCTTCCGGTCGATGGCGATCGTATCCCGGTGTCGTTGATCCTGACGCGGAAGCGGGGGCGGTCGATCGGTGGGCCACCTCGTGTCATCGGACGGTCTCGGCCGCGGTTTCGTACTTCCCCTGGCCTCGGGCGCGCTGCGGCGGTCGTGTCGCCGTTGTCACCGCTCAAGCCCGAGGGGGCCGCCGAGGCGGGCTTCGAGGGCCCTTTCGACCTGGTGGTCCTCGATGGTCCGCTGACGACCGCGCTGGCGCGAGCTGATCGGCCGATTGGGATCCAGGGAGCCTGAACGCGAAGTCGGCCGGCGCTCAGAGCGTCATGCCATCAGCTGACACATCACGCTTCTCCGACTTCGGCCGATACCGGCAGCGTGAAACGAGCAGTCTCCTCCTGGAGGCCGAGTGAGCCCGCCGAGACCGCTTACCAGAGAGCGCGCCAGGAATGGGATCGATCCCGGAGACGAAGACGGAGGCGGGCAAGCGGACGCTTCCGGTCCCCGAGTTCCTGCAGCCGTACCTACGCGACATCATCAAGGGGAAGAAGCCGACCGATCTCCTGTTCGGGCGGCACTGGCGGGACTGGCCTCGGGAGTGGGTACAGCGCATCTGCAGGGTGGCGAAGGTGCCCCAGGTGACCGCGCACGGGATGCGCGGCCTCCACGGGACGCTCGCGGTCGAGAGAGGGGCGACGACTCACGTCGTGGCCCAAGCTCTCGGTCACGAGTCGGAGACCACCTCGCGCGAGAGCTACATCTCGCGTGAAGCCATCACCAGCGCCGATCAGCGGCGCGTTCTGGGCGTGCTCGCGGGAACGCCAAGGCACCGCCGCTCGCCTCAAAACAGTCGGAGCCTCACCCCCAGACGCGGTAATGATTCGCCGAATTTCATTACCGCGGAGCCCTGCATTGCAAAAAACAGCAGCAATATCGTGGAGCTGAACGGGATCGAACCGTCGGCCTCCTGAGTGCGATT
>CAZNCQ010000716.1:0-1213 GCA_964571275.1 uncultured Myxococcales bacterium
GGGTGGTAGAGGCACGTCGGGTGGAACTGGAAGAACTCCATGTTGGCCACGCGCGCGCCGACCCGGTACGCCATCGCGATCCCGTCGCCGGTCGCGACGTCGGGGTTCGTCGTATAGAGGTAGACCTTGCCCGCGCCGCCGCTCGCCAGCACGACGGCGCGCGCGGTGGCGGTCTTCACCTCGCCGGTGGTCTGGTCGTAAAGGTACGCGCCGAAGACCGCATTCGGCCCGCCGTACTTCGCGGTGGTCAGCAGATCGATCGCCAGGTGATCGGGTAAGACCTGGATGCGGTCCTCGCGCTCCATGACGCGCCGGAGCAGCGTGCGGTGAATCGCCGCGCCGGTGGTGTCCTTCGCGTGCACGATCCGGCGCGCGGTGTGGCCGCCCTCGCGGCCGAGCTCGAACTGCCCGTCGGGGCCGCGGTCGAAGGGGACGCCGAGCTCGTTGGCGAAGCGCAGGATGTGCTCGGGCCCCTCGCGCAGGCAACTCTCGACCGCCTTGCGGTTGCACAGGCCGTCGCCGACCCGCAGCGTGTCCTCGATGTGGGTCTCGATGCGATCCTCGGGGTCCAGCACGCCGGCCACGCCACCCTGCGCGTAGCTGGTGTTCGACTCCGACGCTGCGCGCTTGGTGGCGACCAGGACGCGCCCATGCTCGGAAGCCCGCAGCGCGAAGTAGAGCCCGGCCAGCCCGGAGCCGATGACCAGATAGTCAGCTTCCAGCACGCCTGCAATCTAGCAGACTGCTCCCCGGGCGGACGTGCCGGCGAGACGCCAGACGTATGTTACGATCAGCCCCGGTCTCATGCCCAGGCGACGCGCCCAACCATTCTCGAGCGACCTCGCGCGCGTTTGCGCCGTCGTCGCGCTGGTGCCGGCGCTGGTGCTGGTCGCGCAGTCGTCGTCGGCGCGCGCGCAGATGCGCAAGAGCACCAGGGTCGACGGCACCGTCGAGTTCACCAACGCCCGAGGTTCGTCGGGCGGGGGCACCTTCTGGTCGCGCGAACGCCAGGACGGCGTCGTCGAGTTCACCAACCTGCCGCCGGTGGGCGCGCGCTGGAAGGTCTGGTTGCGCACCGGGCCCGGCAAGGCAGCCGCGTTGCGCGGGACGACCGACATCGTGCCGGCCGAGGACACGTCACCGGCGCGCTTCTCGCGTTACGACCAGCACATTCAGGATCAGCAGTCGTTCTTCGGCATCCCCGAGCCGCTGA
>CAZNCQ010000717.1:0-1209 GCA_964571275.1 uncultured Myxococcales bacterium
CAGCTGCACGCGAGCCGCGGCATCGGCTGCGAGATCTGCCACGCGCAGGTGGCGAAGGAAGCGCTCGCGAACGAATCGGACCTCCCGCGCATGGGCGTCTGTCTCGGCTGCCACACGGGAGGCAAGCAGCCGACCGCGCGCTGTGGAGCCTGCCACCTCACGTTGCCCGATGGCCGTCTCAAGGTGAACCTGGCGATCGGCGGCGCGATCGCGACCGCGCAGACCGGCAAGCTGGAGCCGTCGGGGTCGTTGCGCGGGTTCGACGCGCACACCCCTGGCTTCCGCGCCGATCACAAGGCGGCCGGACGCGACATGAGCTATTGCCTCAACTGCCACCGCCAGAGCGAGTGTCTCGATTGCCACAACGGCGTCGTGCGCCCGCTCGACATCCACCCGTCGGACTACGTCACGCTCCACGGCGCCGACGCGCGCCGCAACACGCCTGACTGTTCGTCGTGCCATCGCAACCAGACGTTCTGCGTCGGTTGCCACCAGCGCGCCGGCGTCGCGTCGGATCCATCGGGCGGGTTGCCGGGCCGCCCGGTGCAAAACCCGTTCGGGACCGGCACCGGCGTGAAGAGCTTTCACCCGCCGGGCTGGGTACGCGATGCCGCCGGCGAGGTCATCTCGACGCCGCGGCCGACGAGCCACTCATTTCAGGCCAAGCGCAACATCCGCAGCTGCGCCTCTTGCCATCGCGAGGAGACCTGCCTCGAATGCCACTCCGCCGATCCGGCGCGCGGCGTGAAGATGCCGAACGGCGCCGGCTTCAGCCCGCACGGCCCTGGCTTCGCCGAATCGAGCCGCTGCCGCGCGCTGTCCGCGCGCAACCGGCGCGCGTGCTTGAAATGTCACCTGGTCGACGCGCCCGAGCTCGACTGCCGGTAGGGCCTACGATCCCGTCCAGTACCGAATTCGTCCCGTATCGCTGTGCACGAACTGCGAATGCGGGTAGTAACCGACGCCCCCGACGCGCAGCGAGCGCACGTAGTGCAGCACGGTCTTGGTCGGCACGCCGCGCACGCGGAAGTCGACGGCGTTGCCCTCCATGTGCTGGCTGTGGCGCGCGACCGCGTGCCCCTTCTTGCGCAACATCAGGTTGTACTTCGGCGAGCGGTAGCCGGAGACGATCTCGATCCGCTTGGCGGAGAACTTGTTCGCCACGCTGGTGAGCACGTCGACCAGCTTGGGATCCATGTGCGTCGGCTG
>CAZNCQ010000718.1:0-1199 GCA_964571275.1 uncultured Myxococcales bacterium
AGTACGTCACCGAGCGAATCTATCTATCCTACGCGCACATCTTCGGCGCTCCCGAGAACGCCAACCAGAACGAGGCCCACGTCGAGTACCGAATGACCCGACGGGTGGTGATGGAGACCGTGTTCGGTGACGCGGGGCAAGGGGGCCTGGATACGCTTGTCACCTATCGCTTCTAACGGACTCGTAGGGAACATGGAACATGAAGGACAAACGCGAGCGCGCGTGCGCATAGTGCATTGACGCGATCGTGGCCGTGGTGATTGCACAGTCGCAACAGCCCGACGGCGTCCACGTCGCGCAGCGCCCACGGTGCTTTCCCCGGCGGAAAGTCCGTTGGATCTGTCGAGCGCTGGCCCGCTGCTTTGCGCGGGTGCGCTTTGATCAACTCCGTGCCGAGGTAGAGCCGCACCGACGAGTGGTCGGCCCGCGCATCGAGCACCTTGCCGATGTAACGCGTCGGCACCGAGTACAACGCTTTGAGGATCTGCACGTGATGATCTCCGAGATCGTCGGCCTCAACGTCGACGATGTCGATCTCGATCGCGGCAGGTCAATCCGCGTGCTCGCCAAGGGCCGAAAGTTGCGATCTATCCCGCTCTGGAAAAGCACCGCAGCCCTGCTCAAGTCCTGGCTCGAGCGTCGCGCCGCCGGCCCAAGGGATCCCGTCTTCCCGAACCGGCGAGGCGAACGCATGAGCCGCTCGGGAATCGAGAAGCGTCTGCGCGTTGCGGTCCGATCATCCGCAGTGAAGTGTCCCTCACTCGCCCGCAGGAGGATCTCGCCGCACACGCTGCGCCACACGACGGCGATGCACCTTCTTCAGGCAGGCGTCGATCTCTCGCCTGTGAATGGGCGGACTGGTGAGCCGCTGTCTGTCGGCAACCATTCCTCTGGGGCTGATCTTCAGGCGGACGATGGTGCGTCTCTCTCGAGAAGCGCTCGATCGAGTAGGGTAAGGAAGCCTTTGAGCGTTGCGGGCTTCTTCAGGACGTAATGGGTTCCCATCTTCCGAGCGATCTCGGGTAGGTCCTCCCTCGCGGACATGAGAATGATCGGTATCCTTTCCTCGCCAGCGTCGTGCAGGAGCATCTTGTGAGCCATTCCCGGGCCCCCCAAGACCGGCATATCGACGTCCAGCACCAGCGCGTCGGGCAACGGTGAGGCTCTAAGAACTACGAGCCCCTCCTCGCCGGTGGAGG
>CAZNCQ010000719.1:0-1192 GCA_964571275.1 uncultured Myxococcales bacterium
TGCTCGAGCCGTTCGCCGCGCTGCAAGCGCTGCACGACGAGATGACGGCGATCGAGCACCGCCTCGGCGAGGCGAGCCCCGCCGAGGTGCAGCGCTACGGCGAGCTGCAAGAGCGCTACATGCGCGAGGGCGGCTACGATCTCGAGTCGCGCGTGCGACGCCTCACCGCCGACGTCGGCTTCAGCGAGGCCGACCTTGGCCGTTCGGTGTCGACGCTGTCCGGCGGCGAGCGCGGGCGCCTGGAGCTGGCGAAGGTGCTGGTGCGCCAGCCGGACTTGTTGCTGCTCGACGAGCCGACCAACCACCTTGACCTGGCGGCGATCGAGCGGCTCGAGAGCTTCCTGGCCGACTACCCGGGCGCGTTCATTCTGGTATCGCACGACCGCGCGTTCATCCGCGCCGTCTGCCGCGAGATCGTCGAGCTCGAGAACGGCAAATTCGTTCGCTATCCGTTCGGCTACGACAAGTACGTCGTCGAGCGCGACGCGCGCCTGGAACGCGCGCGCGTCGAGTACGAGCGGCAGAAGGAGCACGTCGACAAGACCGAGGACTTCATCCGCCGCAACCTCGCGGGACAGAAGACCAAGCAGGCGCAGAGCCGGCGCAAGATGCTGGAGAAGCTGGAGCGTCTCGAGCGCCCCGAAGACCACTGGGAGTATGCCGGGAAGATCGGCCTCCAGTTCTCGGCCGGCGACGATCTCGGCAGCAAGGAGACGATCCGCGCGCCGCACATCACGGTCGGCTATCGCGACGCCGCGACCGGGACGGACGCCGCGGTCTTGCGCGACGTCACGGTCAACATCTACCGCGGCGACAAGGTTGGCATCGTCGGCCCCAACGGCGCTGGCAAGTCGACGTTGCTGAAGACGCTGATCGGCGTGCTGCCGCCGCTTGCGGGCAAGGTCGAGACCGGCACGGGCGTGCGGATCGGCTACTTCGATCAGAAGCTGGGCACCCTCAGTGAAGAGCTGTCGCTCATCGACGAGATCCGCACCGTGCGCGCCGATCTCTCACCCGAGGCGGTGCGCAGCTACCTGGCGAAGTTCCGCTTCTTCGGCGACGACCCCTTCCGCACCGTGCGCGGCCTCTCGGGCGGCGAGCGCAGCCGGCTGGCGATGGCGAAGATCATGCTGTTCCCGCGCAACGTGCTGGTGCTCGACGAGCCGACCAACCACCTCGACATCCCGGCGCG
>CAZNCQ010000720.1:0-1189 GCA_964571275.1 uncultured Myxococcales bacterium
TCGGGGATCCGCATCGACCGCGAGGGTCAGTTCATTCACGAAGGCGAGCCGGTCCGCCACGAGGGCCTACGCCAGGCGCTGTTTCGCTGGCTCGACCGGCTCGATCAGCCCGGCGAGCTTGACCCGCAAGCCCAAGTGCAGGTCCCAGCGGATGTCCGCTACATCCTGCGCCTCGACGAGCGCCGGTTCGCGTACATCGACGTGGACGACACGCCGCTCGTCGTGCGCGCGCTGCGCCTCGAGCCCCAGGGCACGGTCGCGCTCCAGCTCTCCGATGGCGCCGAGGAGTCGCTCGACCCGACCACGCTGACCATCGACTCGGAGGGCGTCCTGCGTTGCTGGGTGCGCGGAGGGCGCATCGAGGCCCGGCTCGCCACCTCGGCCGCCGCGGTCCTCGCCGACCGGATCACGGAAACGACGCTGGGTCCGGCGCTGTCGTGGCCGGGGCATCCGCCGCTGCAGCCGCTCGCGAAGCGGCGGGGATCGCGACCTTGAAGCGCGCGCCGCCGAGCGGTGACGGCTCGGCGGCCACGACCACGTCACCGCCGTGATCGATCACGATCTTGCGCACGATCGCCAGGCCGAGGCCGGTGCCGTTCTCCTTGGTCGTGACGTAGGGGTCGAAGATGCGCTCGCGCGCCGACGCCGGCACGCCCGGTCCGTTGTCGTCGACGACGATGTCAACGCGGCCGCGGTCGTCGTCGCCGCCGCGGCCGGCATCGACGTGCAGCACGACCTCGGGCACGCGGCCCGCGCCCTCGGCTGCCTGGACCGCGTTTTCGATCAGGTTGGCGAGCACGCGGCGGATCAGCATGCGATCGCACAGCGCCTCGACCGGCGCCGCCGGCTTGTCGAAGCGGACGTGTGGCTGCCAGGCGTTGTGGCCGCGCACGAAGTCCTCGACGACCTGCCCGAGGTCGATCGGCGCCGGCTCGACCTTGGGCAGCTTGGCGAACGCAGAGAAGTCGTCGACGAGCCGGCGCATCGAGTCGATCTCTTCCTTCAAGATCTCCTGCGCGGTGGTCAACAGGCGCGCGTACGCTGGATCGTCGCCGCGGTACTTCGAGCCCAGCTCCTGCACCGCCAGCTGGATGGGCGTGAGCGGGTTCTTGATCTCGTGCGCCAGGCGGCGCGCCACCTCCTGCCACGCCGACACCTTCTGCAGATACTCGAGGCGCGAGCGCGTCTC
>CAZNCQ010000721.1:0-1185 GCA_964571275.1 uncultured Myxococcales bacterium
TCCTGTCCCTGAAGAAAGCGGAAGAAATCGCCAGGCCGCCCGTTCTCTTCTACAAGGAGAGAGCCCATGCGGACAGGTCGGCCGAAAGCGGTGTTGACGTTGACCGAGGCTGAGCGACAGATGCTCGGTTCGTTTGCGCATAGAGCACGCACCGCCCCCGTGCTCGCTCGACGAGCGCGGATCATTCTGGAATGCGCGACGGGGGCGGACAACAAGGCGGTTGCGAGGAAACTTCGAGTTCGAGAGCAGACGGTATGCAAGTGGCGCGGTCGCTTCGTGCGTGGCCGACTTGAGGGCCTCAGCGACGAACCTCGCCCCGGGGCTCCACGCTCGGTGACGGATCAGCAGGTTGAGCGCGTGGTCGTCCAGACGCTTGAAACGACTCCCCGAGGACAGACGCACTGGAGCGTGCGGGGTATGGCCAAAGCTGCCGGGTTGAGCCGGATGACGATCAGCCGGATCTGGCACGCGTTCGGCCTTCAACCTCATCGGAGCGACACCTTCAAGCTGTCGCCCGACCCGTTGCTGATCGAAAAGGTGCGCGACATCGTCGGGCTGTATTTGCACCCACCTGAAAGAGCCGTTGTTCTCTGCGTCGACGAGAAATCACAGATTCAGGCGCTCGACCGGACACAACCCCTGCTACCGATGCGGCCCGGTCAAGCTGAGCGCCGCACGTACGACTACAAGCGGAACGGCACCACATCCTTGTTCGCCGCGCTCGACGTAAAAACCGGCAAGGTCATCGGTCGCTTTCATCGACGGCATCGGTCGCTCGAGTTCCGAAAGTTCCTCGACATCATCGACGCCAACGTGCCGCCGGAACTGGATGTCCACGTCATCATGGACAACTACGGCACCCACAAAACACCGCTCATCCGGAACTGGTTAGCCAAGCGGCCGCGATTCCACGTGCACTTCACGCCGACCTACAGCTCGTGGATCAACCTGGTCGAGCGTTGGTTCGCTGAGTTGACCAACAAGCAGGTTCGTCGTGGTGTCCATCGCAGCGTTGCTGAGCTCGAGCGCGCCATCCAGGAATTCCTCGACGCGAACAACGACGACCCGACGCCCTTCGTCTGGACCAAGACGGCCGACCAGATCTTGGCGAGCATCGCGAGGTTCGCTCAGAGGACCTCAGACCTTGCCCAACTTACGTCGCGAACCACTGGGACAGGAGACTAG
>CAZNCQ010000722.1:0-1182 GCA_964571275.1 uncultured Myxococcales bacterium
CCACGTGACAAGAAGATCGCTGAGCAGGCTCGGGAGATCGCCAAGTTGACGACGCGCGCCGAGCGCGCCGAGGCCATCGCCGAAATCCAAAAAAAACTCGCCGCGCTGTTTGGGCGTCCGTTCCCGAACGAGGAATCGTGATGGAGACCGTCGCGCTTCATGGTCCCCGGCTTGGCGTCGATCGCTTGTGCCGCGCACTCGCCGTGCCGCGCGCGACGTACTACCGGCACCTCGAGGCCAAGGCGCCGCCGCCGCGGCCGACCCCGGCTCGAGCGCTCACCCTCGTGGAACGGCGTGCCGTGCTCGATGTCCTGCATGAACCGCGCTTCGCCGACCAGGCCCCCGCCGAAGTCTACGCCCGCCTCCTCGACGAGAACCGCTACCTCTGCTCGGAGCGAACGATGTACCGCATCCTTGCCGAGAACACCGAGGTTCGAGAGCGGCGCGATCAGCTGCGCCACCCGGCGTACAAGAAGCCGGAACTGCTGGCCACCGCGCCGAACCAGGTGTGGAGCTGGGACATCACGAAGCTGCTCGGCCCAGCGAAGTGGACGTACTTCTACCTGTACGTCCTCCTCGACATTTTCAGCCGCTACGTTGTCGGTTGGATGATCGCCCACCGCGAGAGCGCGACGCTGGCGAAGAAGCTCATCGAAGAATCCTGCCAGCGCCAGGGAATCACGCCTGGTCAACTGGCCATCCACGCGGACCGCGGGCCGTCGATGACCTCGAAGATGATCGCGCATCTGTACGCGGACCTCGGCATCACGCAGAGCCACTCGAGGCCGAACGTCTCGAATGACAACCCGTTCTCCGAGGCGCAATTCAAGACGCTCAAGTACCGGCCAGACTTTCCCGAGCGCTTCGGCTCCGCTGAGCACAGCCGTGCCCACTGTGGCCCCTTCTTCGACTGGTACAACTGCGAGCACCGCCACGGCGGCATCGGCCTCCTGACCCCGCACGACGTCCACTACGGCCTCGCCGATCAGCGCGTCGCCGAACGAGCTCGTGTTCTTGCCGCCGCGCACGCCGCTCATCCCGAGCGTTTTCCCGGCGGTGTACCCACGCCGCTGCCACCACCCACCGCCGTCTGGATCAATCCACCAACGCTGGCGTCGATCGACGCCGAGGAGGCTCACTAAACTCGAACCAACGTTGTCTCATTGTCGTTGACAGGTTCCG
>CAZNCQ010000723.1:0-1177 GCA_964571275.1 uncultured Myxococcales bacterium
GAGGGGGGCTGCCTTTCGGCGCGACGACATTGTATCGACCGCAGAACGGCGACGGCTCGATGCTGGAATCGCGCGGGGTGATTCCTCTGTCGAAGAGATATTTGAGGAGGGCGAACGCGCGGAGCAGCGCCCGTTTGAGCCCCTCCCAGTGGCGGATCTTGTGGTCAGCTCCCACCTCGAACCGGCTGCCCTGGGCCCAGATCATCTCGAGCAGCGTGACGGCCGTTGTGTCGAAGGTCTTCGATTCGATGACCAGGTGGCCGCCCGCCGTCTGACAGATCGCCGCAGCCTCCTCCCACGTGCGCGGTGGCAAGGTGCACTCCAACGTCTCGATGACCCTCTTCTCCGCCTCGTCGTTGCCCCCGCCAAAGTCGCGTTGAACTCGACTGATCTCCGCCACTTGGGATCGTACACGCGCATCCCACTCCACGGCCGTTGAAGGATCGGGAATTTTATCGGCCCGCCATACGAAACACCCCACGTCGAAGTTGTAGGGGACGGAACGGTACAAGTCGGGATGGGTCGTTCGGTGAGGCCCGCGTTCCAACTCATCGATCAACGGAGACCGCCGCTCACCCATCAAGCGTAGTTGGCGGCGATCGATTACGTGAAAAATGCCGCACTGGCCTTGCGGCAAAGCAACCTCCTCACTCGCGCGGTCCAAAGCTTTGAGAGCTCTCGGCTCCAATTGAGCAACAGCCTGTGCTTCTGCGGCACGCGAGCTCGCGTCGGCGAGCGCGTACGCGTGGACGGCTCCGACGAGGTGGGGGGAGGCCGAGTCGATCCCCGAGTCGCCCAGCACGTGTCGAATGAGCTCTCTCTGGCACCGCTCGACGTACCAATTGATCCAGTATGTGTCAAAGCTGGCCATGTAAAGGTCCGTGCGTTCCGGGATGTGCTGGAAGCGCTGCTGATTGCCCAGTACGTGGTGCAAGTTGTCACGCTCGAACGTCTGGCACTGCAGCGTGGGATAGAGCAGGGGAACGTCAGAGCGAAAGAACTCTCGGACCACCGCACGTTGGGGCTCGTTCTCCTGAAACAAGAGGATTCGACCATCTCCCGGGTATGTCTCGTAGAACCTGAGACCCGCCCGCGGCACGATGTCGTAGCAGCAACGGCGGAGTTGATTTCGCCCAAAACGGGACTTGAGGACGCGACAAAATGTTCGGTTCTCCAG
>CAZNCQ010000724.1:0-1176 GCA_964571275.1 uncultured Myxococcales bacterium
CCCAACTTACGTCGCGAACCACTGGGACAGGAGACTAGTGTCCTGTATCAGAAATACGCCGTGGCACCGAGGGCGTGAATGCGGCCCGATCGCGAGGCGCGAGGAGCGCGCATACTGGACGTATGTAAGCGACGAGCAACGACTAGTGTCAGCGGGCGAGTCATCGCCCCCGCTCGCGCGAGGGCGCGCAGGACGTGGTAACGTCCAGGGCATGGCTAGCCTGTCCGATTGCGTCGTAGGCATCGGCGAGGTCTGCCTGCACCAGATCGGCGTCGCGCCCCGCTCGCGCGAGAGCGTCGTCGAGGTGACGCGCTTCAGCGCGCAGGCCGGTGGCGCGATCGGGACGGCGCTGGCGACAGTGTGCGCGCTCGGCGGCCAGGCGCGCTACTTCGGCCGGCTCTCCGACGACGAGTTCGCGGCGCTGATCCTCAAGGGCCTGCGCGATTTCAGCGTCGAGACCAGCTTCGTTCTCACCGAGCCGGAGAAGACGTCGCCGGTATCGTTCACGCTCGTCGACGACGTGAGCGCGCGCCGCGTGGTGCGGTACACGCGCGGCAACGTCTCGGAGCTGGAGCCGGGCGAACTGCCGCGTGGGCTGCTCGACGGGGCCGGCCTCTTGCTCATCGACGGCCGGAGCCCAGCCGTGCAGGCGGCCGCCGCCGAGCGCGCGCGGGCGCAGTCGATACCGATCTTGCTCGACGCGCGCCATCTGGGCCCGGGCATGGGTGAGCTGCTCGACCTGTGCGACGTGGTGATCGGATCCGAGCGCTTCGCCGCCGAGATCGCGCACAGCTCCGACGTCGGGCGCAGCCTGATCGAGCTCACCAAGATGGGGCCGCGCATCGCGGTCGTGACGCTGGGCGAGGAAGGCGCGGTCGGCCTCGAGGGCGACAAGCTCGTGCGCCAGGGCGCGATCGAGGTCGACATCCAGGACACGTCGGGCGCCAGCGACGTCTTTCGCGGCGCGTTCTGCTACGCGATCGTGCAGGGCTGGCCCCTCGAGCGCGCGCTGCCGTTCGCCAACGCCGCCGCGGGCCTCAACTGCCGCCACCTCGGCGGCCTCGCTGGCATCCCGTCCCTGGCCGAAGTTCTTCGTACCGCGGGGCTCGAGCCGGTGGCGCGCTAGTGTCCTGTCCCTGAAGAAAGCGGAAGAAATCGCCAGGCCGCCCGTTCTCT
>CAZNCQ010000725.1:0-1173 GCA_964571275.1 uncultured Myxococcales bacterium
GCGACCGGGCGCGACGTCAACGTGCTGGTGCTCGACACCGAGGTCTACTCGAACACCGGCGGACAGGCGTCCAAGTCGACGCCGCTGGGGGCGGTGGCGAAGTTCGCCGCCGCCGGCAAGAAGGTGGGCAAGAAGGATCTGGCGCTGCAAGCGATCTCGTACGGCAACGTCTACGTGGCGCGCGTGGCGATCGGCGCGAACCCGCAGCAGGCGGTGCAGGCCTTTCGCGAGGCCGAGGCCTACCCGGGACCCTCGTTGATCATCGCCTACAGCCCCTGCATCGCGCACGGCATCAACATGCAGCGCGGGGTCGATCAACAGAAGCTGGCCGTGCAGTGCGGTCACTGGCCTCTGGTGCGTTACAACCCCGCCGTGCGCGACTCGGGCGAGAACCCCTTCGTGCTCGATTCACTGCAGCCGACCGTGAAGTTCAAGGACTACGCCTACGGCGAGCTGCGCTACCGGATGCTGAGCCACTCGAACCCGGACGAGGCCCACCGCCTGATGCAGCTGGCCCAGCAGAGCGTCGAGCGGCGCTGGAAGACCTACGTCGAGATGGCGACCCGCGGTTCTTGACTGAAGAGGGACAAGCGATGGCCAATCTCAAGACCAAGTACATGGGGCTCGATCTGGCGCACCCGGTGATCGCGTCCGCGTCACCCCTGACAAAGGATCTCGACGCCTTCAAGCGCCTCGAGGACGCCAACGCCGCCGCGGTGGTCATGTTCTCGCTCTTCGAGGAGCAGCTGCGGTGGGAGCAGGAGTCCCTGAGCCATCTCACCGAGGTCGGTGCCGAGAGCTTCGCCGAGGCGCTGAGCTACTTCCCCGCGCCCGAGAGCTACCGCGTGGGGCCCGACCGCTATCTCGAGCTCATCCGCCGCGCGGCCGAATCGGTGCGCATCCCCATCATCGCCAGCCTCAACGGAATCACGAACCAGGGATGGATCGACTACGCCGTGCAGATCCAGCAGGCCGGCGCGGCGGGGCTCGAGCTCAACATCTACCACATCCCCTCGGCGCTCGATGAAAGCGGCCGGGAGGTCGAGCAGCGCTACCTGGACATCGTCAAGGCGGTCAAGGCGGCCGTGACCATCCCGGTGGCGGTCAAGCTGAGTCCGTTCTTCAGCGCCATGGGACACATGGCCAAGCAACTGGACGAGGCGGGCGCCGACG
>CAZNCQ010000726.1:0-1170 GCA_964571275.1 uncultured Myxococcales bacterium
TCCCCGACTGGGAACGCGAATTTCATCGGAGCGCTTCATGAACGAGGGTGCCGCGCTGGGCCTGGTCCTCGACCAGGTCTCGAAAGACAAGAACATCGATCGGCAGGTGCTGGTCGAGACGCTCGAGCAGGCGATCCTGACCGCCGCCAAGAAGGCGTTCGGCATGCAGCGGGAGATGGAGGCGAAGTTCAATGAAGAGATCGGTCGGGTCGACCTCTTCCAGATCATCGTCATCGCCGAGCAGGTGACCGACGAGACTCGCGGCAAGGAGATCTCTCTCGAGGACGCGAATCGCTTCAACCTCAAGGCCGACGTCGGCGACGAGCTGCTGTTCCAGATCTTCTACGACGAGAAGGACCAGGCCAAGGCCGAGGAGCAAGACGCGAAGTACGGCGCGCTGCTCGAGCTCAACCGCGCCTGGAAGGGCTTCGGACGCATCGCCGCGCAGACCGCGAAGCAGGTCATCCTGCAGCGGGTGCGCGAGGCAGAGCGCGAGAACGTCTTCAATCAATACAAAGAGCGCAAGGGCGAGCTGATCTCGGGCATCGTGCGCCGCTTCGAACGCGGCAACATCGTCGTCGATCTCGGCGGCGCCGAGGCGGTGCTGCTCGTCCGCGACCAGGTGCCGCGCGAGTCATATCGCGCCGGCGACCGCATCGTCGCCTACGTGGTCGACATCGACAAGACGGCGCGCGGGCCGCAGATCATCCTGTCGCGCACGCACAAGGGCCTGCTCGAGAAGCTGTTCGAGATGGAGGTGCCGGAGATCTACGAGAAGATTGTCCGCATCGAGGCCTCTGCGCGCGAGGCGGGAGCGCGGTCGAAGATCGCCGTCTCCTCCCGCGACCGTGACGTCGATCCGGTCGGCGCCTGTGTCGGCATGAAGGGCTCGCGCGTGCAGGCGGTCGTGCAAGAGCTGCGCGGCGAGAAGATCGACATCGTCCCCTACGACGCCGACCCGGCGCGCTTCGTCTGCAACGCGATCGCGCCGGCCGAGGTCGCACGCGTGATCATCGACGCCGGCAGCCACACCATGGAGCTGGTCGTTCCCGACGACAAGCTGTCGCTGGCGATCGGGAAAAAGGGCCAGAACGTGCGGCTGGCGTCGCAGCTGACCGGCTGGCGCATCGACATCCACTCGGAGTCGAAGGTGCGCGAGATGGAGCAGCG
>CAZNCQ010000727.1:0-1132 GCA_964571275.1 uncultured Myxococcales bacterium
GAAACTTGTTCGGATAGGTGAAGGCCAGATAGGCCAGGCGATGAAGGCCGACGGTCGTCTTGCCGCTGCCCGCCCCGCCCTGAATGACCACGACGCCGGCATCGCGCGCGGTGACCAGATCGAACTGGCGCGCATCGATCAGCGCCGCGATCTCGGGCAGGTGCCGATTCAGCGCCTGAACACCGGCCGGTGCGGCGCCAAGGACGCCCCGCGCGCGCCGTTCCCGGGTCGGGCTCGTGCTGGTCTGCTCGCCGCCGGCCAGCTCGTAAGTCGGCACCTCGTGACGGTCCCAGAGAGCGCCGGCGGGCTCTTGCGGATTCGCCCCCGCTCGCCGCGTCCAGATCCCCTGCGGGCTGGCGATGCGCACCAGGACGCCGCCCTCGATGGTCAGGGTCCGCCGAACCAGGATCTCGCCCTCGAGCTCGCGATCGTCGAACCGCTCCTCATAGTCGCTACCCTCACCGTAGCGGTAGAAGAGCTGGCTTATGGGCGCGTGTCGCCAGTCGACGATGTTGATGCGGCTGCCGGGGTCCACGAACGTGGCGCGCCCGATCAGCACGTCGCGCTCGACCAGGCCGCGCCCCCGGACTTGCTCGCGCAGGCGCAGGTGGCCGAAATAGGGAGACGCGGGGTCGACCAGGATGGTTTGCAGATCGGCGCGTGTCAGCGAAACTTGTTGAAGGCGTTCCATCTGCGCCACCAGCTGGGGAACGTCCTCGAGACGCGCTTCGCCGATCTCATCGCGCAGGGCCACCAGCTCTTCGTCGTAGCGGGCCCGCGGCTTGACCCCGGGGCCGTTCGCCGCGGCGGCTCGGCCTGACGCGATCCGCCGTGGCGACGATAGCGCGTGGTCCGCCAGGCTGCGCAGCACGCGTGCCAAGAGCGTCTCTTCTTCGGCAGGGATCTCGGCAGCCACGGCGCATGAACGTAGCGCATTCGTTGGTCAAGCGGTCGTACGGCCTTGACTCCCGGCCACAGTGGGCTAGAAACGCGCCTCCCGGTGCCGCGGCGAAGGTCCGCCTTCAGTTCTCACGGAGACGAATGACCATGTCCGCGACGACCCTCCCGAAGAAAAGTACGACGTCCGCGAAGGAGAGCGAGCGCAACAAGCGCGAGCTCATCGCGATGGGCA
>CAZNCQ010000728.1:0-1131 GCA_964571275.1 uncultured Myxococcales bacterium
CCGCCGTGGTGCTCGTCTTTGAAGAAGTTGAAGCGCGAGAGCCGCTTCTTGTTGTCGATGTACTCTTCCTGGCCGTAAGAAAGAATCATGTCGTAGACCCGCTGGAACGCGCTGCGCGTCACCGCCGGGTTCTTGCGGACCAGGCCGAGGTAGTCCTCGAAGGACCCCGACCAGTTGAGCTCGGCGTACTCCTTCAAGTTCTGGAGCGACGCGATCTTCGCGATCAGCACCGGAGTGTCTCCGTGACCGTGACCGTGAGCGGCTGGCGAATCGGAAGAGGGAGGCGGCGAAGGCATCAGGTCTTCTCCTTTGGAGCGAACAAGCTCGCGCCTGGATCGAACACCGGCGCTGAACACCGGAAAAAAGCCGGTGCCCATTGTAGCAGCACAAAGAGTGGATCGTCGAGGAGCTGACGGCTCGCCAACCTCACGGCGACGCGGTCCTCGGGCCTCGTTGGTATCTCGTGACCGCCGCCTCGTGCTCGGCGACCGTGCGCGAGAAATAGTGCGTGCCGTCGTTTTTCGAAACGAAATAGAGGTATGGGGTCCGATCCGGCTCCATCACCGCCTCCAGCGCCGCGCGCCCGGGGTTGGCGATGGGACCGGGCGGCAGCCCCTCGTGCGTGTACGTATTGTAGGGGTTGCCCCGATCCTCGAGCTGAATGCGCCGGATGCGGCCGTCCCAGCGTGAGCATGCCTCCGACCGCGGCATCGCCACCGTGCAACCATAGATGATCGTGGGGTCGGTCTGCAGCAACTTGGGAGAGAACGTCGGGAGCTTGAGCCGGTTGATGAACACTTGAGCGATGCGCGGCCGCTCGCTGGTCTGGCCGGTCTCCTTCTCCACGATCGACGCCAGGATGACGATCTTGGGGTCGTCGAAGCCCAGCGACTTCCCCAGCTCCGCGACGCCTTTGGCGTGCGCGGCGCGGAGCTCCTCGAACACCTGGCGGTGGCGCCGCACCAGCGGGATCAGGGCGCGTGCCGCCGGCGTGTGCGGCCGCAGGCGGTACGTGTCGGGGAAGAGATAGCCCTCGAGCGACGGAGCCTCCGGATCGAGATCGCGAATCATCGCCGGATTGCGCGCCGCGGCCAGGAATCGAGGCGCCGTGAACATCCCCAATCCGGCGAT
>CAZNCQ010000729.1:0-1125 GCA_964571275.1 uncultured Myxococcales bacterium
GAGAAGGATGTTCGGCGCGTGATCCGCACATTCGACCGGGGTCTCCCACCCGAGATTGCCCACGGATCGGCCGCCGCCGCGGGCGCGAGCGCGGCGCGCCCTGTTGGACCGCGGGCTCAATGACTCGCCGCCGCCTGCCGATGAGAGCGCTTCGACAAGGTGTGCCCGCCCACCAATCGATCCGATCTGCGATCCGACTCGCCGACGCCGCCCGCGTCCGGCGGCTCTGACGCGCTGACGCCAGCGGTCACGCTCGGCCGCTATACGGTGCTGGGCATCGTCGGCAAGGGCGCGATGGGCGAGGTCTACGCCGCCTACGATCCCGAGCTGGATCGCAAGATCGCGATCAAGCTCCTGCGGGTCGGCGCGCGCGAAGAAGGCGTCGCCACGGAGGGACGCATCCGCCTGATGCGCGAGGCGCAAGCGATCGCCAAGCTCTCGCACGCGAACGTGGTCACCGTGTACGACGTCGGTACCTTCCGCGACGACGTCTTCATCGCCATGCAGTTCGTCGACGGGTGCACGCTGCGCTACTGGATCCACGCACAGCCGCGCACCTGGTCCGAGGTCGTGAAGGTCTTCGCCGACGCGGGCCACGGGCTGGCGGCGGCGCACGAGAAGGATCTGATCCACCGCGACTTCAAACCCGACAACGTCATGGTCGGCGCGGATGGGCACGTGCGGGTCATGGACTTCGGGCTCGCGCGCGCGGCGCTGGACCGCGATCGCAAGCCGGCGCCGGCCGCCGTGGCGGGGCCCAAGCCCGCGCCGGCCGCGGCGGCCGACGTCGACACCGGCGCCGATCTCGACTCGACGCGCGTGCTCGGGCGATCGTCGCTGCCCGCCGTCGTCCCCGACAGCGCCAGCGAGGCGCTGAGCGTCGAGCTCACGCAGGCGGGCGCGGTGCTGGGGACGCCCGCGTACATGTCGCCCGAGCAGTTCCAGGGCGACGCCATCGACGCGCGGTCGGATCAGTTCAGCTTCTGCGTCGCGCTCTACGAAGCGCTGTACGGCGAGCGGCCGTTCTCGGGCACGACGCTCCTCGACCTGATGGCGGGCGTGCTCGACGGGACCGTGCGCCCGCCGCCCGCCGGCAGCAAGGTGCCGTCGTGGGTGCGCAAGATC
>CAZNCQ010000730.1:0-1113 GCA_964571275.1 uncultured Myxococcales bacterium
CCAAAACGAATTTCCCCCCCGATTCAAAGGCAAGACCCTGAATCAGGTCAGGGAGGAATGCGGAAAGAGCAAGTGACAGACACAAGCGACATGCAAACCCTCTTCGTTGCGGACAAGAAACTCGGCGAGCTCGAGGCCCTGTTTGGTTGCGAGGTCAGCGACGACGACGACTTCTACGATGTGCTCGCGTTCAACCTCACGCGCCTCGAGCCCCGCTATTTTCTCGGTAAGCTCGCGACCTACAGCGGCCCTCGGTTGCGCGGCGCCGTCTTTGGTTTGGGGCGTTCCACCGACCGAGGTCCGGAGCAGAGGGCAGCTCTGGCGGCGTTGCTCAACCACGCGGACCCGTTGATCGTCGGCGAAGCCATCGACGCACTCCGCCACTCGGAGCATCTGGACCTGTGGCCGGAAGTGGGGACATTCATCGGGCACGAAGCCGCTCCGTTGCGGGGCGCCGTGGCTCGTTTCGCGAGGAGAGCGCTGCTCCCCGACGAAGCCCTGCTGGTGCTGACCGGGCTCCTGACCGACTCCGACGCTCTCGTGCGGCAGAACGCCATCGACGAGCTGGCCGACCTCGGCAACCGACGCGCGATCGACGCCATCCGCCGCTTTCTGAAGGATCCTGACGAAGACGTCCGACTGGCGGCGGCTTCTGCCATCAACACGCTCAGCAGCCAGCCTTGACCCACGATATCCGCGAGGACGTTGCCCCCGAAGAGCGCTTGGCCGCGGCCGAGGAACCCGCGCTGTGGGACGTCGTCGACGAGCTGATCGGCGAGGCCGAGTTCTTGCTCGGGCAGTGGCTCGCGGCGACCGGGTCGCTGCGTTTCAATCTCGACTTGCTGCAAGCGAGCATCGAACCGCGTCTGGCCGCCCAGCTGGACGCGCTGGCCGTCGGTGGGGAGGCCGTTGCCGCGCGAGTGCTATGGCCGACGCTCATCGAGGATGGCGACTCCTCGGTGTGTCGCCGCGCGGCGGCCGGCCTGGCATTGCTCTGGGAGCCTGACGGAGACGCTTGCGATCGTCTGATCGCCCTTCTGGATTCGCCCGCGGAGGCGAAGCTCCGGCGCGCCATTGGTCTGGCGCTCAGGCTCACGGCGCGCGGCGATATCG
>CAZNCQ010000731.1:0-1113 GCA_964571275.1 uncultured Myxococcales bacterium
GTCACCGTCTCGCTGATCGTGCACGAGGCGCTGAACACCGCCTGCAGCATGTCGCTGCCCTGGGGCAGCTGCACATTCATGAAGTGGACCTCGGCGCCGCTCACCTTCTGCGAATCGACCTTCGTCGTGCCGACGTAGAGATCGACGTTGGTGCCGTCGTCCGCGCTGGTCGCCAGGCTGACGTTGGTGTGCAGCGATCCCGAGCACGACTTGTTGATGTCGTCGGCGATCGTCAAGGTCGCGCCGCTTATCGGCGAGACGAACGACCCGGAGCAGATGCCGCCGCCGTCGCCGCCATCGGTCCTCGCCGACTGCTTCGCTTTATTGTCGCCGCAACCGACGAGTGCGCCCGCCGCGATGACCCCGGCGACCATGACGGCCAGGCTTCCCCGACCCATCCGACTAAGCTTGAGCATCAGATCCTCTCCTCGGAAACGGGCCCCATATTCACGCGCGGGCCATTGTAACGACTTCGCCGATCCTCGGCCAGTGTGTGCGATCTCGTACGAGTATTCGTCAGCTCGTGAATTCGCATTTCGGTGCTTTCGGCGGTTCCCCCGATCCGCTGAAATGTCGGAGAACCTGCCGATCCGCCCGCCGACCTTATCCGACTCCCCGAGGGCCTGGCCAGAATTTTTCACGCGTGGTGCCATAGCGCGGGCCTGGCGCGCGTATCGTCATCGACGGCCGGGTGATATATTTGAGCCAGATGAGTACGGCCATGCCGCGGGAGAGAGGCGACGTCGTGGTTGACAGGCTGGCGGCGGGCCCGATAGCGGCGCTCGAAGCGAACGTCGCGCGCGTGATTCGTGGAAAACCGAAGGCGATCCGGCACGCGGTCGTCGCGCTCATCGCTCGCGGGCACCTGCTGATCGAGGACGTGCCGGGTGTGGGTAAGACCACGCTGGCGCGCGCCCTGGCGACGTCCATCGGCGGCACGTTCCACCGTATCCAGTTCACGAGCGATCTCCTGCCGTCCGACATCGTCGGCGTATCCGTGCTCGACGCCAAGACCGGCCGCTTCGAGTTCCATCCGGGCGCGATCTTCGCGAACCTCGTCCTTGCGGACGAGATCAACCGCACGACGCCGCGCACGCAGAGCGCGCTGCTCGA
>CAZNCQ010000732.1:0-1110 GCA_964571275.1 uncultured Myxococcales bacterium
CTGCGCTGCTGTCGGAGGCGCGGGTCGCGGTGTCGCCCGGCGTCGGCTTCGGCCCTGGCGGCGAAGGCTTCGTGCGCTTCGCCCTGGTCGAGCCCGACGATCGCGCCTCGGCCGCCTGCGCCGCCATCGGCCGGTTCCTGGCCCAGCCGGCTGCCGTGCCCGGCTCCGCGCGCTGAAACCGCGATTTTGGGGCCGCCCGCGGGTTGACAAAGCCCGGTCACTCCAGTAAAAAGCCCCCTCCATGCCGGTCAGCGCCGTACGCAATCGTTCTACCTATCAGGCCAATTCCTCGTTCCAGCACGCGTGGTACGTCGCTGACGTTGGGGGCAAGACGCTCGGCCGCGCGGCGACGCGCATCGCGGACGTGCTGCGCGGCAAGCACCGGCCGACGTTCACCACGCACGCCGACGCTGGCGACTTCGTGGTGGTCATCAACGCCGAGAAGGTCCAGCTGAGCGGCAACAAGTGGAACACGAAGCTGTACCGCGACCACTCGCTGTTCCCGGGCGGTCTGCAGACCAAGACCGCGAAGCAGCTGATGGAGCGCCACCCGGCCGACCTCGTCAAGCGCGCCGTCTGGGGCATGCTGCCCAAGGGTCCGCTCGGCCGCCGCATTTACAAGAAGCTCAAGGTCTATGTCGGCGCCAACCATCCTCACGCCGCGCAGATGCCCAAGCCCCTGACGTTCACCTAGTCTTCCCACTCCGGAGCCAGCCGAAATGCCCGACGTTCAGAAGAGTATCTACGCCACTGGCCGCCGCAAGCACGCGGTGGCGCGGGTCTGGTTGCAGCCCGGCAGCGGGAAGATCGACATCAACCGCCGCACGCTGGAGGAGTACTTCGGCCGCGAGACGTCGCGCATGGTGTTCCGCCAGCCGCTGGAGCTGACCGAGACCTCGGGCCGCTACGACGTGTTCGTCAACGTCTCGGGCGGTGGGCTCTCCGGTCAAGCTGATGCCATCCGCCACGGCATCTCGCGCGTGCTGACCAAGATCGATCCTACCTACCGCGGCGCGCTGAAAAAGGCCGGCTACCTGACGCGCGACGCCCGCGCCAAAGAGCGCAAGAAGTACGGCCAGCGCGGCGCCCGCGCCCGCTTCCAGTTCAGCA
>CAZNCQ010000733.1:0-1109 GCA_964571275.1 uncultured Myxococcales bacterium
AACCCTCGGCTTCGAAGGCCGATGCTCTATCCAGTTGAGCTACGGGCGCATATGAACATGGGTGACTTTTGCGGGCCGGATGATGCGTAGGTGTGTCTCGCCTGTCAAGGGAAAGCGGCGCGCGCGTTAGGGTTTCTGAGCACCTCCGCCGGGCGCTCCGGCAACGCTGGCCGGCGCCTCGGGCGCCTTGGCGGCTGGTTTCGCCGTCCGCTTGGGCAGGTAGGTCGGGTGCAGGCCGTGCATGATCCTTTCCTTGGCCAGCGCCGGATCGGTGCGCATGTCGATGCCGGCGACGCTCTCCAGCGTCGATTTCAACAGATTCAATCGCCCGCGATCGGCGTCGCCGCACACAGGCTTCGCTTCGGGATCCGTCCGCTCGCACAACGCCAGCGCGCGCGACGCCGACTCGAACGCCGGCGCCGACTCGAAGCGATCGGCGTAAGCAATCGCGCGCAGGTGGTGCAGCCGAAAATCGGTCTCGTGCGCCGGCAGCACCGACCCGACGGTCGCGAGCGCCCAGTCCGGGCGGTGGCCATCTAGATAGATGTTGGCGAGCTCGATCGCCGGATCGATCGCGTCGGGCTGCGCCACCAGCCGCGCCTGCAGCTCCGCGACGCGCTCCCGCCACTCGGGCGGCAGCCGCAGCGCGGCCTTGACCGTGACGTCGGGCCGCGGCATCAGAAGCACGACGGCCAGCAGCACGATCACGATGAGGTCGAGGATTCGGGTCACACGCATCGCGGGCCTTCATTCTTATCGCAAGCTTCCCGACGAAGCGAGTGGACGCTGACGCCCGGCCCGGCCTGTTGGCGTCCCGGAACGCCAGGAACCACGCCGCCCGCCACCACCCCACACGCACCGCGGAGAAACTCCCCGCGTTGGGGCAAAATTCCCCGCTCCACAAATCCGAAACCGAATTGGAACGCCGCCGCAACCCCTGGCATCGGCTGTGCTTAAGTGCACTGCCACGTCCCGGGATGGGGCACTTTGCAACGGTCGTCTATCCCGTGGTACTGAACCGATTCAGGCGATTCAAAGCCGACAAGCCAGACGCAGGAAAGTCAAGGAGGAGCCGGATGAGCGTTCTAAAGATACTGGCCGATGGTTTC
>CAZNCQ010000734.1:0-1104 GCA_964571275.1 uncultured Myxococcales bacterium
CCGCGTTCTCGTACTTCAACCGCGACGCCGCCAACATCCGCAACCGCAAGGACGCCGGCGGCGGCGCGCTCTACGACATCGGCTGCTACGCCGTGAACACCTCGCGCTACCTGTTGGGCCGCGAGCCCAAGCGGGCCATCGCGCTCATCGAACGCGACCCGGACTTCGGCACCGATCGCCTGTCGTCCGGCATGCTCGACTTCGGCGGCGCGCACCTGACGTTCACCTGTGGCACGCAGCTGGCGGCCTTTCAGCGGGTGAATGCGCTGGGAACCAAGGGACGCATCGAGGTCGAGATCCCGTTCAACGCGCCGGCCAACGCGCCCTGCAAGATCTTCCTCGACGACGGCTCGCGCCTGGGCGGCGCCTCGGCGCAGGTCACGTCGTTCCCGGTCGTCGATCAATACAGCCTGCAGGCCGAGGCGTTCTCGCGCGCGATCCGCACCGGTGGCACCGTCGAGAATTCGATCGAGCAGGCGGTCGCGAACATGCGGGTCATCGACGCGCTCTTCCGCTCGGCGGCGAGCGGTGGCTGGGAGAGCGTCTAGTCGAGTCGGGCATAGACCTTGCCTGGATCCACCCCGTGGCTTGGCCCACGGATGAGGTGGATGATGAATGCTTTCCCGCGAATGGTGGTCTTTGGTGCGCTGAGTGCCGTGGTCGGTCTCGTGATCGGCTGCGGCGGATCGAATGACAGCGGTGGCGGCGCGCCCGGAGCGCCGGCCGCGACCGATCCGCCGGCGGCCGGCGACGCCAACGCCGCTAACGTCAACACGGCTATCGCGGCCGCGCAAACGTCGGACGGGCAGGCGATTCCGCAGGCGGCGAGCGCGAACGGCGCCTGTCCCCAGGTCTTGGTGCTGCTCGGATTCTGGTCGTGTCCGACGCTGGGCCAGACCTGCTCCTACGCCGCGAGCGGCGTGCAGCATAGCTGCGCATGCGATCGTACCGACGGCGAGGGTCAGACGCCGTCGTGGGTCTGCGATCAGTAACGGCACCGGCGCGCTTTACCAGATCCCTCTTGCCTCGCCGCGGTCGCAACAGAGACGAGCGCGGGCTCAGTCTCGGCGAAGCGAAGGGAGCTGTGCGGGTGACGCGAAGGGG
>CAZNCQ010000735.1:0-1103 GCA_964571275.1 uncultured Myxococcales bacterium
CTCAACTTCAACCTGCGCGAGCAGAAGGGCTACACCTACGGCGCCGGCTCGAGCTTCGGGTTCTACCGCCGGACGGGATCGTTCACGGCGCGCGCCGCGGTGTTCACCGAGGTGACCGCGCCGGCGGTCGCGGAGTTCCTGCGCGAGATCGCGGCGATCCGCGAGGCGCCCGTGACACCAACCGAGCTGACCAAGGCGCGCGCGACGCTGCTCGGGCGCGTCGCCGAGGGGCTGTCGACCTCGGGCGGGATCGCGGCGCAGTATGCGGAGCTGCGGCTCTACGGCTTGCCGCTCGACGAGCCGGCGCGCTTCGTCGCCGCGCTCGGGCGCGCTGACGCGGCCGAGCTGCAGCGGCTGGCGCAACGCCACCTCGATCCCGACCGCATGGCGATCGTCGTGGTCGGCGATCGCGCGGTGATCGAAAAGCCGCTGCGCGACCTGGGCCTGCCGGCGCCGCTGATCTTCGACACCGACGGCCAGCCGGTCGTCTGATTCCGGCACGCCCATCAGTGAAAGAAGTGAATCTTGGGCGACACGCCGAGCAACGCCCCGTAGCGATCGCTGCCCTCGAGAAAACCGACGAGGATGACCACCGACAGGTCGAGGCTCTCGGTCGCGGCGAACTTGATCCCGGTCGTCGCCAGCAGCTGCGGCGGATCCGATGACACGAAGCGCACGCCGGACAGCTCGCCGGTGAGCGAGAAGCGACCCTCCTTGTCGAGATCCTGATCGAGATCGAGCCCGAGCTCGATTCCGATGGGCCGCTTGCTGGTCGGATCGGGAAACGGATCGGCGAAGGCGCCGGCGTTGAGCACGAGATGCGTTCTGTAAAATGCGTGGCCGATCAGCATCAGCGCCTCGCCGCCGACGCCGTGCGAGCCGCTGGCGGTGGGCAGCTTGGGCCCGAGCTGCAGCCCCAGCGCCCAGGCGCTCCTGGCCTCGTCGTCGGTCCAGTCGAAGACGCCGATCTTCGCGCCCAGCCACAAGCTGTCGGGGGCCGCGTGGTCGAACGCGAACGGCCCCGTCGCCGGGCCCTCGATCGCGTAGGCGCCGTCGACGTCGAGCTCGAGGTTGGGCAGGATGCCGAAGTCGAGCTCGAAGTC
>CAZNCQ010000736.1:0-1099 GCA_964571275.1 uncultured Myxococcales bacterium
TCGATCGCTTCGTCGATCGCTTCGTCGAGCGCATCGCCGGTCGCGTCGCCGCCATCGACACCGCCGCCCGCGATCTCGTCGAGGTAGCGCGTCTCCAGCCGCCGCTGCAGCTTCTGTCGATCGACGTCGGCGACCAGGCAGACGCCGCCGTTCATGGTGACCGCCAGCGGCTGCGCGCCGCCCATGCCGCCGCAGCCCGCGGTGACGACGACGCGTCCCGCGAGGCCGCCGCCGAAGTGCGCGCGCCCGCAGGCCGCGAAGGTCTCGTAGGTCCCCTGCAGGATCCCCTGCGTGCCGATGTAGATCCACGAGCCGGCCGTCATCTGCCCGAACATGATCAGGCCCTTGCGATCCAGCTCGTCGAAGCAGGCGTCGGTCGCCCAGTGCGGGACGAGGTTGGAGTTGGCGATGAGCACACGCGGCGCGCGCGCGTGCGTTCGCAGCACGCCGACCGGCTTGCCCGATTGCACCAGCAAGGTCTCGTCGGCGTCGAGCTTCCGCAAGATGTCGACGATCGCGTCGAAGGCCTCCCACGAGCGCGCCGCCTTTCCGCGCCCGCCGTAGACGACCAGATGCGCCGGATCTTCGGCGACGTCGGGATCCAGGTTGTTCATCAGCATGCGCAGCGCCGCCTCGGCGTGCCAGGTCTTGCAGGTGCGCACGGGACCGCGGGGCGCTCGGATCAGCCGCGCGGGCGCTGTCGACTCGTCCCCCATGCCGCTATTTTATCCGGTTCGCCGCCGCTAGACGAATCCGCCACTGCGGATGAGCGCCGCGAGCGCTCGGATGTCGGGCGCGGGCGGGCGGTCGCCGGTCCGGCGCGACACGACCGTGCGCACGGCGGCGTGCGCCGCCTCGACGCCGGCGCCCGAGCGCAGCGGGCGCTGGTATTCCAGCGCCTCGGCCGCGCACAAAAGCTCGATCGCGACGACGTCGGTCACCCGCTCCAGCGCGCGCCGCGCCTTGCGCGCCGACGTCGCACCCATCGAGTTGTAGTCCTCGATGCCGGCGCTGGTCGGGATGTTGGCGACGCTCGATGGCGTCGCCAGGCCGATGAGCTCGTTGCAGCAGGCGGCGGCCACGTACTGCGCGACCATCA
>CAZNCQ010000737.1:0-1099 GCA_964571275.1 uncultured Myxococcales bacterium
CGGCAACCCGCTCGGTGATCCGATATCGACTGTCGGGCGTCATCGCCGGCTCATTCGCAAACTATATCAGATGGCCTGCAGCGGCAATTTAGCCGCGCGGGCGGGGCCGGTTCGGAACCCTGAAGGCTCGAGGTCGATGTCCTGCCGCCGTCCCGGCTACACGGGTGCCCGGGCCGGCGCTCAGTCGCCGGCCCTCTAGTCCTCGAGGCCGCTCGGGCTCTTGGCCTCGCCATCGCCGAGGTCGCCGATCTCCGCAAGCCCGCCCCGGCCCGACTGCTCGGCCGCGGCCTCCTCGCGCTCACTTTGTTCCTTGCAATCGATGCACAACGTCGTCACCGGCCGCGCGAGCAGGCGCCGGAACGAGATCGGCTCGCCGCACTCCTCGCAGACGTCGATCTCGTTGCTCTCGAGGCGGACCAGCTGCTTCGCCACCTTGCCGAGCAAGAATTTCTCGCGGTCGTGCAGCCGCATCTCCGTGGAGAAGATCTCTTCCTCCATCGATTCGTCGATCGAATCGCGGCCGATGTTCCGTTCATGGTTCATCGAATAAGACAGCGCGTTCTGGCTGGTGCGGGCCAACCTCTTCTGTTCGTCCTCGAGCACGGTGCGGATCTGGGCTTTCTCTTTCTCGCTCAACATGATGTGGAACCTCAGCGGATTTCGTTGGTGGAACTAACCATAGCTATAGATTGCGCGCGAGGAAGCTCCGTGCAGACCCTCGGGTCCGGTTCGTCTAAGCTTCGGTGTCCTCGGAAAGAACTTTACCCGAAGCGACCTGGACCGACGGCTACGACTACGACGCTTTCTTCTCCCGCACCAGCTGGGGGCGCCCGCGCGACACGACGACCTCGCGGGTGACCACGCACTCGGTGACGCCGGTCAGCGACGGGATTTCATACATCACGTCCAGCATCACCTCTTCCAAAATCGCGCGCAGGCCGCGCGCGCCCGACTTGCGGCGGGCGGCCTCCTCGGCGACGGCCTGCAGCGCGTCCTCCGAGAAGCGCAGCTTGACACCCTCCATCTCGAACAGGCGCTCGTACTGCTTGGCGAGCGCGTTCTTCGGCTTCCAGAGGATCTCGACCAGCATGTCGACGTC
>CAZNCQ010000738.1:0-1098 GCA_964571275.1 uncultured Myxococcales bacterium
GCGGCTTGTCGTGAAGGTGTGCGCGATAGCCCACCGCCTCCGGAACGTCCCGGCGTCGAGAGTCGAGACAAGCGACGACACGCTCGAGCGCAGCAGACCTGGACAACCCCTCGTGGCGCGCCATGTAGTCGGCAACCGAGCCACGATCGCGAGGATCGGTCGCGCTCTTGTAGGTCCAGCCGCGGCGGTCGGCTTCTCTCGCGATCAGCAGGATCTGTCCCGAGCTCTTCTGTGCCATCGCGATATACGCGGCGTTCTTCGCGTCCGCCACCACCTCGTAGCCCCGCTGCACCAAATAGGCGGGCAGGTCGATCTCTTTCGAGAAGCGAGCGAGCAGCTCGTCTTGCGGCGTCGTCGTCATCACGAGCGCTCCATTTGCGTTCTCGCCAACCGGATGAGGCGTCCGTGGACCGACGGCGCCTACCGGGAGAGCCCTTGCGACCGCCGTCGCTGCAGCGGCTCGATCTTCGGCATGTGCAGCTCGGACGAGGTGAATTGGCGCCCATCCCGCTCGTACTGAGCGACGCGCTGCTCGCCGGTGACCTGAACGTCCATGCCCTTCTTGAACGTCTGCACCGCCTCCTTCGCCTTGTCGCCCCAGCACACGGCGTAGTGCCACTTGTTCTGGTCGGGGTCGAGCTTCGCCGTCCCCCTCGAGACCTGGTCGGCGGCGATCAGGATCCGCGTGAACGGCTTCTCGCTGGCAGTGAACTGCAGCTCCGGATCCTTCGCGACCGTCCCCCTGATCTCGAGCGACCGGATCTCGACCTTGGGCGACACCAACTCGCTGACCTCACGGTCCTCGCCGGTGTTCTTGTCCTTGAAGGTCCGGAGCTGGTGCTCGCCGGCGAGGCTCACGATCATGTTCTTCTTGAGCTCGCCCGCGACCTCTTTGGCGCGGTCGCCGAAGAAGAGCGCGACGTGCCACTTGTTCTCGGCCGGGTCGACATTCTGGCCCGCCTTCGAGATCTCGTCGGCCGCGACGAGCACGCGAGCGATGGTGTTGCCCTTCTCGGTGGTGCGCAGCTCGGGATCCTTCGCGACCATCCCCTTGAGCTCGAGCGACCGGACCTCGTACTTGGGGTTGCGGATCTCGCT
>CAZNCQ010000739.1:0-1087 GCA_964571275.1 uncultured Myxococcales bacterium
CGGGCTCTTGTCCATCACGATGCGCGGCACGATCCCGACGCCGCAGCCGAGGCTGACCAGCGACAGGATCGCCTCGCTGCCCGCGACCTCGCTGTAGATGCGCGGCGCGATCCGCTTGCGGCGGAACCAGCGGTCGGCGTCGGCGCGCGCCAGGCCCGACGCGGGCAAGACGATCGGTAGCTCGGCCCAGGGCAGGGGGCGGCGCGCGACCTGACGCTGCACCTCGCACGGCGACGCCGGCGCGATGAACACGAGCGGCGTGTGCAGTAGGACGCGCGCGGTCAGCGGCGCCGGGACGCGCGCCGGCAGCGCCGCGACCGTGACGTCGACGCGCCCCTCGGCCAGCATCTCCAGCGCGTCGACGGCGTAGCCGGTCTCGAGGCGGATGTGGATGTCGGGGAAGCGCTCGCGGAAGCCGCTCAGGATGCCGGGCAGGAAGCTCTGGCACGCGGTCACCGACGCGAAGAGCGCGATCGTGCCCCGGAGCGTGCCGCCGTCGGCGCCCGAGCTTCCGCGCAGCTCGAGCCTCACCTGGTCCCAGCGATCGACCACGTCGCGCGCGTGGGCCGCGAGGCGCGTCCCTTCGGGCGTCAGGCGCACCGTACGGCGATCGCGCTCGAAGAGGCGGCACCCGACCTCGCGCTCCAGGCGCTGGATCGCGCGCGACAGCGCCGACGGGCTGATGTGGCATTCACGGCTGGTGTGGAGGAAGCGCAAGCTGCGCGACAGGTGCAGGAACAGGCGGAGCGCGTCGTGGTCCATGCGTGCCTGATCGTATTGCGCGTATTGCGAAAATCGCAACAGTGATTTGAAAACAATGCATTTTACGCAATCATCGGATGGGCGTATAGACAGAGCTCCGAACCACCGCCGAATATCCACGCACACTGCCCGGAGGACGCCATGCCCGCCGAATCGCTCAACTTCAGCTCGAAAATCTTCAAGATCGACACCGTGCAGATGAGCGATCGTACGGAGCAGATCGTCAAGGGCGGCCGCCACCTGTTCCCGCTGCTGCCCAAGGCGTTCGCGGGCGTCAAGCAGATCGGCGTCATCGGCTGGGGCTCGCAGGGGCCGGCGCAGGCGC
>CAZNCQ010000740.1:0-1073 GCA_964571275.1 uncultured Myxococcales bacterium
GGTCTCAAGATCACCTACCGCGACGAGGCGGCCGGCACCGAGGACGTGTTCGAGCACGCGGGCGGCATCGCCGACTTCCTGGCGCGCATCGTCACCGAACGCGCCAAGGCGCCGACCGCGGCGCAGGTGTTCTACTTCGAGCGCAACGACCAGGCGGCCGACGGCGTGCGCATCGAGGCGGCGCTGCAGTGGACCGAGTCGCACGAGGAGACGATCCGCTCGTACGTGAACGCGATCCCGACGACGCAGGGCGGGACGCACGAGCAGGGCTTCCGCGCCGCGATCGTCAAGGCGGTGCGCTCGTTCATCGAGACGACGGATCTCGCGCCCAAGGGGGTGACGCTCACGGCGGAGGACATCCGCGAGGGTGTCGTCGGCGTGCTGTCGGTCTACATGCACGAGCCGCAGTTCCAGGGCCAGACCAAGGAGCGGCTCGGCAGCCCCGAAGCGCAGAATCAGGTCGACAGCGCGGTGCGGCCGGCGCTGGAGAAGTTCCTGCTCGAGAACCGCACGGCGGGCGCGGCGATCGTCGAGCGCATCGGTCTGGCGGCGAAGGCGCGCGAGGCCTCGCGCGCGGCGGCGCAGGCGGTGTCGCGCAAGACGGCGGTGTCCCACCGACTGAATCTGCCCGGCAAGCTGGCTGACTGCTCGTCGACGGATCCCGGGCGCAGCGAGCTGTTCATCGTCGAGGGCGACTCCGCCGGTGGCTCGGCGAAGCAGGGGCGCGAGCGCAAGACGCAGGCGATCCTCCCGCTGCGCGGCAAGGTGCTGAACACCGAGCAGGCGTCGCTGCAGAAGGTGCTGTCGAACAAGGAGCTGCAGGACGTGGTCTCGGCGCTGGGCTGCGGCGTCGGCGAGGAGTTCAAGATCGAGCGCCTCCGCTACCACAAGATCGTCTTGCTGATGGACGCCGATTCCGACGGTCACCACATCGCGACGTTGCTGCTGACGTTCTTCTACCGGCACCTGCAGCCGCTGATCAAAGACGGGTTCGTCTACCTGGCGCAGCCGCCGCTCTTCCGCGTCGACCACGGCAAGGAGACGTTCTGGGCGCTCGACGAGGCCGACCGCGA
>CAZNCQ010000741.1:0-1072 GCA_964571275.1 uncultured Myxococcales bacterium
TGCCGATCTCGCTCATCATCTCTTCGGCGATCTGCTCCGACACCTGCGCCCAGATGTCGACGACCTTGTTGTAGCGCTCGCCGTCGGTGATGAGACCCTCGGTGTACTGCTCCTCGATCTCCTGCACGTCCTTCTGCGCGGTCTCGAGCAGCTCGATCTTGCGCGCCGGGATCTGGAGATCGTCGACGCAGATCGAGATGCCCGCCTTGGTCGCGTAGGTGTACCCGAGCGACCGCAGCTTGTCGGCGAGCAGGACCGTCTCCTTCTGGCCGCAGGCGCGATAGCAGCTGTCGATGAGATCGCCGAGCTGCTTCTTGCCCATGACGCGGTTGACGATCTTGAACGGCAGCTGCTTCGGCACGATCTCGTACAGCAGCACGCGGCCGACCGTCGTGGCCACCAGCTCGCCGCCGGTGCGCACGCGGATCGCCGCCTGCAGGTCGAGCTCGCCGTGGTCGTACGCCATGCGCACTTCCTCGGGCGACGCGTAGACGCCGTGCATCTTGTTGACGGTGATCTTCTCCGACTTGACGTCGGTCTTCTCGACCTTGGAGCCGTCGCCCTTGCCGTGCGGGTACTCACCACGCGCGAACAGCCGCTCGCGCGTCATGTAGTAGAGCCCGAGCACGACGTCCTGCGACGGCAGGATGATCGGGCGCCCGTTCGCGGGGCTGAGGATGTTGTTGGTCGACATCATCAGCACGCGCGCTTCCATCTGCGCCTCGAGCGACAGCGGCACGTGGACCGCCATCTGGTCGCCGTCGAAGTCGGCGTTGAACGCCGCGCAGACCAGCGGGTGCAGCTGGATGGCCTTGCCCTCGATCAGCAGCGGCTCGAACGCCTGGATGCCGAGGCGGTGCAGCGTCGGCGCGCGGTTGAGGAGGATCGGGTGCTCCTTGATGACCTCTTCGAGGATGTCCCAAACCTCGGGACGCTCCTTCTCGACCAGCTTCTTCGCGCTCTTGATCGTGGTGACCAGACCGCGCTCTTCGAGCTTGTTGTAGATGAACGGCTTGAAGAGCTCGAGCGCCATCTTCTTGGGAAGACCGCACTGGTGCAGCTTGAGCTCGGG
>CAZNCQ010000742.1:0-1064 GCA_964571275.1 uncultured Myxococcales bacterium
TCGGGTAGACCGCGTTGAACTCGTTGATGGCCTCTTCGGCGCGGTCGAAAAGACAGTTGTAGAAGTAGATCGTCGCCTTGACGGTCAGCGCCTCGGCGACCGACTCCGGTTTGATGCTGTCCTCGAAGAACGGCGCCTGCAGCGTGTGGATGTTGCCGAGCGCCTTCGAGTACCCCTTTTGCTTGAGCATGAAGTTCGCCCAAGAGGCCTCGAACAGGCTGTTGGCCCAGTCGTACGAGTCCTGCGAGACGCGGTCGAAGTACTTCACCGCCAGGTCGAACTGGCCCGTCGAGTAGAACGTGCGCGCCAGCGACAGGTTGGCGAGGTCCTCGAACGGCTTGACCTTGGGATCGCTGCTCTCCGCCGACGCCCTCAAGACCTCCTTGAACGACTCGACGGCGGGCTTGGCCTGGAACTCGCGAACGTGGGTCGCGCCCTCGAACAGCTTGGCTTGAACGTAGAACTCGCTGCTGGGCTGAACGTTCCCGAACAGCGAGACCGCCTCTTTGAAATTGCCCTTCTGGTAGTAATACTTCCCGAGGAGGAAGTAGAGCTCGTCGCGCACCTTCTCCAGCGAGGGATCGTCGAGCTCGGCGCGCTGGTACTTCCCGATCTTCTCCAAAATGCCGGTCGAATCCGGCAACTGTCGCGACAACGAAGCCAACCACTTCAAGGTCGCCCTGTAATAACCGTGGGACGGGCCCTTTTGAACGATGCGGTCGAAGTAAGACAACGACGCCGAATAGTAGGTCAAGTTGTAGAGGGCCTTGCCCATCCAGAACTCGGCCTTCTGCTTGTTGGCCTCGACATCGCCGGTCTCGCCCTCGATCGCCTTGTTGAGCTCGATCGAGGCGGAAGAATAATCCTCGCCGTCGTATAGCTTGAAGGCACGCTCCAGAACCTTTGACGGTTGATCGCCCGTCGGCTCCGCGTCAGGCTGAAAGTCGCCCTGGGGCTGTGCGTTCTTTTTCTTTTTCGCCAACGCCACCGATGAGGACAGCAACAACAGGGAGCAGAGAACAGTGCCCGCGGCGCGCGTTCGGCTCATGAAGAAAACCTCGAGT
>CAZNCQ010000743.1:0-1062 GCA_964571275.1 uncultured Myxococcales bacterium
CGTCGCCGACGTTCAGCCCGTAGCGGCCGCACTGCACGCGGTCGGGCGTGATGCGGATGTTCGGCTGTCCCAGCGACGGGAACAGGCCCAGGTCCTCGACGCCGCGGATCTTCTCCATGACGTCGACGATCTCGTTGGCCTTGGCTTCGTTGATGCGCAGGTCGGGGCCAACCACCTTGACGGTGTTCTCGCCCTTGACGCCCGACATCGCCTCTTCGACGTTGTCGGAGATCATCTGCGAGAAGTTGAAGATCACGCCGGGAAACGCCTCCTGCAGCGCGCTCGCCAGGTCCGTGGTCATCCTCTCCTTGGTGACGCCGCGGCGCCACTCCGACGCCGGCAGCAGCGGCGCGAAGAGCTCGATGTTCGAGAAGCCCGACACGTCGGTCCCGTCGTCGGGGCGGCCCAGTTGCGAGACCACGGTGGTGATCTCGGGCCGGCTGCGATGGCCGGTGTCGCAGTCGCCGTGCGCCGGACACCCGAGGATCAGGCTGCGCATGCGCCCGACGTACTTCGCCGATTGCTCGAGCGAGATCGACGTCGGCAGCGTGGCGCGGATCCAGAAGTTGCCCTCCTCGAGCTTGGGCATGAACTCGCGCCCCAGCAGCGAACCGCCGATCAGGCTGGCGAGGATGACGCCGGCGCCGATCGCGACCGCCAGGCGCTTGCGGCGCAAGCCGAACGCGAACAGCGGCAGGTAGAACGACTTGAGCGCGCGCATCAGCCAGTTGTCGTGCTCGTGGTCGGCAAGCCCACTCGGCTGGATGAATCGCTCGCTGAGCACCGGCGTCAGCGTCAGCGCGAGGATGATCGCGCCGCCGATCGCGAACGCGTAGGTATGCGCCATCGGCGAGAAGATCACGCCCGAGACACCCGTGAGCGTGAACAGCGGGATGAACGCCACGCCGATGACCAGCGTCGACGAGAACATCGGCGGCCCGACCTCGCCGGCAGCCGCCAAGATGCGCTCGATGCGGTTGCGCCGCCCGGGCATTCCCAGGTGGCGGAAGATGTTCTCCATCATGATCACCGTCGAGTCGACGACGATGCCGAAGTCGACGG
>CAZNCQ010000744.1:0-1045 GCA_964571275.1 uncultured Myxococcales bacterium
CAAGTCGTGTTGCAGGTGCCGGTCTCCCATTCGGGGGCGACGCCGATCGCGCCCGCGAACGAGTACGACTTGCCAGTGCTGTCCTTGGCGGTGATCGTGTGATTTGACGGAAGCGCGCAGCGAACGATGTAGCTCATCGTACTTTGCCCCGCGGCGGTATTCATCATCGTGCCGGTCGACAGGATGCCGGTCGTGAGTGGGTTCATCAGCAGGCCGTTGCCGGACAGGCCGTTGCCCGACAGACCATTGCCGGACAGGCCGTTGCCCGACAGACCGTTGGTCATCGACAGCCCGTTCAGCATCGACAGGCCATTGGTCGTCGCCAGTGCGTCCTCGGTCGATCCAGTCGCTGCCGCACCCGCGTCATCGGACGCGGGCTGGCAGCCAAGCAACGCCGCTGCCAGCGCGAGTGCCGGCCAAGTTGTCTTCTGTACCAGGTCTTTTGTCTTCACTGTCCGTCCCCTTCGGTAGCCCGGCCGACTCGAGAGTCCCGTTGGCTTTGCGTCCCCCGGTCGCCCGAGGTTTGCCTTTTCGTAGGCGGATACCTTCCGCTGTCCATTCATTACCAAGCAGTAAGCATGCCTACTTGTTTTAAATCGTGTAAATACATAAGTGATTGATTTTTATGTACTATCCAGTCGACGACGCGTGTGGCGCGACGCATATTGTTGTCGTTCCTGCAACAACCCGTTGCATCGCGTGGAAGGTCGTCGGGCCGGCAAGCGAGTGCCCACGACATTGCAACCGCACCCGTCGGCCGCCGACCGGGCCTCTTGATCGAGTCAACTCAGCAGGCAGCTGCGGCCGCGATGGTCACGTGCAGGAACGTGCAGGTCGCTCTCGGTGCAAGCGTTCCCAAGTAGCACGTCGGTGGTCACGATGCTTTCTTCAGGGATAGGGCACTCACTAGTGCTTGTCAGGGGCCTCGCTGCCCTCGCGGTTTGGCGCACCGGTTTGGTAGCGAGCGACTTGAATCCGCAGTCGCTCGCTGAGCTCGGCCTTCCCTCGGGCGGTGGCCAGGCGCAACGCACGCTCGGCAGTCGCG
>CAZNCQ010000745.1:0-1042 GCA_964571275.1 uncultured Myxococcales bacterium
TCCGCCACGCAGCGTGAAAGATGGAGTCGCTGACTGACGTCATCGTGCTCGGGGTGTCCCACAAGACTGCCCCGGTCGCCGTCCGGGAGAAGCTGACCGTTGCCGAGGAGCAGGTCGAGGCGGCGCTGCGTCAGGTGGTGACGCTGCCGGGCATCCGCGAGGCGGCGCTGCTCTGCACTTGCAACCGCGTCGAGATCTACGCCGTCGCGTCGGATCGCGAGGCGGCGCTGCGCGCGCTCGGCTCGGAGCTGGCGGGGCGCGCGTCGGTCGCGGCCGCCGAGCTCGAGCCCCACCTTTACGTACGTTCGGACTCCGAGGCCGTGCACCACCTGTTTCGCGTCGCCTCGAGCCTGGACTCACTGGTGATCGGCGAGCCGCAGATCCTGGGACAGGTGAAGACCACACACGATCTCGCGCTGAAGTCGGGAACGGCGGGTCCGATCCTGAACCTGTGCTTCTCGCGCGCCTTCCGCGTCGCGCGGCGCGTGCGGCGCGAGACCGCGATCGCCCGCAACCCGGTGTCGGTCAGCTCGGTGGCGATCGATCTCGCGCGCCAGGTGTTCGGCGGCTTTGCCGAGCGCCGCGTGCTCATCGTCGGCGCGGGCAAGATGTCGGACCTGGCGGCGCGCGCGCTGCAGGGCCAGGGCGCCACGCTGACGGTCACCAACCGCACGCCGGGCCGCGCGCAGGAGCTGGCCGCGCGCATGGGCGGCGACGTGCACCCGTTCGAGGATCTGGTCGGCGCGCTGGCCGCCGCCGACATCGTGCTGGCGTCGACGGGCGCACGCGAGCCGGTGCTGACGCGCGTCCTGGTCGCCAAGGCGCAGAAGCTGCGCCGCGGGCGCCCGCTGTTCCTGATCGACATCGCCGTCCCGCGCGACGTCGAGCCCGCGTGTGCCGAGCTGGAAGGGATCTACCTCGCCGACATCGACGACCTGCAAAAGGTCGCGAGCAGCCACCGCGACGGCCGGCGCGGCGAGGCCGAGCAGGCGGAGAGCATCGTCGAGCAGGAGCTCGGCCGCTTCATCGAGAGCTTCCGCGG
>CAZNCQ010000746.1:0-1031 GCA_964571275.1 uncultured Myxococcales bacterium
GCCTCGTTCGCCGCGCTCTCGGACGCCACCCGGCGCGGCGTTCTCGAGCAGCTCGGCCGTGCCGATGCTTCCATCACGGACCTCGCCGAGAGGTTCCGCATGACCCTCACGGGCATCAAGAAGCACGTCGGCGTCCTCGAGCAGGCCGGGCTCGTCATCACGGAGAAGGTCGGGCGCGTGCGGACGTGCAAGCTCGGTCCGCGCCGGCTGGAGGAAGAGACGGCCTGGATCGAGCGGCACCACCAGCTCTGGGACTCGCGCTTCGACCAGTTGGACAAGGTTGTCGAGGAACTGAAACAGAGGGAGAAGACCAATGAACGCAACAAGAAAAAGTGAGCCCACCCCCGTGAAGAACCCCACGACGGTGGAACGGAAGTCCGAGCGCGAGTTCGTCGTGACGCGGACCTTCGACGGCCCGGCCCGCCTCGTTTACGAGGCGTGGACCAAGCCCGAGCTGTTGAAGCAGTGGTGGGCGCCGAAGTCGATGGGCATGTCCCTGCTCTCCTGCGAGGCGGATGTTCGCGTCGGGGGCGGTTACCGCTTCGTGTTCGGCCACGAGGGCTCGAAGACCATGGCGTTCTTCGGCAAGTACCTCGAGGTGACGCCGCCCTCGCGCCTCGTCTGGACCAATGAGGAAGGGGAGGGCGGTCAGGCCGTCACCACGGTGACCTTCGAGGAGAAGGGTGGCAAGACGCTGCTGGTCCTGCACGAGCTCCATCCGTCAAAGGAGGCGACCGACGAGGCCATCGGCTTCGGGGAGGGGCTGCGCGAGACGTTCGGGCAGCTGGACGAGCTCCTCGTCACGCTGCGCGCCGCTCGATGACGATCGGCACGGGGGAACCATGGGGCTCCTGACGTTCACGCTCAACGTCACGCTCGACGGTAGATGACGTGCGGGGCGAAGGGCTCGTGGTCGATGAGTGGGTCCGGGCCGCCGGCTGCCTCCTCGCGATACTGGCTCCAGATGCTGAACTCCCGCCGGCGGACGGAAGCCTCCGCTCCGTCGGGGAATCGCACGCGGTAGCTGTGCA
>CAZNCQ010000747.1:0-1029 GCA_964571275.1 uncultured Myxococcales bacterium
ACCCGACGATGGGGAACATCACCCCGGCGATGATCATCCAGATGCCGAGGGCGATGGCGACCAGGCCGAGCTTGCCCTGATAGGGCGCCAGCTTGGCGATGACGCGATCCAGGTTGGCGTTCGCCTGGGCGTTCTTGATGAAGCTCTTGAAAACGCCGATGCCCAGCAAGAGGCCAAGGCACGTCAGCAACACCGAATCGGCGAGCCGCGACAGCCAGAAGATCGGCGCGCTCCCCATCCAGCCGATGTGGCTGACGCAGCCCAGTATTCCCAACACACCGCACACCGCCGACACCGCGCCGATCCAGCCCTGATAGGGCGCGATCTTGCCGATGAGCTGCGCAGCGTCCGGTTTCTTGGCGATGATGAGATTGGACGCGGCCAAAACCCCGAGCAAAGCCAACCAGATCCCGAGCAACATCGTGGCCCCCTTTGGCGAAAGTGGTGCGCGATCGAGTGATCTTAGCGCGCCCCCCGGTTTCTAGCGCTAAAATCAAGGGGCAGCCGCGGATGGCCTGCTTCCATGGGCGACCCCAGTCATGCGACGCGACACGACCCAGCGGGGCCGGCTCCGGCAGGAGCGGGAGGCCTGGGCTTGACGACGACCCAGGCGCCGTTCATCGAGCAGGCGCGCGCCAACGGCGAGGTCTACATCCGCCAGCCGTACGAGCTCTACTCCGAGGAGAACCACCAGACCTGGCGGCAGCTGTTCGCTCGCATGCAGGACCGCTGGCGGCGCTACGCCAACGAGAAGTACCTGCAAGGGCAGGGCACGCTGTTCATGGACCACGAGCACGTGCCGCGCTTCGAGGACGTGAACCGCTTCATGCAGACCCTGACCGGGTTCCGCGCGCGCGCGGTCAGCGGCTACGTCCCGTCGTACGTGTTCTTCGATTGCCTGCGCCGGCGCGAGTTCCCGACGACGGTGACCATCCGCGACGGCAAGACCCTGGAGTACCTGCCCGAGCCCGATATCTTCCACGACATCGCCGGCCACGTGCCGATGCACACCGACCGCGCGTTCGCCGA
>CAZNCQ010000748.1:0-1028 GCA_964571275.1 uncultured Myxococcales bacterium
GAGTTCAAGCGGCTCGGCTGCCTGGGCATCTGGGACGATCCCTACCTGACGCTGTCGAAAGATTACGAGGCGACGATCGTGCGCCAGCTGGCGGGCTTCGCGCGCCGCGGGCTCATCTACCGCGACAAGAAGCCGGTGCACTGGTGCGTCGTGCACCGCACCGCGCTCGCCGAGGCCGAGGTCGAGTACGAGGAGCACACCTCGCCGTCGATCTACGTGCGCTTTCCGATCGAAGGCGATCTCGCCGCGGCGGATCCGACGCTGGCGGGGCGGCCGGCCGCGTTCGTCATCTGGACCACGACGCCCTGGACGCTGCCGGCGAACCTGGCGATCGTCGCCAACCCCGAGCTCAGCTACGTCGCGCTGCCGGTGAAGCTGCAAGACGGTTCCGACGAGCTGCTCGTCGTCGCCGAAGGGCTGGCCGAGAGCTTCCTCGCGGCGTGCGCGCTCGAGTGCCCGATGGATCGCTGGATCCGCATTCCCCGGGAGAGCTTCGAAAAGCTGCTGGGCACGCGCTACCGGCATCCGCTCGGGATCGCGCCCCGCAGCGACGCCGCGTTCCGGCTCTACTTCGCGCGCCATGCGACGCTCGAGGCGGGCACGGGCCTGGTGCACACCGCGCCCGGACACGGCGCCGACGACTACGTCGTGGGGCGCCAGGTGGGGTTGCCGATCTACGCGCCGGTCGACGCTTCGGGAAAGCTGACCGCCGACGTCGCCGACTTCGGCGGCCTCGGGGTGTTCGAGGCCAACCCCAAGATCGTGCAGCGGCTGGCCGACACTGGCTACTTGCTCAACAAGCCGGGCCAGTCGGTGCGCCACCAGTATCCGCATTGCTGGCGCTGCAAGACGCCGATCGTGTTTCGCGCGACCGAGCAATGGTTCGCGCGCCTCGGCGACGGCACCGACCCGACGTCGCTGCGCGCCGAGGCGCTGGCCGAGATCGGCCGCACGCAGTGGATCCCGGCGTGGGGCGAGAACCGCATCCGCGGCATGATCGAGGCGCGCCCCGACTGGTGCCTGTCGCG
>CAZNCQ010000749.1:0-1021 GCA_964571275.1 uncultured Myxococcales bacterium
GAAGCGGACCTCTCGGTGCCGGCCACAGCGCCCTTCTGGTACATCAGGATCGGCTGCTGCCCCTTCTGAATCGTCTCTTCGTTGATCACGATCTCGCGGATCGCGGCGCCGCTCGACGGGACCTCGAACATGATGTCGAGCATCGACTGCTCGAGGATCGCGCGCAGGCCGCGCGCGCCCGACTTGTGCTTCTGTGCGTCGGCCGCAATCGCGGACATGGCGCCCTTGGTGAAGCGCAGCTTGACGCCGTCCATCTCGAACAGCTTCTGGTACTGCTTGACCAGCGCGTTCTTGGGCTTGGTCAGGATGTCGATCAGCGCCGCCTCGTCGAGCTCGTGCAGCGGCGCGATCACCGGCAGGCGGCCCACGAACTCCGGGATCATCCCGTACTTCAGGAGATCCTCCGGCTGCACCTCGCGCAGGAGGTCCCAGACGCGGCGCTCTTTCTTCGACTGGATCTTCGCGCCGAAACCGATCTGCTTTTGCCCCACGCGCTGCTCGATGATGTCCTCGAGCCCCACGAAGGCGCCGCCGCAAATGAACAGGATGTTGGTGGTGTCGACCTGCAGGAACTCCTGCTGCGGGTGCTTGCGCCCGCCCTTGGGCGGCACGTTGCACACCGTCCCCTCGAGGATCTTGAGCAGCGCCTGCTGCACACCCTCGCCCGACACGTCGCGGGTGATCGACGGGTTCTCGCCCTTGCGCGCGATCTTGTCGATCTCGTCGATGTAGACGATGCCCCGCTGCGCCTTCTCGATGTCGTGGTCGGCGTTCTGCAGGAGGTTGACGATGATGTTCTCGACGTCCTCGCCGACGTACCCGGCCTCGGTCAGGTTGGTGGCGTCCGCGATCGCGAACGGGACGTTCAGGATCTTGGCCAGCGTCTGCGCCAGCAGCGTCTTGCCGCAGCCGGTGGGGCCGAGCAGCAGGATGTTCGACTTGCCGAGCTCCACGTCCTCGGCGCCGACCTTGGCGTCGATGCGCTTGTAGTGGTTGTGGATCGCGACCGCGAGGATCTTCT
>CAZNCQ010000750.1:0-1021 GCA_964571275.1 uncultured Myxococcales bacterium
CGCCGCACTTCTCGCACACGATCCCGCGGTGCTTCATGCGCTTGTACTTGCCGCAATTGCACTCGTAGTCCTTCACTGGGCCAAAGATCTTGGCGCAGAAGAGGCCGTCGCGTTCGGGCTTGAAGGTGCGGTAGTTGATGGTCTCCGGCTTCTTCACCTCGCCGTGCGACCACTCGTGGATCTTCAGCGGCGAGGCGAGCGAGATGCGGATCGCAGAGAAAGACAGCGGATCCTTCGGCTTCTCGAAGAAGTTGAAAATATCTTTCACGATTCCACCTTTCCCAAAACGTTCATACCTTTACTCGCCTCCCAGCTCGGCCGGCGCTGGCGGAGCTGGGGGCGTCGAGGCGCTGGCACTGGCGCTGACCTTGGCGGCGACTTCGCGCGCCATCAGCTCGAGCGTCGACTCTTGCTTGCGAGGTGCGTTCGGGTCCTCAATGAGCTCGACGTTCAGGCACAGCGATTGCAGCTCTTTCAATAGCACGTTAAACGACTCAGGCAAGCCCGACTCGAGCACGTGCTCGCCTTTGACGATCGCCTCGTACATCCGGGTGCGGCCGATGACGTCGTCGGACTTGACGGTCAGGAACTCCTGCAGGCCGTAGGCGGCGCCGTACGCCTCCATGGCCCAGACCTCCATCTCGCCGAGCCGCTGACCGCCGAACTGCGCCTTGCCGCCCAGCGGCTGCTGGGTGACCAGCGAGTAAGGACCGATCGACCGCGCGTGGATCTTGTCGTCGACCAGGTGGTGCAGCTTGAGCATGTACATCACGCCCACGGTGACGTCGTGGTCGAACGCCTCGCCGCTCTTGCCGTCGAACAGCGTCGCCTGCCCGTTGCTCGCCTGCTCGGCGAGCGCCAGCAGCGCCTTGATGTCGGTCTCCTTGGCGCCGTCGAAGACCGGCGTCGCCAGGTGAATGCCCTCGCGCAGGGTCATGGCGGCCCTCTTGAGACCGTCGTCGTCCAGCTCGTCGAACAGCTTCTGGTGATGCTCCTCGGTGAAGATCTTCTTCATGCGCGA
>CAZNCQ010000751.1:0-1017 GCA_964571275.1 uncultured Myxococcales bacterium
CCCAGTCGACGATCGACTTGATCTCGCCCGCCGGCTTGGTGCGCAGGTAGAAGAAGAGCGGGCGCGACAGCGGGTAGGTGCCGTTCTTCACCGTCACGTCCGACGGCGCGATGCCCTCCGAGCCAGCGTCCTTCTTCACCTTGATGACCTTGATGCCCTTGGCGTACGCCGCGCCGCCGTAGCCGATCGCGTTCTTCTCCTTGGACACGGCGTTCACCACCGCCGCCGTCCCCGGCATCGCCTGCGCGCGCGGGGTGTAGTCGGCGTTGTTCAGGACGTGCTCCTTGAAGAACACGTAAGTGCCCGAGCTGTTCTCGCGCGAGTAGGGAATGATCTTCGCGTCAGCGCCGCCAACCTCTTTCCAGTTGGTGATCTTGCCGGTGAAGATCCCCTTCAGCTGCTCCATCGTGAGCTCGCCCAGCGGGTTGCTGTCGTTGAGGTAGACCGACAGGCCGTCCTTGGCGACGATGACCTCCTCGGGCCCTGCGCCCGCCTTCTCCTTGAGCTGCGCCTTCTCCGCGTCCTTCATGCTCCGTGAAGCCTCGCAGATCTCGGTCGTGCCGTTGATGAGCGCGCTGATGCCGGTGCCCGAGCCGCCCCCGGTCACCTGGATCGTCGTCTCCGGGTGCTTCTTCATGTACTCTTCGGCCCAGCGCTGGCCGAGAACGACCATCGTGTCCGAGCCCTTGATCGAAACCGTCCCGGCTTGCGCGATCGCCGGTGCCGCGAGCGACATTGCCGCGGTCGCCAATGCCAAAAAGGTGGTCTTCGTTTGCATGAACAGATCTCCCTTTCAATCGTTGAACGTGAGGTGTCGGCGCGATCGGCCGGTCGTGATCGAGTTCTCTTCTCGCAGACATCTTCCGGGGGCGAGGTGTCGATTGGGTGACAAGGACGAAACTTTTGGGCTATACACCGCCCGGCCATGAGATTGCTGCCTCACGACGCGTCGTTCTTCACGTTCTTCGAGCAACAGGGGAAGAAGACCGTCGAAGGCTGCCGCGCGTTCCTGGAGAT
>CAZNCQ010000752.1:0-1000 GCA_964571275.1 uncultured Myxococcales bacterium
GAGACCTGCATCCGCCACGGCGTCGGAGTGATCAACGCGATGGTCAGCGTCGACTTCGTCGATGCCGACTTCTTCGCCGAGCTCGCCGAGGGGTAGCCCTGCCGGCGCCGGTTGCCGCGCCTGCCCCGCCTGCGGTCGCCACGGGCGCGCCGGCGCGGTGGGCCTGGCTCGGGCGCGTTCCGTTCGCCGAGACCGCCGCGCTGCAGGAGCAGCTGCGACAGCGGATCCTCGCCGGAGCGGGCGGGGAGACACTGTTGCTTCTCGAGCATCATCCGGTGATCACCCTCGGGCGGTCGGCGGTGGACGAGCACGTGCTGGTCGCCGCCGGCGAGCTCGAGCGGCGCGGCGTCGCGCTTCACCACGCGTCGCGCGGCGGCGACGTCACCTATCACGGTCCGGGACAGCTGGTCGGATATCCGGTGGTCCGTCTCGACCGCGGCGTGGTCGGCCACCTGCGCGCGATGGCCGACGGACTCTGCGAGGTGCTCGCCGCGCTCGGGATCACGGCCTTCTGGCGGCGCGAGGCGCCGGGCCTGTGGACAAAGAGCCAACACGGCGGCACCGAGGCCCTTTCCAAGATCTGTTCGTTCGGTGTCAACGTTCACCACCGGGTCGCCATTCACGGATTTGCGCTCAACGTCGCCGTCGACCTCGACGCGTTTCGCCTCATCGTCCCATGCGGGCTCGACGGCGTGCAGATGACGTCCGTCGAGCGTCAGCTCGGTCAATCAGACGGCGTCCGTCAGCTCGGTCAAACGGACGGCGCCCGTCAGCTCGGTCAATCGGACGGCGCCCGCGTGATCGATCGATCGCGAGCGGCGATTCCCTCGCTCGAAGGGTTGGCGAACGAGGTCGCGTCGGCATTCTGTCACTCGTTCGGTCGCGCGTTCGTGCGCGCGAGCGCCGCCGAGGTGCGCGCGTGAGCGCTCTGGAGGTGCGCGCGTGCGCTCTGGAGGTGCGCGCGTGCGCTCTGGAGGTGCGCGCGTGCGCTCTGGAGGTG